>NZ_JBKGXT010000012.1:0-189872 GCF_046546495.1 Pseudonocardia nantongensis | reverse complement strand
CAACTACGAACCCAACACGGCCTTCGGCGGGGAGAAGGCCTCCGGGCTGGGCCGCTTCGGCGGCGAGTGGGGCATCGCCGAGTTCACCACCGACCAGTGGATCAGCGTGCAGCACAGCCCACGGGCGTGGGAATTCTGAGGAGGTGTCGTCGCGATGAAGGCCGCGTGCTATGAGCAAACCGGACCCGCCCGCGAGGTGCTGCGGGTTACCGAGCTTGACCGGCCGGAGCCCGGGCCGGGGCAGGTGCGGGTGCGTGTCGCCGTCTCGGGCATCAACCCGACCGACGTCGCAGCACGCGACGGGTCGACACCGCGCCCGATCGAGGGTTTCCAGATCCCGCATCACGACGGTGTCGGCACGATCGACGCGGTCGGCGACGGTGTCTCGCCGGACCGGGTGGGGCAGCGGGTGTGGGTCTGGTTCGCCGCCACCGGCCGTTTCGGCACCGCCGCACAGTGGAGCGTGATCCCCGAGCAGCAGGCCGTCGTCCTGCCCGACGCGGTCTCCGACGACCTCGCGGCCAGTCTGGGCATTCCCGCGATGACCGCGCACCGCTGCCTGTTCGCCGACGGGCCGCTGGACGGCGGCGCGGTGCTCATCGCGGGCGGTGCCGGCGCGGTCGGGCACTTCGCGATCCAGCTCGCTCACCACGACGGCGCCCGGGTGGTCGCGACGATCAGCAGCCAGGAGAAGGCGGAGCTCGCGCGGGCCGCCGGCGCCGAGACGGTGGTGAACTACCGCGACGGCGACGCAGCCGAGCAGATTCGCACGGTGGCGCCACAGCCCGATCGCATCGTGGAGGTCGCCCCCGCCGCGAACCTGGAGATGGACGTGAGCCTGGCCGGGCCAGCCACCACCGTCGTCAGCTACGCCGCGGGATCCACCGATCCCACGCTGCCGGTGCGCGACTGCATGACGGCCAACGTCACGCTGCGCTTCGTGCTGGTCTACAACGTGCCCGCGCCGGCGCTGCAGCAGGCCGCCGAAGCGATCACCGGCGCGCTGACCGACGGCTCGCTGACCACCCTGCCGACGCATCGTTTTCCGCTGGACGAGGTCGCTGGCGCGCACGAGGCGGTGGAGTCCGGTGTCACCGGCAAGGTCGTCATCGAGCTGCCGTGAGGCCACCCGGAGACCGAAGGAGGAGCCGTGCGCGGCCACATCACCGACGGCCGGCGCCGAGGGGTGGCCTCGCGCTGCGGGAGCTGCCTGAGCCGTCCTCACACGATGCGGTGGCGGGCGTGGGCGCGGACGGGCTCAACTGCGGTGAGCTGGCGGTGCTGCAGCAGCGGACCGACGGCTGGCGCCCCGGCCAGGACGTCGCCGGTAGATCCGGCCCGGCGAGGCCCACATCGGCTCGGATCCGGTGGCGCTCACGGGCCTCCCGAGCCGGCCGGAGGTTTCATGAACGCGTCCCGGCTGCGCAGCCGCAGCATGAGCGAAGCCGCCGCGCAAGCCGCGATCGACCAGGCCTGCCGGGCACCGCGGCTGCCGACCATCCGGTCCCGGTTCGAGGAGATCGCCGCCGCGGCCGGCCGCGAGGCAGCTCGGGGATGACCGGCACAGGGCGTGGCCGAGCAGGTCGCGGCAACCTTCAGGCAGATGGTAAGTGCCTGGTCGGCTTCGCGAACGACACGACCTGGTGCAGGTTGGCCAGAGGAGACGCCGCCAGACCCGCTCGCCCGGCCGGGCCACCGTTCGACCGGGTTTTCCCATGCGGGCAGCGGGTAGCCGGAGGCCATGGCGAGCATCCCGAGCATCACGCTGAACGACGGTGCGACGATCCCCCAGTTCGGTCTCGGCGTGTGGCGGGTCCAGCAGGACGACACCGCCGATGTCGTGCGCACCGCACTCGAGGCCGGTTACCGCCACATCGATACCGCGCAGATGTATGGCAACGAGACCGGTGTCGGGCAGGGCATCCGGGACGCCGGCGTTGCCCGGGACGACGTCTGGGTCACCACGAAGCTCGCCGGCGCCGACCACGGGTACGAGCCCGCGAGGCGCGCGCTGGACGCCAGCCTGCAACGACTCGGCACCGACCACGTGGATCTGTACCTGATCCACTGGCCGGGCCGCGACGGCGACGTGGACACCTGGCGGGCCTTCGAGGCGCTGCGCGACGACGGTCGGGCGCGCTCGATCGGGGTGTCCAACTTCGGGGAGGCGCAGCTCGACCGGCTCGCCGACCAGACCGGCACCGTCCCATCGGTCAACCAGATCGAGCTGAACCCCCGCACGCCGCAGCAGTCATTGCGTGAGTACCACCAGCGCGCCGGCATCGCCACCGAGGCGTGGGCGCCGCTCGCGGAGGGTGGCCTGCTGCGCGAGCGCACCATCGCGCAGATCGCGGAGGCCCGCAGCCGCACCCCGGCCCAGGTCGTGCTGCGCTGGCACCTGCAGCACGGATTCATCGTCTTCCCCAAGTCAGCGACCCCGGCACGGATCCGCGAGAACATCGACATCACCGACTTCGAGCTCTCCGACGACGACATGGCCGCGATCGACGCGTTGGGGCACTGACCCGGCCTGGTTGCCGGTAACGGGTCGCGGGCAGGCCGTTCCACAGTGCCGGGTGTCTACCAGACGCCGGGAGCGAGGCGAGCGTGGGAGGAAGGAGCACCGATGAACAGCCCTGGGCTGGCGTCCCCCGTCGACGCCGTCGACCACAGCCGTGGCCCGGCCGGCGCACCGGTGACCCTGGTCGAGTACGGCGACTACCAGTGCCCGTACTGCGGGCAGGTGTATGCGGTGCTGGAGAACCTCGTGGACCGGGCCGGGGACCGCATGCGATTCGTATTCCGGCACTTCCCGCTGGTCGACATCCACCCGCACGCGAGGCCGGCCGCGCTGGCCGCCGAAGCCGCCGCCGACGCCGACCAGTTCTGGGTGATGCACGAGGTGCTCTACAGCCACCAGGATCGGCTGACCGAGGACGACCTCGCGGGCTACGCCGAGCGGCTGGGCCTGCCGGATGCGGGAGCGATCGGCTACCGCGCCCGCGACCATCGCGAGCGGGTGCAGCGGGACCTGGCCAGCGGGGAAGCGAGCGGTGTCCCGGGCACACCCGCGCTGTTCCTCAACGGCCGGCTCTACCGCGGTCCGGTCGAGCTCGACAGCCTCACCGAGGCGGTACGGACCACACCGGCCGGCTGACCGGCGGGTTCTCCCGCGCCGGTCCTCGACGTCGGCGCTGCGGTGCGTATGCCGGATCGCCCCAGCCCGCGCAAGATCGCCCCACGGACGAGCCGACGCCAGCGGCCGGGAAGTGCCGTTCTTTCCGCCGCCGCTGCCGTCGCGCCCCGACGGGGACTTCGAAATGGTTGAGCATCGCCCCGACGGGCACCCCAACTGACATGCGTGGTTTCATCACCGACCGCTCCGCACCACGGGGGTTGCGTCTGGCCGACAACCTGCCCGAGCCCGAGCCCGCGCCCGACGAGCTGGTGATCGGGGTACGCGCTGCCGGAGTGAACCGCGGCGAGCTGGCGCTGCTGGGCCAGCGGGACCAGGACTGGCGGCCTGGTCAGGACGTCGCCGGGACGGTTCACCGGGCCGCGGCCGACGGCTCGGGCCCACCAGAAGGTGCCCCCGTCATCGCCATCGTCGACGGCGCCGGCTGGTCGCAACGGGTGGCGGTGCCGACCCAGCGGGCGGCCGCCCTGCCCCCCGACGTGTCGTTCACCGACGCCGCCGCCTTGCCGATCGCCGGCCTGACCGCGCTGCGCGGGTTGCGCCGGGGCGGATCAGTGCTGGCTCGTCGCGTGCTGGTGACCGCGGCGAGCGGGGCGGTCGGGCAGTTCGCGACCCAGCTCGCGCGGGCGGCCGGCGCCGAAGTGATCGCCCTGGTGAGCCGTCCGGAGAGCGCGCTTGAGGCCCGGGATGCAGGTGCTCACGACGCGGTGACCTCGCTCGACGGGGCGAGCCGCTTCCACCTGGTGCTCGACGGGGCCGGTGGCCCGGTGCTCAAGGCCGCCCTGGCGCACCTGGCGCCGACCGGTCTCGCGGTGACCTACGGCGGGATGGCCGGAGCGGCGGACTTCGGGCTGGGCAACTTCCTCGGGCACACCCTCGTGGGGCTCGTGCACTCGGATCCGGAGAACGAGCGAGGCGCCGACCTCGCGGTGCTCGCCGGTCTCGTCGCTGACGGCCGGCTGCGGCCGCGGATCGGCCGCACCGAGAACTGGGAGAAGCTCCGCGAGGTCCTCGACGACCTCGCCGGAGGCCGCTTCCGGGGCAAGGCCGTCCTGACCCTCGCGCAGAGTTAGCCCCAAAGTCGTGCAGTTAGCTGTCGGGTCGTGCTGTCAAGGATCGACACTCCCGAGGATGTTGATCGTGATGGTGGCCGGTCGGCTGGGTGCTCGGACGCGGCCAGTGGCGCTCTTGGCGACGTACTTCGAGATCGCCCGTTTTCACCACGCGCGGGTTGGTCCGTAACCGCCGCCCGGGCATCCGGTCCGTCCACGACTCGACGGCCGATCACGCCGATCAGATCGACTATCTCGGCGATCACGCCAGCGGCCAGGACGAGCTGCTCGCGGGCGGCGTTAAGGGCGATGGTGAAGCTACCTCGGTCGGGATCGAGGTCGGGCCGGGCGATGGTGGCGTCGGCGATCGCGATCCGCAACGCCTGGTAGCTGACGAGCACGGCGTAGACCTCCTGGTCGACACCGCCGGGGGTCTTCGCGCGCAACACCCGCCCGCCCAGGGTCGTGGACTTCAGCTCCAGAAACGAGGTCTCGATCCCAGTCAGTGCACAGCGCCAGCTGGGCCACCAGGTTCGGCGCCGCCCTGGTGGGAACTGAACGCGAGCGGCGCCCGCAAGGTCCCGGCGAGCGCACCGACGGGATTCGTCCCGGCCCGCTGGCGCGGCTACCTCGACGACGCCACCGCCGACCACGGCCTATCGGCATTGCTGGGAGCTGTGCGTGCTGCTCGCGCTGCGCGACGCACTGCGGTCCGGGGATGTGTGGGTACCGGGCTCGCGCCGCTACGCCGACCCGACCGCCTACTTGCTGGGCCCGAGCCAGTTGGCCGACTAGCGCAGTGAGTTCTGTCGCCTGGTCGGCAAGCCCGTCGACGCCGCCACCGGCCTGGCCCAGGTTGAAGACGAGCTGCACGCCGCGCTGGGCGAACTCGAGCAGACCCTGGCCGAGGACGACGGCCCGGTCCGCGTCGACGACACCGGCGACCTGGTGATCTCCCCGCTGTCGGCAGAAGACATTCCGGCTGACGCGGTCGCGCTCAAGACGGAACTAACCGAGATGCTGCCGTTCGCGCCGATCGTGTCGCTGCTGATCGAGCTGGACCGCCGCACCGGGTTCCTGGACTGCTTCACCCACGCTGGCGGCAAACAGACCCGCACGCGCGAGCTGAAGCGGAACCTGATCGCGGTGCTGCTCAGCCACTGCACCAACCTCGGGCTGGCCCGCATGGCCGATGCCTGCGGCATCTCCTACGACATCCTGGCCTGGACCAGCGAGTGGTACGTAAGGGAAGAGACGCTACGGGCGGCGAACCTAGCGCTGATCGGCTACCACCAGACGCTGCCGCTCACCGCGATCTTCGGCTCCGGCACCCTCTTCTCTTCCGACGGCCAACGGTTCCCCACCCGCGGCAAGTGCACCACCGCCCGGGCGATGAACCGGTACTTCGCCCACCAGGGCCTGTCGACCTACTCGGCGGTCACCGACCAGCACGCGGCCTACGGCACAAAGATCATCGTGGCGACCAAGCGCGAGGCGCACTACGTTCTCGACGAGATCCTCGGCAACGCCACCGAAATCCCGATCACCGAGCACGCCACCGACACGCACGGGGTCACGCTGATCACCTTCGGCTTGTTCGACCTGGTCGGATTGTGGCTCTCCCCCGCGTATCCGGGACCTGGGCAAGATCACCCTGTACCGGGCCGGGCCGAGACCGGACGTGGGCACTGCTCAATCTCGGGGCCCGACCGCATGCTGGCCGCCGCCCCGGGCGGCGCCTGCTGCCGCGCCGAGCCGGGCGCGCAGCCCGGACGGCAGTGCTCGAGACAGCGCGCTGGCGTCGGTGGTCGACATCGAGTCGAACAGCGTCCGCAGGACCGCGATCGTGGCCTGGTCGGCCCCATCCAGATCCTGCTGCCCGACATGGGTTTGCACGCGAGAAAGAAACACCTCGTCGGTCAACGGCGTCATACAGCCTCCTGGCGCATCGTGGTGACGCGCCCATCTCCTGGTCGGGAGCGGTGCGGTGTCGCACCGTCTCGGGTGTCACGCCCCAGCGACATCCCGACGGGCGTGGGCACGGTGGCGCGGGTGCGGCCCGGTGGATTCCGGGGTGGTGGCGATGACGGTGACGACGACGTAGAGACCGTCAGCGCGGGCGGCGACGGCGTCTCGGACTTGCTCGGTGATCACAGCGGTGCTGTGCGGCCGGAACCCGACGACCCCGGCGAGCAGGATGTGATTGACCAGCAGCAGCCCGGCCAGCCGGCCGTGGCCGGTCTGGGTGGTGATGGCGCCGCTGGTGCCGGGATGCAGACCGGCCACCGCGGGGCAGGCCTGCACCACCTGTGCCAGGTCACCGAGATCGACCGCGGGATCGGCCGTGGGATCGGCGACGCCTTGTGCGGAGTCGAGACGGGATTCAGTCATCGCCGCGTGTCTCCGGCCCCGGGCGGGACCAGGTCGGGTCCGGCGATGTGTACCTCGGTGGTGCCGAGCCGGCGCACGCTTTCCCACAGCGACGCTTCGTCGTCGCCGGTTTGCCGGTCCCGGACGGTCGCGCGGGCTGTGCCGGCGGGGGCGTCGGCGCGGGACGTGCCATCGCGATGCGGCATGGAGTTCTCCTCGGTGGATGGCCTCGGGCTGCTGGTCCTCGCCCGGGGCGGCGGGGCGGCCGGCGCCGTGTCGCAGGTCGGTCAACCGGCATCGGCGGGTCGGGCTTGTGGTCAGCGAGCCCCTTCAGGACCTGTGCAGGTGGGTGAGACGCACCCGCCCGTGCCGGGCGACCGAGGCGTGGAATCGCCCCCGGTCGAACAGGACGATGGCGGGACGTGCGTCACCAACCAGGACCGGGGCGTCGTGGTTGAACCCCATGAGCGGGCGGCGAGGCCGCCAGCCACGGTCGCTACCGGCCCAGCCGGGCTAGACGGACCCGTGACTTGGGATCACGGTATCGCGATCCGAGGCGTTCTGCGCGCTGATGTCGTGGCTGGGCGGATGTTGGGCCGGCGTTGGCCGGCCAGTGGGCTTGCTGCTCCGCTGCAGGGGCGGCGCGAGTGGTGTCCGCGTCCGGCAGAAACCGCGCCACCGGGCTGAGCTCGTCCCGGTCCGGGCCGGTGGTGTCCTACGGCCGGGTGGGTGTCCGGACCCGCGTCCCCGCAGCCCCGCTGGTTGTAGCCGGACACCCGGCGCGGGATGTCCGGGGAGCGATCGGCGATTAGAGCCGCGTGTGGTCGAGGACCGACCAGGCCGCCGTGGGCGAGCAGATCCCGGGTGGTCGGTCCGACCCAATACGACGAGATCCAGTGTGCGATTGCCGCAGAGATCGCCGCCGCCGGCCGGGCCGCCCGCGCGCCGGATCCAGTGCAGCGTGCGCTGCGATGTCGAGCGCGCGTCCGGTGTCCGGCGTGCGCGCGCCGGACAGGACGTCGTGCCACGGGCCCGTCTCGGGGTGCGCTCCCGCCCGACCTGCGCTACGACGAGTGGATCACCGACGTCGCGCTGCCGTCGGGGATGGGGAAGACGCTGCCGTCGGGGATGGGGAAGACTCGAGCCCGGCCGTGCGTTGCACCGTGCGAGATGTCTGACCGCATTACCTGCATCGAATGCGGGGACCCGTTGCTCGAGGAGCGGGTGGAGCTCGGCTACCGGTACTGCACGAGGCCCGAGTGCCATGCCCGGCACCACCGCGGAACGGTGGTCACCGCGATCGGGAACAACAAGAGCGCCGACACGCTGATCGTGGTCGACCCCGAGGAGATCGCCCGCCGCGGTGAGGCCGGCGAGTTCGCGCGCAAGGACACCGGGGTGGGGCTCGACTACCGCTCCGGCGGTGCGGTCTCCCGGTCCCGCCCGACCCGTCGACCCGGACCTGTTGGCGGGCACGCGCCCGCGCCCGTACCGAGCCCGCGGTGGAGCCCGCGGTGGAGCGCCGACCAGGACAAGGTCGTGCGCCTCTACCACGCCATGGGGCTGACCCCATCACAGATCGTCGAGCGGGCACGGCGGAACAACCCCCGCCTGGGACTCACCGAGCGGCGGGTGCTGCAGATCCTCTCGGCGCCGCCGCGGAGGTAGACCTGCGTTTGTCCGGCCCCGTAGCGGGCAGCCGCCCGGCATGGAGGCAGCCGTTCTGCACGAGCCCGGCACGACGCCCCGGTTCGGGACCTACGACGATCCGGTCGCCCACGACGAGAACGAGGCCGTCGTCGAGGTGACCGCGGCGGGCCTTAACCCGGTGGACCTGATCGTCGCGGCGGGCCGGTCCGCCGAGGCGCTGCCCCTGGTCCCGGGACTGGAGGGCGTCGGCTGGCACCAGCGCAGGCGGGTCTATTTCGCCGGGGCCCGGGAGCCGTTCGGGTCCATGGCCGAGCGGACGGTCGTCGCGCACACCGCGGGTGATGAGCCTCCCGGACGACGCGGGGTGATGAGCCTCCCGGACGACCTGGACGACGGCACGGCCGCGTCGCTGGGCTGCGGGCTCGCCCCGGACGGCGGCGCCCTGACCGGGTTCCGGCTGCTCCAGGGTGTCGGCGGCACGCTGCTGATGCCCGGCAGCCTCGCCCTGATCGACGCGTCCATCCGCCGCGAGGACCGCGGCCGGGCGATCGGGATCTGGGCCGGGCTGTCCGGCGTGACCTCCGCCCTCGGCCCGTTCGTCGGCGGATGGCTGGTGCGCGCCGTGTCCTGGCGCTGGGTGTTTCTGATCAACATCCCGCTGGCCGCGGTCGCCGTCGTCGTCGCACAACCAAGGTTCTGCGACACGAACGATGAGACAACACGCGGACCACACTCTTCCAGGTCGTCGTGTCGCAGAAGTTGGTACGAAAGTCGGCGACTGAGCAGGGATGAACACGCCGACTTCTGCGACGATTCTGGCCATGTCGATCGTCGGCTACGCCCGAGTCAGCACCGACCACCAGTCGCTCGACCAACAACGCGACGCGCTCACCGTCGCCGGTTGCGAGCGACTGTTCACCGATCAGCTCTCCGGCGTGGGCGATAACCGCCCCGGGCTCGCCGCGCTGCTGGACTACGTCCGCGCCGGCGACACCGTGGTCGTGGTCGCCCTCGATCGACTCGGTCGAAGCCTGTCGGGGATCATCCGGACCGTCGAAACCCTCACAGAGGCCGGAGTGCTGTTGCGCTCGCTGCGCGAAGGGATCGACTACTCGACCGCCACCGGCCGGATGCTCGCCGGGATCTTCGCCGCCCTCGCTGCCTACGAACGCGAGCTCATGCACGAACGCGCCGCCGCCGCCCGCGCCGCCGCGCGGGCGCGTGGCCGTCACACCGGCCGCCCGCCCAAGCTCACCCCGGCACAGGCCCGCCAGATCCGCTCGCTCCGCGAACGCGGTGAGTCGATCTCCGACCTCGTCGCCGGCTACGGCGTCTCCCGGGCCACCATCTACCGCGCCCTCAACACCGCCACCGAACCAGCACCTGCCTGACGCCGGCTGCCCGGATCCCGCGCGATCGGGCCATATCCGCCCGATCTGTCCCGAGTACTACGGCGACCCCGACCACCGTGACCGCGAGGTGGTCGAGTCCGGTGCGCTGCGGGTCGAACCGGTCGTGCGAGCGCTCGTAGGGCTCGTGGATCCCGAGGACGAGACCGGAGTCCGGGTGGCGGACGAGCTGGCGCGGGTGCCGCGCCTCGGGCGGCCCCTCGCGTCGCTCGCTCGCCTGCTCGAACCCCAGGACCCGCTCGTAGAACGCCACGCTCGCCGCCATGTCGCGCACGACGAGCGCGACGTGGGCAACCTGCGTGAAGGTGGGTATGCCGCTCCCGATCACTGGATCCACACCGTCTTGGCGTTCACGAACGACAGCGTGCCGAAGCTCGCGAGCTCGCGGCCGTAGCCCGAGTTCTTGGCCCCGCCGAAGGGGACCTCCGGTGTCGAGGCGGTGATCTTGTTGATGTTCATCATGCCGGTCTCGACCTCGTTGACCAGGCGCTCTGCCTCGCCCGCGTCCTGGGTCCAGGCGCTCCCGCCGAGGCCGAAGCTCGAGTCGTTGGCGATCGCGATCGCCTCGTCGAGGTCCGTCGCTCGGAACAAGAGCGCCACCGGGCCGAAGAGCTCCTCGTAGTAGGCCGGCGCCTCCTTCGGGATGTCGGAGAGCACCGACGCCGGGTAGAAGTTGCCCTTGCCGCCCAGCGGCTTGCCCCCGGTCAGGAGCTTCGCGCCCGCGGCCACCGACTCCTGCACCTGCCGGTCGAGCTCCGCGAGGCCCTGCGGTCCCGACAGCGGCCCGAGATCGGTGTCCTCGGCCATCGGGTCACCGACCGTGAGCGCCTCCATCTTCTCCACGAGGAGCCGCTGGAACTCGTCGGCGACCTGCTCGTGGACGATGATCCGCTTGGCGTTGATGCAGGACTGGCCGTTGTTGAGGGTGCGCGACGCGACGGCCGCGTCGGCGGTGGCATCCAGGTCGGCCGAGGGCATCACGATGAAGGCGTCGCTGCCGCCGAGCTCGAGCACACTGGTCTTGACGTTCTTCCCGGCGCGGGCGCCAACCTCACGTCCGGCGGGCTCGCTGCCGGTGAGGGTGACGGCACGCACGCGGTCGTCGTCGACCATGGCCTCGATCATCGAGGAGCCGATCAGCAGGGTCTGGAACACGCCCCGCGGGAAGCCGGCCCGCACCAGCACGTCCTCGATGGCCAACGCGACCTGCGGCACGTTCGAGGCGTGCTTGAGCAGGCCGACATTGCCGGCCATCAAGGCCGGGCACAGGAAACGGAAGACCTGCCAGTAGGGGAAGTTCCACGGCATGATCGCCAGCACCGGACCCAGCGGCTGGTACCGGGTGAAGACCCGGGCGTTCGACGGCGCGTCCGCGGGATCCCAGGGATGGTCGGCGAGGTGCTCGGCGGCGTGGTCGGCGTACCAGCGGCACCCGAGCGCACACTTGCCGACCTCCGCCTTCGCCGCGACGAGGGTCTTGCCCATCTCCAGGGTCGCGAGCTCGGCCAGGCGGCCGGTCTCGGCGTCGAGGATGTCGGCAGCGGCGCGCATCCACCGGGACCGCTGCTCGACCGTCGTGGCGCGGTAGTTCTGGAACGCGTCCCAGGACCGCTGGATCCTGTCCTCGAGCTCCTGCTGGGTGAGGGAGTCGAACTCCCGGACCGTCTCCCCGGTGGCGGGCTTCGTCGTCGCGATGGCCATACCCCTGGCCTACCCTTCTCACCGAACTGCACACGCCGGACCGTTCACGGCCGCTGCGCTCATGCTCAACCTCACGTCGCAACGCTCCTTCATCGCATCAGGATCAGTGGTGCGGATCGCTCACAACAGTCAGTCGAGATCGTTTTCGAGGAGTTCAGGAACGCCGCCGGGCCTTCCTTGCTGCTGATCAGCGGCGCGGCAGCCGATGATCTTTTGGCCGGACACCTTCCTGGAGGCGCTGGCCGGGCGCGGCTATCGCGGAGTGTGGCGGGTGATCCCGATCCGGCGCACGTTGTGCGGGATGCGGTCGAACACCTCGGCCGGGACGCCGAACAGCGAACCCAGCACGCTCGAGGCCAGCACGCTCAGGGCCGAGACCATCCCGATGTCGTCGCGCGGCTCGCGCGAGCTCGAGTTGAACACGATCAGCGAGCTCGCGACGTCCTCGCCGACGTTCTCGAAGTAGTGCATCCCGCCCTGCGGCAGGAACACCAAGTCACCGGCCTCGGCGTCGAAGGACTCCCAGTAGCCCAGGGTCTCCAGCGCGGTGAACCGCAGCCGGCCCGTGATCACGTAGTTCACCTCCCACGCGCTGGGGTGCCAGTGCGGCTCCCGGATTCCGCCGGGCTCGAGGTGCGCGAGCACGACCGAGGCGTCCTGTCCCTTCAGGATGGAAAACGTCTCCTCGCTGGCGTTGCGCAGCGTGCCGCCGTCGTAGGTGTCGGGTGCGGACGCGGCCAGCCGGAACCGGTGCGGCTGGTGCGGGTTCAGGTCCGCGCCACCGGGCGCGACGTCACCGCCCGCCGCGGGCAGCCGGTCGATCGGGTCGTCGGTGCTGGTCACGGTCGTCATCCGCATTCGGTGACCGAGCACCCCGAGACTCCGAGTGAGCTAGCGTTCCCGGTGTGGCGTTGAATCACGTAAGACGAGGGAGCGGCAGTCCGCTGCTGCTCGTGCACGGTCTGGGTGCTGGGTGGCGATCTTGGTCCCCGATCCTCGACGAACTGGCCGAGCGCCGTGAGGTAATCGCCGTCGACCTACCGGGGTTCGGCGAGACGCCGCCGTTGACCGGCGAGGTCTCGATCGCCACCCTGACCGACTCCGTCGCGAACTTCATCCGCGAACAGGGCCTGGACGGGGTCTCGACCGTCGGCCAGTCGATGGGCGGCCGAATGGTGCTCGAGCTCGCGCGGCGGGGCGTCGGCGGCGACACCGTGGCGTTGGACCCGGGCGGCTTCTGGAGCGACCGCGAGGTCGTCGTCTTCGGCGCCACGCTGCGGCCGTCGATCGCTTTGGTCCGAGCGCTGCGAGGCATGCTGCCAGCACTGCTCGGCAGCTCTGTGGGAAGGACTCTGCTGCTGGCGCAGTTCTCGGCACGGCCCTGGGCGCTCTCGCGCGAAACCGTGCTGCCGGACGTGCGCGGGCTGGCCGACTCCCCGGCGACTGGCGCTGCCATGGACGCCCTGACCAAGGGGCCCAAGCAACAGGGAGCCCCGGCTGGCACAGTGCCCGGCCGGGTCACGATCGGTTGGGGTCGTCGTGACCTGGTGACCGTGCCGAGACAAGCCGCACGTGCTACGGAACTTTTCCCCGACGCGGTGCTGCACTGGTTCGAGCGGTGCGGTCATTTTCCACAATGGGACGCCCCGCACGAAGCGACCCGACTGATTCTCGACAGCACCGATTGAGGTTTGTTGCCCGGCCTGCCGCCGGCCGCACCCGTCGCCGTAGGCGGATCCGCGACCGGTCGCGTGTGCTGATCTCGGGGGAGATCGTCGGCGGTGGCCGACACAGACGTGCTCGCCCCGGTCTTCGGCCCGCAGGACGGGCTGAAGCCGCGGGTCCAGGTAGGGCCACAAGCGGGGTCAGGGCGTGACGAGTCCGGTGCGGTAGACCTCGGCGGCCGGGGGGCCTGGGTGACGCCGAGTTCGGCGGCCACCGCGGCGAGGCCCTCCTGGGCTTCGGCGAGGTCGACGTGGCCGTCGGCGGTGAACCACGGCGCGATGAAGCGGGCGTGGTAGCGGCGGACCTCGGCGACGGTGTCGCGCCCCAAGAACCTGTGCAGGTAGCTGACGGCGGTCTCCGGGTCGGCCGCGAGCAGGGCCAGGGCCCGCCGCTGCGCGCGCACCGCGGCCTGGACCGCAGGGTCCTCGAGCGAGATGACAGCGGGGTCGACGGCGAGTCCGACGGTCGGGACGGCCAGGTGATCGCCGACCCAGGCGAGCTCGTGGAATCCCTCCTCGGCGGCGACCTGTGCGGGGTCGAGGGTGCTACCGAGGTAGGCGGCGTCGACCTCGCCGGCGCGCAGCCGTCGCAGGTCCATCGCGTAGTCCCCGGGCGGGCGGATCACGCACTCCAGGTCACGGTCGGGATCGAGGCCGTGACGGCGCAACACGATGCGGGCGAAGCATCCCGGCGCAGTGTGCGGGGCGTGGACCAGCAGGCGACGTCCCCGCAACGCTTCCATCGAGCTCAGGTGCCGGCCGCCGACGAACCAGAACAGCGGCCGATGGGTGCTCACCGACAGCGCGGTCCACTCGACGCCGTCGGTCAGCCGCGCGAACACCGAGCGCCCCAGCCCGATGGTGGCGCCGCGACGTAGCCGCTGGTCGTTCCAGCTCACCCCGTCGCGCACCGCGAGGTGCACGCCCTCTTGCTCGGGGAAGCCTTCCTGATCCGCCACGTACGCGACGAGCTCTTCATGCAGGCCGTGGCCGACGTAGGTCATATCGAGGGTGTGCATGCGGTGCTCCTGGAACGGATCGGGTCGTCGTTGCGGTCACGACACGGGGTCACGGCATGATCAGGCCACCGTTGACCGGCGCCCAGCTGCCGGTGGTGAAACCGCCGTCGTCGCCGGCGAAATAGGCCACAGTGCGCGCGACGTCCTCGGGTCGGGCGAGCCGACGCATCGGTGTCGCCGCGGCGAGCTGCTCCTTGAGCTCGTCGGAGAGCCGCCCGCTCACTGCGGTGTCCTCGACCGTGGAGGGGGCGACGACATTGGCCGTGACACCGTGTGGTGCCACCTCGTCGGCGACGTAGCGCACGAAGGAGTCCAGGGCGGCTTTGGCGACACCGAGCGCGATCATCCCGGCTCGAGGGCGGCGTGCCAGGCCGGTGGACAGATAGACCAACCGCCCGTATCGGCGCTCGATCATCCCCGGCACCACCGCGTGGGTCAGCAGGTACGCCGCGCGCATCTCCTGGTCGAGCTTGCTGCCGAGCTGCTCCCAGGTCAGCTCCCCGAACGAGGTCACCGGGAACGGCGTCATCGCGTTGTGCACCATCACGTCGAGCCGGCCCCACTGTGCGGCGACCGTGTCGACCAGCCGCGTCACCTCACCCGAGTCGGTCACGTCGCCCTGAGCCACCAGCGCGTCCCCACCGGCCGCGCGGACGTCCTGCGCGACGGCATCGGCCTCGGCCGCGCTGTCACGATGGTTGACCACCACCTGGTGACCGCGCCCGGCGAGTTCGCGCGCGCTCGCGGCCCCGATACCGCGGCTGGCCCCGGTCACCAGGCACACCCGATCAGTCATCCGCCATCTCTCCCCGCTGTCGATCTCACCGACCGCCCTGTTGCGGCCGGGCGCGCCCGTGGGGAGCGCATGCACGGCCGGTCAGGGCCGAAACCTCCGGGCGGGTAGATCTGCTCGGGGACGCGGTAGGTACCGGCGAGCAGCGCCACATTCCCGCTGACGAAAACGACCCCGCGGCAGGTTCGCCGTGGGGTCACCGGAAGATCGGTCGATCAGCTCAGGACGTTCTTCACCTTGTCGACCAGGCCAGGTTTACCCTGGTCGTCGGGACCCGCTCCGATCTGCGAGAGGATGGTGGCCTCGTCGGTGGCGCCCCAACGCTCGACGATCTGCCCGTTCTCGAAGCGGCCGATCTGCAGACCGCGTACCTCGATGCGTTTGCCCGTGGCCGGTACCCCGTTGAACTCGCCGTCGTGGGTGCCCGCGAGGGTGTAGGCGAAGGCGACGTTCTCGTCGTCGACGACCATCGTCTGCGGCTCGAGGTGCGCATCCGGGAACGCCGTCGTCAGTGTCTGGAAGAAGCCGCGGAAGCCCTCCCGGCCCGGACCCTGGCCGGGGGCCGGGTCATGGTCCACCGCGTCGACCGCGAACATCGTGTCCACGGCGGCATCGATTTCGCCGGCGTTGATGTGGGCCGCGGCCCTTTCCTGCGTGGCGATGTTCTACTCCTTGGACATGATCGGCGAATGCCCGGCAGCGCACGTCGTCAAACATGGCCGTTTCGGGGGGGTGGCGACCGTCCATATCGGGAACACGATCTTCATGAGAGATGCTTGCGATCAGCCGGTCGTAGCACTTGATCTTGACGGTTCGGCGGGACAGGATCCCCGCTGTGCGCGAGATGTTGATGTTGTCGGATCGGGAGGACCAGGTCACCGCGGCGCTGCCCGGCGCGATCGCCTCGGCGGTGAGCTGGGCCGAGGTCATCAGCACCTTGGTCCGCCGCGGCCACCCCGACCCCGCGACCGCGGCCGCGGCCGTCCGTGCCCTGGGGATCGACGTCACACCGTTCACCGGCCAGCAGGCGGTGCGGGCCGGGCTGCTCTGGAGCACCACCCATCGCGCCGGACTGTCCCTCGGCGACCGCGCCTGCCTGGCCGTGGCCGAGACCAGCACCGCCGAGGCCGTCTTGACCAGCGACCGCGCCTGGGCCGAACTGGACACGACCGCACCGGTCGAACTCATCCGCTGAACCGGGGACAACAAGAGCCCGATCCATACGGCCGGCGGGGTCAGTCTGTGCCCGATCGGTGAGGCGGCGACCTGATCTGCGACTGGTCACAAAGCTGGCGATGGCCTGGGGCACGGCCTGCTCAAGCCGAATACGCAGAATCGCGACCTGGGTTATCGATTCGGGGCGGCCGGAGCGGACGTCGGCGAGCAGGACGGGGTCGCGGATGGCTTGACCGTCCTGTCCGACGAGGTCCCAGGTGATGGCTATGAAGCTGGCGAGCAGGTAGGCGGACGAGCTGCTCGGTGTAGCTGTGATGTCTTTTACCGTCATCTCTCGTCCGGTGTGGCCACCACGAAGTCCTCGGGGACCGGGTTACCGGCCAGGTGCGCACCGAGTATTTCGTGCACACCGGCGACGATTCGCCGCTGGGCCTCGATCGTCATGCCTGAGTAATGGATCGTCATCGCGTGCCGCGGCATGTGCCGCCACGGGTGGTCGGCCGGAGCCGGCTGCGGGTACCACGTGTCGCCGGCGTACCCGGCGAGCTGTCCGGACTCGCAGGCCTCGCGGACGGCGTCGGCGTCGGCGATCGCGCCCCGGGCCGTGTTGACCAGCCAGGAGCCGGGCTTCATCGCGGCCAACCGGTCGACGTCGAACAACGCACCCGACCCCGGATTGAGCGGCAGCGCCGCGCAGATCACGTCCGACTCGGCCACGAGGTCGTCGAGGCGGGCGTAGCGCACGCCCAGCGTCGCCTCGTCGGCCGGGCTGCGGCGGTGGTTGGCGTAGTAGAGCATCGTCACGTCGAACGGCTTGAGGCGCAGCGCGGTGCGGGCGCCGATCGCGCCGAGCCCGACGATACCGACGGTTTTGCCCTCCAGGTCGTGCGCCTCCTGGGCGGCGTCCGCGACGTCCCACCGGCCGTCGAGAACCTGCTGGTGGGCGGGTACGAAGTTGCGCACCAGGGCCAGGATCTGCAGCACGTTGTGCTCGGCCACGCTTACTACGTTCGAGTTGGTGACCTCGGCGACGGTGATGCCGTGCCCGGTCGCGGCGTCGGTGTCGATGTGGTCCGAGCCGATCCCCGCGGTGATCACCAGCTTTAGCTGGCGGGCGTTCTCGATGCGCTCGCGACCCAGGTAGAGCGGCCAGAACGGCGTCGTCACGACGATCTCGGCGTCGGCCAGCTGCTTGTCCAGTTCGTCACCGGTGTCGCTGGTCGCGACGAACTCGTGCCCCTGCGTGGAGAGCCAGTCCCCCAGATCGAGCCCTCTCGCGGTGCTGGCCGCGACGTCGGGATGGCGGTCCGGGTTGTCATCCGGGTACAGGACAGCGACAACCTTCACAGGGAGTCCTCCTCCACAGGGATGTCAGTTCCTGCAGCGGATACCCGCGCCCGACCGCACCAATCGCCATAGCGGCGCTGAGGTGCCCCGGCCGTACAGCTCTCCTGCCGGCGGCACTGGCCCGACACGCCCGTCGGTGAGGCTGGTGCCCTGGTCACGAGCTGGCGAGGGCCTGGGGCGCGGCTTGTTCGAGGCGGGTACGCAGAAACGCGACCTGGGTCGTCGATTCCTCGCGGCAGGAGCGGACGGCGGCGAGCAGGTCGGGGTCGCGGATGGCCTGACCGGCCTGTTCGACGAGGTCCCAGGTGATGGCCACGAAGCTGGCGAGCAGGTAGAGGTCTTGCAGGTCGCGGAGCAGTCCGACCGGGCCACTGCGCACCTGGGAGAGCCCTTGGGCGGCCAGGCGTTCCGGTTCGTCGTCGGGCTGTTCGCCGTAGTGGGCGACCAAGGGTCGCAGCGCCTGGATGTGGCGGTCGCACTGGCCGGCGAGCTGGTGTCCGAGGTGGTGGACGTCGGCTTCGGCCGCGTGCCCGTCGGCGACCCGCCGCCAGGACTCGGCCAGGGTCTGCTCGGCGTCGTGGAGCATGCCGAGGTAGATCGGCAGTCGCATACTCACTCCCGGTCCGGGTCGATGCGGGCCCCGCACAGCTTGAGCTGGGGCTGTTTGGACACCGGGTCCCACACGGTCATGGTGAGCTCGTTGGCCGCGCGGTCGCCATAGTGGAACGGCACGAACACGGTGCCCTCGCCGATGTCGGTGACCCGGACGGGCAGGCGGAGCGTGCCGCGCGGGGTGCTGACGCGCACCAGGTCTGCCTCGGCGAGGCCCAACCGGGTCGCGTCGGCTGTGGCCAGCTCGACCCACGGGGCCGGTGCCGCGGCGTCGAGCTGGTTGACCCGGCCGGTCTTGGTGCGGGTGTGGAACTGGGTCACGGTCCGCCCAGTGATCAGCCGCATCGGATAGTCGTCGTCCGGGGCGCCCGGCGGGGCCGTGTCGGCGACGGCGCGGAGCCGGGCGCGTCCGTCGGCGCGCAGCGCCCGGTGCTGCTCGCGGTTGATGGTAGCGCCGGTGAGCAGGTCGTGGCCGTAGGTTTCGCAGTAGTCGGTGTCGGTGTTGAATCGGCCCTCGGTGTAGAGCCGTTCGGTGCCGGCCGTCGCCTCGGCGGTCACTGGCCACTGCACCCCGGAGCGTGCGCGAAGTAGGTCGTAGGTCAGGCCGGTCTGGTCACAGGGGCGGCCGGCGGTCGCGCGGGTCCACTCGGTAAAGGCTTCCTCCGGCGTGTCCCACCACGGCAGCCGTTGCCCGGACCGGCTGCGGAAGCCCATCCGGCGGGCGTAGTCGAGCCAGAGCTTGAGGTCGCTGCGGGCCTCGCCGGGCGGGTCGATGGCCTGCTCGGACAGGTGCACGGTGCGATCGGCGTTGGTGAACGTGCCGGTGCGCTCGCCCCACAGCGCGACGGGCAGGACCACGTCGGCGAGTTCGGTGGTCTCGGTGCGGTAGGCATCCGAGACGACGACGAAGCATTGCTCGCCGCCGAGCGCGGCGCGGATCCGCGCCAACTCGGGCATGGACACCGCGGGGTTGGTCCCGGCGATCCACAGGAACCGGATCGAGCCCTGCTCGACGTAGCGAAACAGCTGCATCGCGTGCGTGGGCGGCGACCAGTGCGGGATCGTGAGCGGGTCGACGTCCCAGAGCTCGGCGAGCTCGGCGACGTGTGCGTCGTTGTCCCAGTTGCGAAAGCCAGGCAGGTCACCATCGGCGCCGCACTCGCGGTTGTTCTGCGCGGTCGGTTGCCCGTTCATCTGCAACACCCCGGCCCCGGGGCGCCCGAGCATCCCGCGCAGCAGGTGCAGGTTGTTCACCCCGACCGCGGCCGCGGTGGCCTGGTGGGACTGGTAGAAGCCCTGCAGCACGGTCGAGAGCACCGCCTGCGCGGTGCCGAATACCTCCGCGGCCGCGGTCAGGTCCGCCGGGTCGATCCCGCAGATCTGCGCCACGCGCTGGGGGGTGTAGTCGTCCACGGTGCGGGCCAGTTCCTCGAGTCCGACCGTGTGCGCCGCGACCCAGTCGTGATCGACCCAGCCGCGGACGAGCAGCTCGCGGACCAGCCCGTTGACCAGCGCGACGTTGGTGCCCGGACGCAGCGGCAGGTGCACCTCGGCGCGGGCGGCGACCGCGGTGCGGCGCGGGTCGACACACACCAGCCGGGGCGGGTCGGGGCCGTCGAGCCGGTCCAGCATCCGCGCCCACAGCACGGTCTGGGTCTCGGCGACGTTGTGCCCGAATAGGAACAGTGCGTCGCAGTGCTCGATGTCGGCGTAGCTGCCGGGTTGGCCGTCGGTGCCAAAGCTCTCCTTCATCGCGGCCGCGGCGGTCGCGGTGCACAGGCGGGTGTTGCCGTCCATGTGCGGGGTCCCGATCCCGGCCTTCCCGATCACGGCCAGGGTGTAGTACTCCTCGGCCATCAGCTGCCCCGAGGTGTAGAAGCCGTGCGACAGACCGCCGTGGGAGTTCAGCAGCTGGCGGGACCGGGCCACCACCTGGCCCATCGCCGTGTCCAGGTCGGTTTCCACCAACCGCCCGTCACCGTCGCGGACGAGCGGCCGGGTCAACCGGTCCCGGGACTGGCCCTGCCACCCGTAGAGGCCTTTCGGGCCGAGCCGGCCCCGGTTCACCCGGTCGTCGGCCCGTCCGCGCACCCCGACGATCTCGTCGTCGGCCACCGCGATGTCCAGACCACACCCGTTGCTGCACAGCACACACGCCGAACGCACCCAACGGTCCACCATCGCCTCGTCGACGCCGGGCCGCAGGTAGGAATCGACGCGCACCGCGAAGTCAGACCCGCGGCCGTGCGGGCGGCGCGGCCCCCACACATCCACCGTCCGGTCGGCTCCCTGCTCGCCGGCCTCGGTTGATCGTTTCCCGGCTCCGCTCGATTCCGTCATCGACAGTGGCCTACCCGCAACGGTGGGCCGTATGCGCCGGTACCGAGCGAGACGTCCCGTCCGTCCGACGGGTCTGCGCTGCGTGAGCGCTCCGGTGGTGGTCGTGCGCACGTCGCCAGGAAACGCCGTGCTTCGCCGAGGCGGGCTACCGGGTGGTGGCACCCGACTACCGCGGTGCCGGGCGCAGCTTGCGTTCGCGCCGCGATGACGGGGTGCCGTGCGACCCCCGCGGCGGTGGTCTGCCCCGGGCCGGCTACGACAAGTGGTCGATGGCCGAGGACGTGCACGAGCTGCTGCACACCCACCTCAGGCTGCACGCGCCGGCGCTGATGCTCGGTCACGACATCGGCGCGATGCTCGCGACCGCCTACGCCCTGCGCTACTGCACCGACACCCGGGCACTGGTGTTCGGTGAGGCCCCGCTGCCGGGCACGGCGGCGTGGCCTCGTCGGTCAGCCAGGCGGCCACGTCGCGCAGTGGTGGGCATCCACCCGCCTGCCGGGCAGAGCCTCGGGGGGACGAGTCATCGGCACTCCTGGCGTGCGTCCGGGACGGTCGGCGGGCTCGGGGTCAGAACGCGGCCTTGGCGGCCTCGACGACGATCTGGTCCTGCTCGCCGGTGCCCCTGGAGACTCCGACCCCGGCGACGACGTTCCCGTTGTTCCCGCGCAGCGGCAAACCTCCGGTGAAGATCATCACGCGGCCGTGGTTGGAGTCGCTGATGCCGTAGAACTGCTCGCCGGGCTGGGAGCTCTTCGCGAGGTCACCGGTCGAGGTGTCGAAGGCCCCCGCGGTGAACGCCTTGTTGATCGAAATGTCGATGCTGCCCATCCAGGCGTCGTCCATCCGGATGTGTGCGACCAGGTTCCCGCCCGCGTCGACCACCGCCACGTTGCTCGGAGACCCGATCTCGTGGGCCTTCTGCTCGCCCGCGGCGATCACCCTGCGGGCATCGTCGAGGGCCACGGTCTCGACCTGTCTCATCGTTCCCCTTCCCCGTCCGTTTCTCGCGGCACCCGGTTCCCGGCGCGGTGGTTCAGGCGGGGTTGAGCACGACCTTGGTCCAGCCGTCGTCGCGGGCGTCGAAGTGCTGGTAGGCCTCCGGTGCCTGGTCGAGGGTCAGGTTGTGGGACACGATCCAGGACGGTGTGATCTTGTTTTCGGCGATGAGGTCGCGCAGGTGGCGGTTGTAGCGTTTCACCGGGGCCTGCCCGCAGCCCATCTGCTGACCCTTGAACCAGAAGGAGCCGAAGTCGAACCGGGCCTTGCCCTGCTGGGCCAACTCGTCCGGCGCGCCGGGGTCCTGGGGGACGAACACGCCGACGGTGCCGATGCCGCCGGTGAACTTCACCGAGGCGACCAGGTTGTTGAGGGTCAGCGCGTTGTCCTCGTTGCCTTGGGGGTCGTGGGCCTGGTAGCCGACGCACTCGGCGCCGCGGTCGGCGCCGCGGCCGCCTGTCTGCTCCATGACCTGGTCGACCGGGGAGCCCTTCGAGTCGTCGATCGGGATCGCGCCGACCTGCTCGGCGAGCTTGAGCCGGTCGGGGTGGCGGTCGACGACCATCACCTTCGCCGCACCCTTCACCGACGCGGACAGCGCGGCCATCAGACCGACCGGACCGGCGCCGTAGATCACGATGGTCTCGCCGGGCACCAGACCCGACATCTCCACCGCGTGCCAGCCGGTGGGCAGGATGTCGGAGAGCATCGTGTAGTCGTTCTGCTTGTCCTTGGCGTCCTCGGGCAGGCGCAGGCACTGGAAATCGCCCCACGGGATGCGCAGGTACTCGGCCTGCCCCCCGGCCCAGCCGCCCATGTCGGCGAACCCGTAGGCGCCACCGGCCATGTCGGGTTCGTTGGCGGCCAGGCAGTAGTTGGTCAGTCCGTGTTCGCAGTTGCGGCAGTGCCCGCAGCTGACGTTGAACGGGACCGACACCATGTCCCCGACCCGGATCTTGTCGATCCCGTCGCCGACCTCGATGACCTCGCCGAGGTTCTCGTGGCCGAAGATACGCCCCTGATCGAAGTCGGTCCGCCCTTCGTACATGTGCAGGTCCGACCCGCAAATGTTCGTCGCCGTGATCTTGACCAGGACGTCGGTGGGCCGCTCGATACGCGCGTCGGGAACCTCGGAGACGCTGACGTCGCGGGGGCCGTTGTAGACCAGTGCCTTCATGCTCTTCTCCTCTGGCGGACGGGGTTCGACTCAGGTCTGGGTGGGGGCCCGGTGGCGGCCTTCGGCGAACTCTTCGACGATCTTGGAGCAGAACGCGGGCAGGTCGTTCGGGTCGCGGCTGGTGACCAGGCCCTGGTCGGTGACGACTTCCTGGTCGACGACGTTGCCGCCGGCGTTGCGGATGTCGGTGCGGATGCTGCGGAACGAGGTCAACGTGCGGCCGCGGACCACGTCGGCCTCGACCAACGTCCACGGGCCGTGACACAGCGAGCCGACCGGCTTACCGGAGCCCACGAACTCCCGCACAAAACCCACCGCGTCCGGGTTCACCCGCAGCCCGTCAGGGTTGACCGTCCCGCCGGGCAGGATCAGGGCGTCGAAGTCGTCGCCGGAGACGTCGGAGACCAACCGGTCGACGGTGAAGGTGTCGCCTTTGTCGATGTCTGCGTTCATCGATTGAATCTGTCCGGTGTGGATCGACAGCAGCGTCACCTGTGCCCCGGCCTGCTCCACCGCGTGGCGGGGCTGGGTGAGTTCGACCTGCTCGACACCGTCGGTGGCCAAGATCGCGACCCGCCGGCCGCGCAGCTCATCTGCCATGAAATCGCGCTCCTCGAAGTGTGGCGAGAACCAGAGTGAAAGGCCTGCCCGGTCAGTCCGGGACGAAACCGCCCGCCGAGTGGTGGTCAACACGGATCGGCGGGCGGTGCGGACGGTGGCCCGCACCGGCCCGGGCCCACGGTTGCTCGTCCCCTTGCCTGGCAGCGCCGGTGGGATGCGCCGCGCGCCCGGCGGGAGCGCGCTCGGCGGCGCCGAGCAACCCGTCGACCAATTGCAGGTGCAACTGCTCTCAATGGTCATCGGTGATCGTTCTCCCGGAGGCGGACTGTGGGGTGCCACCCTGCGAAGACCCATAGGTGGGCGGCCGCAACCACGGTGTGCCCGTACGCGTCGCCGCCAGGGAGGAAACCAGCCTGTGGCTGCGCCGATTCTGCACTCCTGGCACCCGTGACGGATTGGTGCCGGGCCCATCCGGGTATACGACGGCTCCACATGCGCGCCTGCCGAGGAGCTCCCATGAACACTGCCGCCGCCGATCAGCCGCTGGGCACCCTGGAGACCGTCGCGACCTTCGAAGGGCCGATGCCGACCGGGGTCACGGTGTCGCACACCGGGAGGGTCTTCGTGAACTTCCCGAAATGGGGCGACGACGTCACCGCAACGGTGATGGAGGTCCGCGACGGCGGGTGCGTGCCGTATCCGGACCAGGCGACCAACGATCCCGCCCACGACGCCGACGACCGGGCCCTGGTGTCGGTGCAGAGCGTGGTGGTGGACCCGCTCGACCGGCTCTGGGCGCTGGACACCGGCAGCCCGCAGTTCCAGCGCACGCAGGTGGGTGGACCCAAGCTGGTGTGCATCGACCTGGCCACCGACACCGTGGTACAGACGATCGTCCCGCCGCGCGAGGTGGCGCTCGAGGCCACCTACCTCAACGACATCCGGTTCGACCTGCGCCGCGGCGAGGCAGGCACGGCGTTCATCACGGACTCCTCCGACGGCGGCGCGAACGGGATCATCGTGGTCGACCTGGCGTCCGGGCGGAGCCTGCGGCGGTTGCACGACCACCCGTCAACTAAGCCCGAGGGCCTCGACACGTTCCGCCCGGTGATCGAGGGACGCCCGTGGATGGTGCGCCCGCCGGACGGGCCGCCCCGTCCGGTTGCGCTCGGTTCCGACGGCATCGCGATCTCCTCCGACGGCGCGCGGCTCTACTACTGCCCGTTCGCCTCCCGGCGGCTCTGGAGCGTCTCGGTCGACGCGCTGCTGGACCCCTCCCTCGACGACGACGCGGTGGCCGCCACCGTGATCGCCGAAGGTGACAAGGGCAGCGCGTCGGACGGCCTCGAGACCGACGATGCCGGGAGGCTCTACGCCACGGCCTACGAGCACAACGCGATCCTGCGCCGGCTGGCCGACGGCCAGTGGGAGACGGTGGTGCACGATCCCCGGCTGTTGTTCCCCGACACCCTGTCGGTGGGCGCCGACCGATACCTCTACGTCACCGCCAACCAGCTGCACCGGCAAGCCGCCTACCAGGGCGGCCAGGATCTCCGCGAACGGCCGTACCACGTGTTCCGGACCCCGATCGACGCCGGCCCGGTGCTGCTGCGACCGGCCGCCGGCAGCTGAGCCGGTGCCGCGCGCAGAGGGGCTGCCCGCTCCCCGCACCGTTCCACGGTCGGCACGGTCACGCTGTGCGCCGCGGGCGGAGCATCTCCCTTCTTCGCCGCACGGTGACCGTGCGGCAGCTCGCGCAGGAGGGTCGTCTCCTCGAGGTCGAGTTCGCGCTGCACCTGCCGGAACACCTCGTCCTCCAGCTCCCTCTCGTCCCGCATCCGGACGATCTCCTGCCGAGCGGCGGCGAGCATCTCCCGGCGCACCCCTGCGGTACGCCTGCGTCAGTGACTCCCCGTAACCGTTCCGGGCGAAGGAGGCGAGGGGGGCGCGTTGTTCGGCCTGCCCAGCCTGGGCGACCTGCTCATGGCGCCGTACTGCTCGTTGCCGGCCTCGGCGCGGGCCAGTTTCACCGCCGACGGATCGTGCACGCTGCTCGGTACCGGACCGTTCGACTAGTTCATGCTCCGGCTCAAGGTCGGTGCGACCGCCGGGGTGGTGTTGGCCGCGCCGGTGTGGCTGTGGCAGGTGTGGCGATTCGTCGTACCGGCGCTGCGCCGGGGCGAGCGCCGCTACGCGGTCGCGTTCGTGACCGTGTCGACGCTGCTGTTCGTCGCCGGTGCCTATCTTGCCTCCACGATCGCGCCGCAGGGGCTGGGATTCCTGCTCACCATCGGCGACGAGGTCCAGACCACCGCCCTGACCGGGCAGTCCTACTTCGCTTTCGTCCTCGCTCTACTGCTGGTGTTCGGAATCAGCTTCGAGCTGCCGCTGCTCGTGGTGGCGCTCAACCTCGTCGGCGTGCTCCCGCACGCCACGCTGACCCGCTGCCGGCGCGGGATCGTGTTCGGACTGTTCATCTTCGCCGCGATCGCCACCCCCGGCCAGGACCCGATCTCGATGCTCGCCCTGGCCGCAGCCCTGGTGCTGCTGTTCGAGCTGGCGGTGCTGGTCGCCCGCGTCCATGACGCACGGGTCCGGCGGCGCACTGCACCGACGCCTGAGGACCTCGACACCTCGTCCGAGATCGACACCACACCGAGCCCGCTTCCCTGACCCGCATCACCCCGGGCGGACCTGCCCTGGCGTGCGGGTCGGCTCACCGTGCCCGATCGCGGTTGTTCGCGCCCCGAGGCATACTGCATCCGGGCCGGATCCAGCCCGGATCCAGGAGGCGAGGCTGGGTGCGCGGCGGGCGCGCGGAGAAGGAGACCAGCTCGTCCTCGATGGTTCCGGCGCTGGGGGTGCCGGAAACCAGAACGATCACGCGTCAGCCGTGGCCACCACTATGCCGCGGGGCCCGGGTGCTCGGCCCGGACCGTGCACAGCTCGGGCGGGTGGCGCTCGGCGTCATCGACTGTTCGAGCAGGACCAGCGCGCCTGCTCAGGGGCGGCGATCAGGGGCATTCGCTGAAGGTCGTGGTGGCGGAGTTTTCGTGTGGTCCAGGCGCGGGTCGTGGTGACGCGGCGGTACCTGGGTTACTGGCTGGATTGCTGTGGCGGCTCGGTTGCCGGCTCGGCCACGGCCGGTAGCGCCCCGAGCAGGTCGGTGCGGTTGTCGATCCCGAGCTTGGCGTAGGCGTGTGCGAGGTGGGTTTCCACGGTCCGCACCGACACCATCAGTTGCCGGGCTGTTTCGGCGTTGCTCGCGCCGTGGGCGGCGAGCTCGGCGATCTCGCGCTCCCGCTGTGTCAGCCGTGGCCGGACCAGCCGGTCCAGTGCGGGTGTGCGGGCGCCGCGGGGACCAGCCAGGTCGCTCGCGTGGGCCGCGGAGGCGGCCGATCGGCGTCGTTGCCCGGCCCGGTGGTGCGCGTCGGCGGCGGCCGCGGCGACGTCGGCGGCGTCGAGGCGGGCTCCGGCGGCGGCGAGGTCGGCGGCGACGCGGTCGAGTCGTGTTCCCGTGTCGGGTGTCGTGGCGGTCCTCGCGGCGGCGTGCGCGGCGAAGTGTTGCAGCAGCGGTGCCCGGCTCCGCGCTGCGGCGGTGGCGAGCCGGTCGGCGACCCGATCCGGGCGGCCCAGTCGGGCCACGTCGTGGAGCAGTGTGACCTCGGTGATCAGGTCGCCGCGCGAGGCCGCCGCGCGCGCCTCGGTCAGCAGCGCGTTGATCGGGGCGGCCGTGGTGGTGCGGCTGGCCTGTAGCCAGCTCCGGGCCCGGGTGATGGTGGCTCGCGCCGCGTGGGGGGTCGGTTCGGGCAGTTGGTCGAGCAGCGATTGTGCGTGGGCATGGTCGCCGGAGAGTACGTGTACCAGCGCAAGTGTCGCGGTGCAGTCGGTGTTCAGGGCGAGCGGGTCGCGCCGTGCTGTGCCGGCGCGGGCCTCGGCCAGCCACCGGCCGGCGGCGGCGAGGTCGCCGCGGGCGAGCGCGGCCCGGCCGCGGTGGGGTCCCGGTAGCGCCGGCGGCAGAATCGACGGATTACCAGGTCAGCTCCGTCGGAGACAGCACTGGTGGGCCGCCCTCGTATACCGCGCTGACCTGCATATTCGTCGTTTTCTCGGCCGTTACTGCCGCAACTCCAGGTTGCCGGCGATGGCCACAGCGATGGCCGTGCTCTGCGCAGGCGGTCCCGTCGGTACCGCCGCCGGACAGTTCCTCGCCGGCCTGCTCGTCGACGTTCGCGGGTCGACCGCGGCGTTCGTCATCGCCCCGTTAGCTGCGGTGGTCGGGGGCTCGCAGCGTTCCTGCTCAACGACCTGGTGGCACCCGCCGCGCGGGAGACGACGCTACGGGGTCGACAGCACGGCCGAACGTCACCAGTCGCGCCCCTACAGGAGATAACTGATGCCGCCCGCCGGCGCCGCAGTCGGGACCGGGGTGAGAGGATCGCCGTCGTGGCCACCACCTTCGCCGATCTCGAAGCCAGAGTGCGCGGACTTGAGTCCCGCGCCCAGCGGACCGAGGAGGATGTCACCGCGATCGTGACCACGGTGATCGAGACCCGCGAGGACGTGCGGTGGCTCAAACGCGCCGTACAGGCGCTGCTCGACCAGGCCGGAATCACGCTTGAGCCAGACGAGCACGAAGACGGCTGACCAAAGGGGGCGAGGCAGCCGCCCCCGGCCGGGGGGCCGCCGCGCGGAGCCCCCCGGCAAGTTCGCAGCCGACGGTCAGCTGTCCCGGCGACCGGTCGTCTCGGTGGACCGGCCGGCGGCGTAGAAGGTGGATACGGCGTAGCTGGGGTGGCGGTCGAGGTTGTGCCGGGAGTTGTCGTAGCGGCGTGTCGTTCTCGGGTCGCGGTGTCCGGCTCCATCTTGGACATCGCGCAGTGATACTCCGGCGTCGAGGGCGGCGGTGACGAAGGTGTGGCGCAGGCTGTGCGGGTTGATCCGGTCGGCCTGCGGTAGCCCGGCGCGGTGGGCGAGGCGTCGGATGAGTCGCCAGGCGGCGGGCTCGTCGACCCGGCGCCCGGTGCGGGTGCAAAACAGCGGGCCGCTGGTGCGCCCGGCCAGGTAGACGGTCAGGGCGTGGATCACCGGTGGGGCCAGCGGGGCGGTCGCGGTGTGGCCGCCCTTGCGGCGTAGCCGCAGCACTTGGTGTCCGCGTTCGGTCTGCAGGTGTTCGACGTCGCGGGACAGGGCTTCGTCGATGCGCAGCCCGTTGTGGGCCAGCAGGCTGATCAGGGCGTGGGCGCGCGGGCCGTCGGCGGCCGCGGCTGCGAGCAGCGCGGCGACCTCGTCGCGGTCTAGGCCGGTGGACACCGAGTCGTGCGTGGTCCGGGGGCGGATCACGCCGGTCAGCGGGGACCGGTCCAGGACGTCCTCGGCGACGCCGTAGGCATAGAGCCCGGCCAGTGTGGAGAGCTTGCGCGCGATCGTCGACTCGGCGGCCGGGCGTCCGGTGCGGGGTTGGGGCCCGGCGAGCTCGTGGGCGTAGGCGTCGATGTGCACCCGGCGGGCGTGCAGTGGATTTAGGTCGGCCTGGGCGCACCAGGTGTAGAAGTCGCGGATGTCGCGGGCGTAGGCGCGGCGGGTGTGCGGTGAGCGCCGGGAGAGCACGAACGCCGTGGCCAGCCGCCAGGCCGCATCGTCACGTCGGTCCCCTGGGGCCGTGCCCGGCGCGGGCGGCGCGGCTGCGACGCTGAGCGCGGCGGGAAACTCGGCCGGGCGCGGGCTACTCATCCGAGCTGGCCGTGGTAGACGCAGGTGTCGGTGTCGGTGTCGGCCAGCCAGGCCAGGACCTCGTCGTGGGCGGCGAGGGCGGTCTGCAGCGCCGTCGCGGTGGCCGCGTCGGCCGCGGTGGCCGAGCCCTCGGCCGTCCGGCGGGTGTGCCCGTCGAGTTGTTCGCGGATCCGCGAGGCGAGGGTGTCGATGTCATCGACGCTGAACCCGTCCAGGCTCGCGCGGGTCCGGGCGGCCAGCTTGTCCGTCGCGCGCGGATCGGCCCCGCGCCGGGCGGGCGGTCGGGCCGCCGCGCTGCGCTGCTCGACGGCCGGGCCGGTCGCCGAAGGGACCAGGCGCAGGTGAGAGTGTCTACCCATCGTGGGGTGCTCCGTCGGTGTCGGTGTCGGTGTCCGGGCCGGGGGCCGTGGGTAGGGCCGCAGCGGCGGGCTGGCGGGGCGCGCGCAGCAGTTCCCACGGCGACCCCGCCGTCGGGAGGTACTGCTGGTGCAGGTAAGAGGCTTCGAGTTCGGCCGGTAGCGCCGCGGTCTCGAACCGGATCAGCGCGCCCACCCGCGGGTGCGGGGTCCAGCCCCGGACCGAGCGGGCGGCGACCACGAACCCGGATACCGCGCCCAGGATCGGCAGCGCCAGCCCGACGCACAGATCGGCCACCGCCGGCCCGGTGCGCCACCAGCCCACCCACGCCGCATCGGGGGGCGGGCTCGCGGCATCCCAGCCGGCCATCGCGCGCTGGTTGTCTGGATCGGGGTCCGGGGCGGCCGGGCGCAGGCCCACCGCCAGTGCGACCGGTTCGGTGCCCGGGCCCTGCGGGTGCTGGGGTAGCCGCGGGCGGGCGGCCAGGGCGGCCAGCGCGGCGGGGTCGAGCAGCAGCGTGGCGCCGCGGCCGCGGCCGTGCACCCCGGCGGGCAGCACGTTGGCGTCGATCAGCTTGCGGACCTGATAGGCGCTGCGGCCCAGCGCGCGCCGCGCCTCCGGGGTCGTCGCAAACGCCGGAGAGGTCGCGGCCGCTGGCGTCATAGAACGAAGCTAGCACTCCTGCTCTACTCAGTGAGCAGCTGGCGAAGACATGCTTGTTCAGTGAGCACATAGCAGGATAAGAGGCATAATCCTGTTGCTGATTCGTAGCGTTGTGCAATAACGCAATCAAACGTTGTTGACACAACGTAACGCATGAGCTAGTTTGTTCGGCATGAGCGAGGGCGAGCAGACACGCGACTACGGCATCGGCGAGGGCGGCGGCGCTGTCGCCGCCGCCGGGCTGGAGCGGATCGCCTGCCAGATGCCCGGGCTTCCGGGCGGCTGCCCGAACGTGATGGAGCAGTACGCCGGCACCGGCGGGCGCAAGCCCAAGTACTGCGGCCGGACCGTGGACGGGGTCCCGCACACCCGCTACACCGCCCTGCGAGTGCGCGAGGGCAAGCTGACCCTGCCCACCCCCGGCGCATACCCCGACCGCGACCCTGAGGCGGCCCCGGTCCGGCCGGTGTCCTACGCCCGCGCCTCGATCGAGGCCCTCGGCGGCGAGCTGCGCGACCAGCTCGCCGCGCACCAGGCCTGGGCCGCCGACTTCGCCGCCCGGCTCGAGCAGCAGCTGGCCACCGCCACCGACCCCGACGCCGCCGCCGCCGAAATCAGTGCCGCGCACCGCGACGCCCGCACCCGCATCGACGCCGCCGAGGCCGCCCGCGACGACGCCCACACCCGCGCCCGGGCCGCCGAGAACGCGGCCACCGCCGCGGCCACCGCCCAATCCGAAGCCGAAGCCGCCGCCGAGACCGCGCTGGCCGAGGCCGACGACGCCGCCGCCGACCGCGAGCAGGCCCAGGCCGAGCGCGACCAGGCCCGCCAGCAGCGCGACCACGCCCAGGCCGAGCGCGACGAGCTGCAGCAGCAGCTCGACCAGACCCACACCCGGCTGGCCACCGCCGAACGCACCCGCGACGAGGTCGAAACCGCCCGGGCCCGGCTGACCGACCACCTCGAGCAGGCCCGCACCGAGCTCGAACAGCTACGCGCCGCACACGAACAGGTCACCGCCGAACGCGACCAGGCCCGCACCGAGGCCGCGACCGCGCGCGAGGAGGCCGAGAGCCAGCAGCGTCGGGCCGAGACCGCCGAACACGACCACGACACCGCCGCCGTGGCCCGCGAGGAGCTGCGCGCCGAACGCGACCAGGCCCGCGACCGCGCCGAGCAGGCGGCGCGCGAGGCCGGCGACGCCCGCACCGCCCAGGCCGTCGCCGAGGCCCAGAACGAGGCCGCGGCCCGCCAACTCGCCCACGACATCGCCACCGAACGCGCCCACGCCCAGCAACGCCTCGACGACCAGGCCGCCCGCTACGACCACCAGATCACCGAACTGCGCACCCAACTCGCCACCGATCCCGATCGGCCACCCCGGGGCGAGGCCTCCCCTACCCCGCCGGCCCCCACGAAGAGCCCGCCGCGGCGCACCCGCCGCCGCGGCGCCACCACCCCCGACACGCGCACCGACCAGCGCCACGAACGCGGTGACCAGGAGTGACGGTGACGACTTTCCCCACCCGCCCCGGCCGCGACCCCGGCCGCCCGGCGCCCCACCGCCCCGACGAGCCGCTGCGCTGCAGCTCGTGCGCCCGGGCGGCGACCAACCCCGTCGAACGCGCCGAGCTGGCCACCGACTGGCTCGTCACCACCGACACCGGGCCCCAACGCCGCCGGTTCTGCCGCGACTGCGTCCCGGCCGGGCCGATCACCGACCTGACCTGCATCCGCTGCGGCGACGGCCCGCTGCTGGTCGGAGACCTCGCCCACGAGCACGACGGCGACACCACCGACATCACCGGCGATCTGCCCGGCACCACGCGCGGCTGGCTCACCGGCGCCGGCTGGCAGCTCACTGGCCCGATCTGCCCGGACTGCATCCACGAGCTCCGCCGCCGATGACCATCCGCAACGACGGCGCCCACCGGCTATCAGCGGAGCCATGCGCGTGCGGCCTTCGGCCATCAGCGCCAGCACGGAGTATTCGCGTTCGGTGAGGGACTCGAGGGGGTCCCGGGCCCGGCGTCGGGTGAGGAGCTGGGAGATCACCTCGGGGGCCATGGCGGTGCCGCCGCCGGCGACGTGGTCGACGGCGTCGAGGAACTGCTCGACGTCCATGACACGGTCTTTGAGCAGGTAGCCGACCGCGCCCGCGCCGTCGGCGAGCAGCTCGCGGGCGTAGAGCTGCTCGACGTTTTGGGACAGGATCAACACCGGCAGGCCCTCGTCGGTGAACGTCGGAGGGAGGCGGACGTCGACGACGGCGATGTCGGGGTGGTGGTGGTCCCTGGGCGTCGACGGTGCTCGATGAGCTCCGGGCCCTGATCCGCGCCCTGCAGGCCGGACCCGCGCGGTGCTGGTCAGGGTGGCGGCCCAGGACCGCTCCGCTCGCCAGCGGTCCGGCCAGCGACCTGACGAAACGCCGTTGCAGTATCAGGTTAGGCGGCGTGCGCGGACTCGCGCGTGCGTCACCTGGGCCCGCGTTCCGACTTGCGAGACGACACGGGCCGGGATCATCTGTGCGGGTGCACGACTCGTTCTCGACGCTGTCCCATCTCGAGTGCTCCCGCGAGGCCACCCTGCACGACGCGGACGTCGTGCAGGGCACCTCGCCCACCGGTGCCCCGTTGCTCGCCCGCTACGATCTCGAACGCGCCCGGGACACCGTGACCCGGGACGAGATCGCGGCCCGGCCGCCGACCCTGTGGCGCTACCACGAGGTGCTGCCGGTCCGGGATCCCGCGCACGTGGTGACGATGGGCGAGGGCATGACCCCGCTGCTACCGCTCCCCCGCGCCGGTGGGCGGTTGGGCCTGCCGAACCTGTTGCTGAAGGACGAGGGCCTGGTCCCGACCGGCGCGTTCAAGGCCCGCGGCGCCGCGGTCGGCGTCTCCCGGGCCGCCGAGCTGGGCGTGCGGGCGGTCGCGATGCCGACCAACGGCAACGCCGGGGCCGCGTGGGCCTGCTACGCCGCCCGGGCCGGGATCGGCGCGCTGATCGCGATGCCGGTGGACGCCCCGGAGATCACCCGCCGCGAGTGCGTCGTCTCCGGCGCGGAGCTGTACCTGGTCGACGGCCTCATCGGTGACGCCGGCCGGCTGGTCGCCGACGCCGTCTCCCGCCGCGACGGCTACCAGGACACCTCGACGCTCAAGGAGCCCTACCGGATCGAGGGCAAGAAGACGATGGGCTACGAGATCGCCGAGCAGCTGGGCTGGCGGTCTCCGGACGTCATCCTCTACCCGACCGGCGGTGGCGTCGGGATCATTGCGATCCACAAGGCGCTGCGCGAGATGCACGAGCTGGGCTGGCTGACCGGGCCGATGCCGCGGCTGGTCGCGGTGCAGGCCGCAGGCTGCGCGCCGATCGTCGACGCGTTCGACGCCGGTCTGCGGGAGTCCGTCGCGCCCGCCGACCCGCGAACCGTCGCGTTCGGGATCACGGTGCCGAAGGCGCTCGGCGACTTCCTCGTGCTCGACGCCGTGTACGAGACCGGCGGCACCGCCGTCGCCGTCACCAACGACGAGCTGCTCGCCGCCGAGCACGCCCTGGCCCGGGACGAGGGCACCTGGATCTGCCCGGAGGGCGCGGCCTGCGTGGCCGCGGCCGGCCGGTTGCGGGAGAGCGGCTGGTTGGACGGCTCGGAGGAGGTCGTCGTGCTGAACACCGGGACCGGGCTGATCTACCCGGACACCGTGCGGGCCGACCCGCCGGTGCTCGCGGCCGGCGGGCGCATTCCGTGACCGCGGCGGGGACCCAGCGGCCCGGGCCGGTGATCCGGGCGATCGAGCGGGTCGGGAACCGGGTGCCGCACCCGTTCTATCTGTTCTGGATCCTGCTGCTGGTACTTGGCGTGGGCAGCGCGATCCTGGCCGCGAACGGGGCCACCGCGCAGCTGCCCGGCGCGCCGGAGGCACAGCCGGTCCGCAACATCCTGTCCACCGCGGGCCTGCAGGAGCTGCTGACCGGGCTGGTCGACAACTTCATCGGTTTCCCGCCGCTGGGTGTGGTGCTGACGGTGCTGCTCGGCGTCGGCATCTGCGAGCGGACCGGGCTGCTGCGGACGCTGGTGAACGCCGCGCTGGCGCGGGTCCCCGCCCGCTGGATGCCCTACGCGGTGGTCTACCTGTGCGGGCAGGGCCACTTCATGGGCGACGCGGCGATGGTCATCCTGCCGCCGCTGGCCGCGCTGGCGTTCCGCTCGGTCGGCCGGCACCCGGTGGCCGGGGCGCTCGGCGCCTTCGCCGCGACGGCCGTCGGCTACGGCTCGGGCGTGATCGTCGGGTCGCTGGACGCGAACCTGTCAGCGCTGTCGGAGTCGGTGCTGCCGCCCGGGACGCCGCCGGGCGTCGAGACCTCGGTGCTGATGAACTACTGGATCCAGGCGGTGTCGGCGTTCGTACTGCCCGGCGTCGTCGGGTGGATCCTGGTGCACCGGGTCGAGCCCGGGCTGCCGCCGGTGAACCCGCCGGACCCGGACGACGGCGGCGCCGACGACGAGCCGGACACCACCGTGATGCCGCGGCAGCGCCGGGCAATGGCGATCGCTGGGCTGGCGCTGGCCGGCTGGCTGGCGCTGGCGTTCGCCGCGTGGCTGGTGCCCGGCGGGCCGCTGCGGGGCGCGGACGGGGCACTGATCGACTCGCCGTTCCTGGACGGCGTGGTCGCGCTGATCACGATTAGCTTCCTGGTGCCGGGGATCGCCTACGGCATCGCCGCCGGGACGATCAACACGCCGTCCGACGTGCCCGAGATGATGGCCCGGTCGTTGCAGGGGATGCTCGGCTTCGTCGTCATCGCGTTCTCGGCGGGCCAGTTCATCGCCATGTTCACCTGGAGCCGGGTCGGGACCTGGCTCGCCGTCGAGGGCTCGGCGGGGCTGCGCGCGATCGGGCTGACCGGTTTCGGCGCGCTGCTGCTCGCCCTGGTGCTGTGCTCGGTCCTGGCAATGGTGATCTTCTCGGGGTCGTCGCTGTGGGCGGTGCTCGCTCCGGTGCTGGTCCCGGTGTTCGTCGGGCTCGGCCTGCACCCGGCCGTCATCCAGGCGACGTATCGGATCGGCGACGCGATCACCAACCCGATCTCGCCGCTGAACCCGTACCTGTACGTCCTGCAGCTGACCTGTCAACGCTATGACCGGGAGTTCTCGCTCGGGATGGTGTTCTCCCGGATGGCGATGTTCGTGCTGCCGACCTTCGTGCTGTGGGTGGCGATCCTGGGCGCGTTCTACTTCCTGAACGTCCCGGTGGGGCCGGGCACCACCATCCGGATCGGCGGCTGAGCGAAGCGAGTTACGAGATGGCAGGCTCCCCGTCCGCCATCTCGCAACACTCGACGGGTCCACCGCTTGGTACGGCCGAGTGAGTCCAGGACACGGGCGTAGATGTCCTCCAGGCGCTCGACCAGCTCACCAGCCGCGGCGCCGGGTCGGCGCACAGACACCAGCCACACCCGTCGGTGACCTTGGTCTGCTCGACCAGCCCGCGATACGCGGCCGGGCGGGCGCCCTCGACCGTGCCTCACCGCACTTACCTGTCCTGGCTCGGGTCGCGGCCGTCGGAGTCGGGCCCTATGTCGGCCCGGCGGGCCTCGAGGAAGTACTCCCACCAGCAGTCCCGGCTGCTTGCCGGTGCCGGGGTGGCCTCGTCGAGCAGCAGCGGACCGTTGCCGGCGGCACCGAGGTGAGCATCCTGGTCGTAGCTGCGCCGCGGCGGGAACCGATCGGGCAGATACCGCGGCCGATCGCTACCGCTCTCGCTGGTCAGCGGCGGAGCCACCTCACCGCGGCGTTCCGCCTCGGCGAGCTGCTCGTGATACTGGCGGCGTTCCTCCTCAGTGAGCCGGTGCTTACCCGGGGCGCACTCACGTCCGTCGATCGCCGCGGCCAGGTTCGTCAGTGCCGCGGGCAGCCACCGCACATGCCACTCCGCGACCAGATCCGGGCGGGTATCGGGGGCGCTGGAGTCGACATGCAGGGTGCGCAGCCACGCCAGCTCCCGCACCGCCCGCGGATGCACCGGCCAACAGTCCGGCAGCTCCGCGCGCGAGAGTCGGTAGTCGCGGTTGAGGACCTCGGCCACGAAGCCGCCCAGCGCATCCCACGCCGCATGCTTGTCGCCCGGCTCGAGCTGCGACCAGCGCAGCGCCGGCGTCAGCGACAACGCCTCATCCTCCGGCTCTCCATCACCGGCGCCGGTGGCCTCGACCGCCCCGGCCAGCGACGCCACGCTGATCTCGAGCTCGTCGACCCGCGGGCTCAGCCGCGAGAGGTGATCGGCGACCTCAGCGACGTTCCCCGAGGTCTGCCCGACCTCCCGGCGCAGCTCGCGCAACTCCTGCCCGACCTGCACCGCGAACGGGCGCCCCCGACCGGCTCCACTGGCTCCGGTCGGGGGCGGGCCCGGTCCGTCACTGGTCACCGGCTCGTTCCCTTCTCATCCGATTCTCCGATCTGAGGTGCTCGCTCCAGGTAGATGGACCTGGAGTTCGTGCGGTTCACAGGGGGCCAGGGGGCGGCACGACGACTGGTCGCGTGTGGACACCCGTTCACCTTGCCACCGCGGTGGCGGGGGTGGAACCGGTCACCGAACGGGGTGATCACGGGGCTCACGCGGCGGCCTGCCCTGTGTCGTCCACGACGGCGGGCCCGGCAGCGTGCGGGACGGGTACGGCAGGAGGCGGCAACAGATCCGTGCGCGACCACACCGGGGTGATCCGCACGACCGTCGCCGGGGTCGCGCGATGGATCAGCACCGCGTGCCACTGCGGTAGGCGACGCACCCGATCCGGCGGGCACACCCGCACCCGGGTGTAATTCTCGGTCCCGTCGCCGGTCGGGGCTGGTTCCCACCGGTCCCCACACAGTTTGGAGACCTTCTCCAGGTCCTCGTCCAACGTCAGTCCGCCATAGACCAGCTTGGCGTTGGTGGCGTTCCAGATCGTGTCCGCGCCGCGGGCGCCCCAGCGCTGGGCCAGCTGTGAAGGCGACTGCACCGCCCACTCGATGTGCACACCGCGGCCACCGGCATCGGCCACCCAGCGATCCAGCGGCACCGGCGTGATCAGCGCGGCTTCGTCGAGGAACAGCCCCAGCGGGGGGTCCAGGCGGCCCTTCGGGCGGGTGGCCGCGACCCGCTTTGCGGTCTCGAACACGTGCCCGGTCAACGCCGCCAGCAGCGGCGCCACCGTGGCATGCGCGCGGTCCGAGCCCACCAGGAACACCGCGCCCTGGCCGGTTACGAATTCCTCCGCGTCGAACTCCACCGCTCCCGGAGTCGGTGCCGCCAGCGCAGCGATCTGCGGATCGGTCATGAACTGCACCGCCCGCGAGAGCGTCATGAAGATCGAATCGCGGGTCTTGCGGGCATCGGTGGACAGCACTTGGCGTAGCGACTCCACCGTGCCCGACGGCACGCGGCCGGCCGGGGCCCGCTGCAACAGCGCCAGGGCTTCGGCTGCGCCGCCCTGGCGGGCGTCGCTGGTCGGGTAGAACACCCAGTTCGCCACCGTGGTCATGTCCCGGCCGCCCAGGTCCGCGGCCATCAGCAGTGCGGCCAGCACGCTGGCCGACCAGTCGTCCCACCGGTCACCGTCCTCATCAGAGGTGGTCGCTCCGACCATGTGCCCGGCCCGCTCGGTCGCGGTCTGCGGGTGCGCACAGCCGGCGACCGGGGACCACCACACCGACGACCCCAGATCCCCGAGGCCCTCCGGGTTGAACAACCACACCGGCCCGCGCTGCGCGCGGCCCCCGGCGCAGTGCTCGAACAGATCGACCTTGGTCGAGGTCGCCAGCACCGGCCCGCAGTGATCCAGGATGTGGTGCCCCATCAGGGCGGTCTTCCCGGTCTGCGGGGGCGCGACCTGCCCGATCACGTCCCGGTGCGCGGCATAGCAGTCGGTGCCCAGCACCGGGCCGACCACCGAGCGGCCGAGCCAGGTGCCGCACCGCGCCAGCGCCAACCGCTCCATCCGACCCGGGGACGGTCGACCATCCTCGTCCGATGCGCGGACCTCCGCTGCCACGCTCGGTCGCGTGGCGACCGCCGCGGCCCGCACCGCGTGCGCGGAGAGGTGCCGGTACAGATCCCACCAGCCCGCCCAACCGTCGGCGCCGAACCCGGTCCGGACCCGCCCCCGCATGCTGTGTGGATACGCCAGCCGCGCGATCGGCACCGCCAGCACCGCGACGGCGAGCACGATCTGCAGAGCGCCGACGATCGTCGTGGCCCACGGCGGCAGGCACCACAGGCACACACCGACCACTAGGCCCGCGGCCGCCACAGCACCGCCGATGCCGCGCATTCCCAGCACCGCACCGCACGCGAGCAGGACACCACCCAGCACGATCGCCGTCACCGACGGCCAGCACACCAGCCCGATCCCCATCGTCAGCCAGACGAGCGCGCCGAACTGTGCCCGGCCCCGGCACAGCACCGGTACGGCTCGTTGGACCAAGTGCGCCCAGCCGGCCGAGGACACCATCGCGCGCAGCACCGGCAACGCCGCCCACCACCACGCCGACGACGACCATCGACCGGCAATCGCCCGGACCTGCGCCCCGGCCACCCGGCCACGGCCGGTGCTGGTCCCGGTATCCGGGGCGGGGGCGGGTGTGTCCTGCTCGGATCCGGTGGCCGCAGGGGACCCGGCCGGGTCCACACTGCGCAGCTCCGCCTTGGTCATGCTCCCACCTCCAGCCGGCGCTCCGCGCTGAGTAGCACCAGTGCGCCGCCCGAGGTCGACACGACGTCGTCGTCGACCTCGCCCGGGCTGGCGGGAAGCTGCCCGAGCCGGCGGCGCGCCTCCTGCAGATCACGACGGCCCTGCCGCTGGGACTGCCCGAAGATCACCCCGACCTGCTCGCCGGTGAGATCCTGAGCGGGCACCAAGCCCGCCCGGATCAGATCCAGAACCTGCGTCACACGGGCCTCCGGCCCGGCATCCAGGAGCTCCGTGCGCTCCCACCGTCGCGCGGCCCGCGCGCCGGGAACGTTCCCCGCATCCAGGTGCTCGGCCGGGGCGGTGGCTGGTTCCTGACCGACCTCAACGAGCTCCGCGGCCGGTTCCTCCAGTTGCTCGGTTGCGGCCACTGCCTCCCCCACCGTGACCGGTGCGGTGCGCAGCGCCGGATCCGCCGCGGCCGCGGCATACACCGCGGCGGTCAGCCGATCCCGTAGTCCCGGGGCAGCCTCCGAGGCGACAAACACCACCAGCGGCGGCACCGAGTGCAGCACGATCAGCGCCGGATTCGCCTGCGACCACGCCTCCCAGGTGTTCATCGCATAGGTCGCACCCAGCGTGGCCCAGCGCGTCCGCCGGGCCCACGCCGTGCTGGCCACCTGCCAGCGCGCGGTCACCTGCTCGGCGCGGATCACCGCGATCAGCACCAACGACACCATCGGATCCAGCAGCCACGCCGCCAACCACGGCAGCGACCACGGCAACGACTCCCCCGCGGCGAAGTCCTGCACATTGGTCATGCAGAACGCCATCCCGAGGATGATCCCGGACCACATCAGCCAGTCCACCTGCGTTCGGACCCGCTCGACCTGCAGCGCAATCACATCAGGATTGGTGGCCAGCGCCCGCACCCGGGCCGCCTGCTGCGCCTCGAGCGCGAGCTGCTCGGCCTGCCCGCGCACCTTCTCCGCTGACCTACGCGGCGACATCGCCAGGCTCCACCATGCGCCCCGTCAGATCCCGCCGGGCCGTACGGGCACGTAGCCCCCGCAGCCACGACGCCGCCGCCCGGCGCGAGCGCCGCGCATCCGCTGCCACCGGCTCCGGGCCGGGGGCAACCTCCACCGCGCAGCTCCGGCACGGCACGCCAGCCGGCACCGTCAACGCCACCGGGTCGATCACCACGCCACACAACGCCCGATACCGGCCAAACACGCTGCCAGCGCGCAGATCCTCGGCAGCGACCTCGTGCTCCATCCCGTCCTCGACCGCCGTCATCGGCGCGGTGTCACCCGCTGCGGTCGTACTGGGCAGCGCCCGCCGCGAGGAACCAGCCTCAAGCGGGGCCGAAGGCCCCGCAGCGCTGGGCGCAGCGACCGTCAGCTGCAGTCGCGACGGCGGGGGGAAGCCGGGCCGCGGAGGGCCCCCTGGAATCCTGGACATGGGTCGTACTCCTCGGAACTCGAAGGCTGGGTTGTGCGATCCACGCCTCGGCCGGTGCAGCAACACCGGCCGAGGCTCCTTCAGGCTAGCGAATATTCCGAATATTCGCTAGCCTTCGGACTGCACTCACGACCTTGAAGACGCGAGCGGCCAGCCACGGGGCCGTTTCGCGGCGCTGCTGGGCCAGCTACCCTCCACCGTGCGTCTGGAATATTCGGCATGAGGCACGTGGAGGCGGAATGCTGGTGCAGAGGATCGCGAACCTGACCTGCGAGGGCGGCAACTGCCCGAACACTTACGCGACCGACCGCGGGACCGTGGTCGTACAAGGAGACCTCGTGAAGGACAACTCCCACGCGGTTGTCGTCCCGAGCGAACTGCTGCGGCGGCACGCGGCGGCGATCGGCCGCGAGAGCTGGTCCGGGCCAACAGAGCAGCTTCCTGGCGATCGCGTTCTCGTGCGTGGCCGTCAGGTGACCGACTCAGACGTGCTGCGTGCGATCGGTGCGCCTGCGCACGAGAACCTGATCGAGATCGGTGAGGTGGTCGCAGCATGAGCACTGAGGAGCTCGGCCGGATGTACGGCCGCTTCACCGACTACGCGTGGCGCTACGAAGGTCGCGACGTCTACACCGTCGACGGCGAGCAGGAGCGCATCGATGCGTTTCTGCGTAGCGGGGTAGTACCTCGCAAGACGCGGGACAACAACGGCTGGATCCGGATCGTCGAAGACGTGTGTGCTCGCGGCGCCTCGATCGGCCGGGTCCGCGCCGTCGGCCGCCCCGTTACCGACTACACGCGGTTCGAGTTCGCCGCCTACCCCGACAACATCGCCGCAGGGGAAGACGTGCAGGTGATCGAGCGCCAGCAGCTCGATCGTGCCTGGGACTCTGTCCCCGACTTCTGGCTCTTCGACGACACGACGGCATTCGTTCAACACTTTGACGAGGCCGGGCGCTTCCTCGGTGCCGAGCGCGTGGACAACGTCGCGCCGTTCCTGGAGATCCGCAGGATGCTCACCGAACCTGGTCGTACCGTCGGCGCTGAGCACTACGCCCTGGACTCCGTCCCCCAGCAGCGCCGGAGCCACGTGCCCGCGCCACCGGCGCTGCACGTGCCCTCACTGAGCCACTAGCCGAGAAGGGAACCCGGGATTGCAGAAGGCCAAGCAGCAGCTCGGTGCGCGGTTGCGCTCGCGGCGGAAGGCCGCGGGCCTGACCGGCACCGAGCTTGGTCAGCTGCTCGGGATCTCTCAGGCCACCGTCTCGAAGTTGGAGAACGGACAGGCTCGCGTCGACGAGGAACTCGTACGCGCATGGATCAAACACAGCGCGGACACGGAGGGCGCGGACGCGGAGTCTGTGCTCGCAGCGGCCGTCGACTCCGCCGGGATGGTCGATTGGCCGACGTTGCATGGCACTGGCTGGCGTGAGCACCAGCAACGCTACGACGAGCTCGAACGCAAGGCTGCGCTCATCAAGGTGTTCCAGAACGCGCTGATACCCGGTCTGTTCCAGACTGCCCGCTACGCGCGTTTCCTCATGAGGGAAATCGTCGGGCTCGACGCAGAGTCCGCCGACGCGGCCGTCATGGCCCGAGTCAGTCGGCAAGACCTGCTGTACCGGCCCTCAACCCGATTGGAGGCCGTCGTTACCGAGGCGGTTCTTCGTCACCGCCTCGGCGGGCCGGCCGTGATGGCTGAGCAGCTGCTCTACCTCGCCGACGTCGCTGACCTGCCCACAGTCTCGTTCCGGGTCATTCCCATCGACACGGATATGTCGAGCCGGTATGGAGCCAGCTTCGATCTATTCGAGTCGGGCGCGGACGATGATCGGGCAACCGTCATCGTCGAGCTCGAGGCCAGCGAGTACCGCGAGGATGACCCCGATCGCGTCGAGCGCTACCGCCGCCGCCATCACATCTATCGCGACGCGGCACTCAGCGAGGACGCCTCGCGTGATCTCGTCCGGCGCCTTGCGCAAGACCTGCGTAGTGAGGTTTTCCCTCGCTCCTCCTGACAGGCTGGGTGGTCACGGATCTCCGACCCCCAGTGGTCGCTGTCACTGGGCGTGTCACCGCAGGCTGGCACGCCCAGCCGACATGCATCGTCAGTGACCGTCCCCGCTGGTCAGGCCCTTTCGGTTCCGTCGGGGGTCGTTCGGGCCGTCCGGTCCGTCCCGGTCACAGCGGGCAGCGGCGACCGCGTCGCGGCGAACCTGATCGGGGATCTGGTCCAGGACTAGGGAGACGCTGTCGAGCATCGCGGCCAGCGCGAGACCGACATCTTGGCCGCGGAGGCCGGCGTAGGAGTCCATCACCGCGCGCTTGCGCAGGCGTCGCGCGAACTCGGCCACCAACATGTGCTCGTCCCGGAGGCGGGCCGCGGCTCGTTCCTTCTCGGCCCGCATCAGCGGTCATCATTGCCGCGCCGGCCCGGGTCGAGTAGGCCACGGACCGTGTCCGCGGTACGTCGAACGGCGCAGCGCACCTGTAGCGGAACCGGGCGACCCGCGGACAGCTCCACCGCTGTCGCCCGGAAGATCTCCGCGATCCGGGAGGCCAGTCGAGCGTCGGTGATCAACGGGGTGCCGGTCTCGAGGAACCCGGCGATGGTGCGCAGCGCAGCCGCTTCGTCCTCGGTCTCGCGGTCCACTGGGCGCGCGTAGCGCTCGTAGCGACGGTTCTCCCCCATACGCCCCGCCCTCCTGATCGCCGCGAGGTGCTCGTCGGGGGTGCTTCCCCCACCCCCGACGAGCCCGGGGGCACCGTAGCCGATCGTCGAACGTGAGTTCGACTGCTGGGTGGGTGATTGACGCCCCACTCGTGCGGCCGCGGCAGCGACGGCCACCGGCCGGTGGCTGGATCGGTGAGGGGCCGCGGGCAGGCGAGCAGACCCGGGTGAGGCTTCGGCGCCGATAGCGACCGGCCCCGATCCGGGCGGGTGGGACAAGCCTCGCCGGGGGCTCGGACCCGCAGGCGGGTTCCCACGCCGCCGCGGAGGAGCCGCGCGCTCCCGCCGCTCCCCTGCGGGGACCCCACCCGGGCCCGCTCGTGAGGGCCGCGTCCCACCGACCAGCCCCTCGAGGAGGCCTTCCGATGACTGCTCCTGCCATCCGACTCACCGCGCACGGTGACCTGGTCAGCGCCGTACCGGCCCTGATCGGGTATCACCCCACTGACTCACTTGTGCTGATCGCCTTGGGGGCCGGCAGCTCCCGGGTCGGACCGGTCATGCGTGCCGACCTTCCCCCGGTGGGCGAGGTCGAGGTACACGCGGCGCGGATGCTGGCAATGATCCCGGCCGAGTACCACGACCACGCGATCCTGGTGACGGTCAGCTCGAGCCCGCGCGAGGACGCCGCCCGGGATGCCGCCCTGGTGCTGACTGCGGCCGGGGTGCGGGTGTCGGCCAGTGTCCACACCGCCGGTACCCGGCCCGGGGATCGGTGGTCCTGCCTCGATCCCGGTTGCGCCGAGTCCGGCACGGTGCCGGACCCGCCCGCGGAGCTCGCCGCACGTGTGGCCCGCAACGGGCGGGCCACGCTCAAGAGCCGGGAGGCGATCGAGCAGGCCCTGGCCCCGGTCGACCCCGAGGCCCTGACGCGCCGGGCACGGCAGCTCACCGCCGGTACTGGGCCCCAGCCCGCCCGGGTGGGTGCGATCGTGGCCGACTACCTGGCTGACGGTGTCCTCGACGACGACCGCGTCCTGGCGCTGGTGGCCGCGCTGGCCGATCAGCGAGGGGTGGTCGAGCAGCTGCGCGAGCGCAGCGCGGACCTGAGGGTGCTGCTCGAGGCCCTGGTGCCCGCCACACCGGCGCCGTGGTCGGCCCGGCCGGCGGCGTATCTGGCCCTGGCCGCGCTGCTGCACGGCGACGGCGCTCATGCCGCCGCCGCGGCGGCGCGCGCCACCCGCGCCGATCCGACGTCGCTGCTGGCCCATCTGGTCGCCGCCGTTGTCGACCGGGCCCCTAGCCCGGACACGGTGCGCACCCTGCTGACCCGGTTCTAGAAACACCCCGCCGCTGAGGCATCGCTTGTGCAGGTGGTGCCGCAGCGGGGCGGGACCGGTCGCCTCGGGTGGCAGGCCGGCGCACGCTCCGTCGGGCGGGTGGGCCGTGGTGACTCTGCAGTCCGTCGGGCGGCTTTCCCGACGATGCCGCGCCTGCCCACCCGACGCGGGTGACACCACCAGCTCCCGAGGACGCCTCATCTCTACGCGGAGGGGGTGGTGTCACGCCGGTCGGGCGAGCGCGCGGCCCCGCCGCGCCGCCCGCCGGGCTGCGGGCGAGTCACGTCCCACCGCGACCGGCGGTGGGGCTCCCGCCGGCCCCACTTCCCCGGGGCCGGTGGGAGCGGTTGATTCGTCTGATCGGAGCCCGCCAATGGGACAGACCACCCGCCCCCGCACGCCCGCGAAGAGCCGCACGCGCAAGCGCTCGCGTCCGGCGCCGACCGCCGAACAGCAGCAGGCGCGCCGTGAGGCGATCGACGCCGCGCACGAGGACATGATGGCCCGCCTCGAGGCCTTGGCCTCGGATCCGGTCGAGTGGCTGGAGTTCCTCAAGACCGTCGCCGAGTGGGGTGCGCGCTACTCGCTGGGCAACCAGATCCTGCTCATGCTCCAGGCCGCCGCACGCGGTGTCGAGCCGCAGATGTTCATGGCCTACGGCGCCCGCGACGGGAGTTCGGGCTGGCGCAAGCACAAGCGCACCGTGATCGCCGGCCAGACCGGATTCAAAATCTGGGCACCAGTCAAGCGACGGCTGCGCGAGGACGAACGCGAGGCCTACGAGCAGCGCACCGGGCGCAGGGTCGTGCGCGACGCGCAGAACCGGCTGCCGGTCATCGTCGCGAATTGGAAGTTCGAGCGGACCTTCGAGCTGTCCCAGACCGCGCCGCTTCCGCCGTGGGCGGACAACTACGTGGTGCCCACCGTGCAGGTGCGCCGGCAGGTGAAGCTGCACGGCGGCAAGCAGGCCGTCCTGCTCGACGGGGACGACCCGACCGGGGTCTACGACGACGTGGTCGCGATGATCCGGGCCGAGGGCTACGACTACGCGCTGGCCGAGCCCGGCAGCGAGTACCTGGGCCGGGCCAACGGGGTGACCGTGGCCGGAGCAGGCACCCGGCTGGTGCGGGTGCGCGACGACGTCAGCCACGCCCAGCGGATCAAGACCGCCATCCACGAGCTGGCCCACATCCGGTGCGGGCACCTCGAGCAGTTCGGCTACGTGGCTCCGGTGGCCCACCGCGGCCGCGAGGAGACCGAGGCCGAGTCGGTGGCCCACATCGTGTGCAAGGCGTTCGGGCTGGACTCCGAGCCCTACACCGACGCCTACGTGATGGGCTGGGCCGACGGCGACATCGACGTCGTGCGCGCCGCCGCGACCACCGTGCTGCACGTGGCACGCGACATCGTCGACGAGCTCGCCCCGATCGCGCCGTTCGACGGCAAACGCGACCCGCAACCCGAGGACCACACCCCGGCACCGGCGGTGGCGGCGTGAGCGCGGTGGAGTTCGCGGTGACCGTGGTCGACCTCGCGGCTGCGGAGGCGACCCCGCTGGCCGTGGTGTTCGACGAGCACGAGCTGGTCTGCGTCGACGACGACCCGACCGCGGCGCGGGCCGGGATCTATCTCGGCGCCACCTACACCAGCACCTGGGGTGGGCACGGGGCCGTGGCCGACGAGCACTTGCCGGCGTTGCTGCGCGCGGTCGCGCCGGGCGCGACCTGGCTGGCCTGGGACGACCCGCACGAGGAACACCTCGGCACGGTCGCGCTGTATGCGCCGAACCTGGGCCTCTGGACCGGGGAGTGTGACAGCTCCGGGGAGGTCTACGTCCCGGCCGCCGCCCTGGGCCGGCTGGAGGACCTGCTGGCCGACCCGGCCGCGCTGGACGCCGTCACCGGACTGTCCTGGCGGGACCGGATCAGTACCCGGTGCTCCCGAATCGCCGCCGAACCCGCGGTGGGGTTCGTTCCCACCGGCGCACCGGTGTGGGCGGAGTGGAACCGACCGACCGGGCTGATCTACATCGACGACCCGGTTGAGGGCACCCAGGTCGTGCACGCCGCACCCGGTCCGGTGCTCGGAGAGACCAGCGAGCCGACCGCCCGCGGCGCCGCAGCCGCGCTGCGCCAAGCCGGATGGCAGCTGATGCCCACCGCGATCTCGGGCGAGCCCTGGCAGCGGGCCGGGCACGCCACACACGTCGCGCAGCTCCACCGTCTCGCGGCTCAGGCCACACCGGCCGCGTCCTGACCTCGAACCCCCCTTGCGGTGCCCCGAGCCCAGACACCGGGTTCGGGGCGCCGCTGTCTACCTGCTGGCCTGCAGAGATTGGATTATTTCCGATGACGACCCTGGCTGACCTTCGTCGCATCTTCTCCGTCCGGGGCATCGACCCGGACCGGATCACCCAGCCCTCCGCCCCGGGCGAGGCCTCGTTCTTGTTCACCACTGCCCTGGGTGGGCAGGTGTGGTTCGCCCCGACCGAGCAGGACGGGCAGCGCACCGGATGGGCTTACAGCGGGTGGAACCGCCACGGCGAGCTGACCGAGGCCGGGCACACCGCCACCACCATCCCGGAGGGCCTGGCGCCGATGCTGCACCGCCACCAGAAGCCTCACACTGCGCCGGTCAGCTCACGCCAGCGTGACACCCTGCTCGCACTGGCCACCCCCGCCGAGCACACCCCGTGGCAGATGAGCACCACTGCGGCGTCGGACCGGTGGATCCTGGGGCTGTTCGTGGCCTGGACCCGGCTGCGCGAAGCCGACGCCGGCAGCATCTGCGGCGGCGATCTGATCCAGCACCTCGGGCTGGCGTTCGAGGCGATCGGGCTGGCCGACGCCGATCTCGACGACGACGAACCGCTCGACGGACAGCCGCTCGACGAGCTCGCCGCCCGCGTCGATCCCGGGCCCGACCCGACTGGGCCCGACCCGGTCGTGCCGGTGATTACGGCCGACCTCGAGCAGGCTCTGGAACAGGCACTGGCCGGGGCGCTCGACCGGCAGCGTGGCGTGCTCACCCTGGCAGGTCTGGCCACCGAGCTGGCCACCGAGCTGGCCGCCGCCCTGCGCCGGAACGGGGTGCTCGCCCCGGGGCCGGGGGCGGTGAACGCGTGAACCGCCCCGAGAGCGTCGGTGAGGTCGGCGCGCGGGTCGCGGCCGCGCTGAGCGCCTGCGACGAGCAGGCCTGGCGGGTCACCGAGCCCGGCGGGCGGGTGTTGCTGGTCAGCGCGGGCGGGGACCGCCTGGCGCTGCACCTTCGCGGCTACGGGCCGCAGGCGGGACGGATGATCGTGCGCTGCAGCGATCCCGACGACGCCCGCGATGTACCGATGCCCGAGCTGGGCACGACCATCACGGTGTCCCCCGCCCGGCCGGCCGAGCAGCTCGCTGCGGACGTGCGGCGGCGGCTGCTGCGGGCCTACCGGGCGGTGCGGCCCGCCGCGCGGGAATGGCGGGCCGCCGCCGATGCCCTCGTCGCGGCCGAGGGCGCTCTGGTCGACGAGGCCGCGCAGCACCTGGCGCGGCTGCCCGGCACCGTCACCAGCTCCGGCTCGCCGCACCTGCCCGAGCTGACGCTGGCCGCCGCGCACCCGTATCGGGGCGCGGTCCAGGAGGTCCGGATCAGCGACGTCCGGCTGGGGCACGAGGTCACCGGCCCACCGGAGCAGGAGGTGCGGCTCGGTGGCGGGCGGTGGCCGATGTATGCGCGCGTGCAGCTGCGGGTTCATCCACGGCTGCTGCCCGCGCTGGCCAGGGCGCTTGCCGATGTCGCGGCCACCACCGATGTGGACGTGGTGGCGGCACACCAGTGCCCGCACACCCACCAGTCGGTCTGCCCGCACGGTCACGACCACCTCCCGGGCCTCAGGTCGGGGTAGGAGGCCAGTGGGTGTGTCCGCCCCCCGGCCACGGGGGGCGGACACACGCTGGCAGCCGGGGGCCCGGGTCCTGGCGATGAACCTGCCGCGGGATCCCCCCGGGTGAACCCGCCACAGCACAACCGGGCCAGTGGCCGTCAACAGGGGCGGGTCCACGCCGGGGTGACCACGGCAGAACCCCCGCCGGCCCGGGCCCTCGGCTGCCCGAGCCACGTGGTGCGCCCCCGGGCTTCGCGGGGCGCACCGCCCCCGCTCACGTGTGTGACCGGGGGCGGGTCGCTTAACCGTGGGAGGTCTTGATGACCGCAGAACCGACCCCGACCCCCGAGACGGCCGCGGTCGACGCGGCGGCGTTCGGCCGGCTGGCCCTGGTCGACCCGAACACCCTGGAGCTGGAGGTCAACACCCGCCTCGCTGCGAACCTCGACCCGCACTTCTGCGCCTCGATCCGTGACCGCGGAGTGCAGGAACCGATCACCGTCCGCCGCCGCGCCAGCGACGGGACCCTCGTGGTGCGCAAGGGGCAGCGACGCACCCTGGCCGCTGTCCGCGTCGGCTTGACCCAGGTGCCGGTCATCATTACCCCAGAACCGGCCACCGAGGACGGCGACGAGGTCGACACCGGCAGCGATGACTACCGGGCCGGGCAGGCCGAGCGGATCGTCGACCAGCTCGTCGAGAACCAGCACCGCGCCGGCATCGGCGACGCCGAGGAAGTCGCCGCCCACCAGCAGCTGCTCGGGCTCGGATTCAAGCCGGCCGAGATCGCCAAGGTCGTGCGCACCAAGGCCGACCGGGTCCGCCAGACCACCCAGGCCGCCCAGAGCAAGCGGGCGGTCGCGATCGGGTCCCGCTACGAGCTGGACCTGATGCAGATGGCGGTGATCGCCGAGTTCGAGGACGACGACGAGGCGGTCACGCTGCTGACCACTGTCGCGGTGCGGGAGCCGGAGCGATTCCGCCACTTCGCACAGCGGCTGCGCGACGACCGCGCCGAGAAGCAGGCGCACGCGGCCGCCGTTGCCGAGCTCACCGAGGGCGGGGTGACCGTCATCGACCGCGACGACGACCGCTACGGCGCCGCGACCGAGCTGTACCGGCTGCGGCCCAGCGCCGACGATCCGGAAGAGACCGCCCTGGAGGAGCAGGCCCACCGCAGCTGCCCCGGCCACGCCGCGGAAGTGATCACCTTCCGCCACTACCGCGAGGGCCCCCAGGCCCGGGTCCACTGGCTGTGCCTGGACCCGACCACCCACGGGCACGCCCCGCTACGCGAGGGCATGCGCGCCCACACCGGCACCACCAGCGCAGTGGAAAACGAGGAGGAGCGGGAGGTCCGGGAGGCCCGGGAGAAGGAGGCGGCACGCCTCGAGCGCCGGCGGGTGGTCGAGAACAACAAGGCGTGGGCCTCTGCGGAGACCGTGCGCCGCGAGTGCCTGGCCGAGCTGCTGGCCAAGAAGGCCGCGCCCAAGGGCGCGGCGATCTTCGTTGCCGCCGAGCTCGGCCAGGGCGCCCACGCCCTGCGTAAGGCGATGGAGTCGGGCAACACGCTGGCCTGCGAGCTGCTCGGCCTCGACGCCCCGGACGGGGGTGGCTACTACAGCGGGCGGGTCAATCCGCTCGCCCAGGCCGCCCGCGCCACCAGCGCGGCTCGGGCCGGGATGCTGTCGCTGGCTTTCGTGCTGGCCGCCTACGAGGCCAGCACCCACCGCGGCAACTGGCGCAACGCCGACCCGGCCACGCAGCGCTACCTCGCCCAGCTGCGCGACTGGGGTTACCAGCTGTCCGAGGTCGAGCAGCTCGCCCTCGACCCCAATGGCGCCTCCACCACCGCCGCCGACCCGGAGGACGACTCCGCCGGTGGCGGCGCCGGCGAGGTCGGGGAGGACGAGCCCGGCACCGCCGCCACCGAGGACGAGGACGAGGCCGAGGGGCCCGCCCCCGACAGCGAGCCAGACACGGCGGACCCCGACAGCGCCGATGCCGGCGACCACTCGGACGCCGAGTCCGACTGACCCAGCACTCCTCACACCCAGGGCGGGGGGCGGCAGCGCCGCCCCCGCCCTGGGTGTGCGACCCCTTCCAAGGAGGCCGAGATGACCCACACCGAGCAGGACCACGACCAGCTCAACCGCAGTGCCCAGTTCCTGCCCCAGACCAGCGACGACGAACGCCCCGCGCTGCGCGTCGGCGAAGTCCTGGTCAGCGTCTACTGGAAGCCCGGTCCGCTGCTGCGGGTCGCGATCGACACCAGCGACCTGGCCGAAGAGTTCCCGAACAACCCGCCACTGCAGGTCGCGCTCAACGACGGCCTCGTCTACCGGCGCCCTGCCCCCGACAGTGGTGGCGCGGTGCGCGGGCTCGGTGACCGGACCTTGTTCCAGCAGCTGGCACTGGCCGAGTACGCCGAGCTCTACGGCGGGTCCGGGTTCGACTACCCGATCGACGACCTCGTCGAGGAGATCCAGTGCCGGATCCCCGGCGGGCTCGACCGCCTCGGCGCCCACTTCGCCAAGCACGACGCCGTCGACGTCGTACGCGCCTGGTTCACCAGCCCGGACGCGCTACTGCCCATCGCCCGCGGACCCGGCTCCGAGCCGGCCCGCCCGGCGACCAACTGACTATCACCGCGGGCCGCTGCGCCCGCCTCCAAGGCGGATCGAAAGGACGGTGTGAACTGTGGGTGTCACGTTCATGCCCGCTCCCCCGGCCGAAGGCCCGGTGGAGCAGGGCGCGTGCATCGTGTGTGCGGCGCAGCCGCCGCAGGACCGGCGCTTATTCGCCGACTACGAGACCGCCCTCGCTGGTCTGGCGGACCATCGCCGGTTCTGCACCGACACCGACTGCGGCGAGCACGCCTACCGCCCGTTCGTGGTCGTGCACTCCAGCACCGACACCGAACCGAGCCTGGACGTCAGCGTTCGCAACGCGATGCTGCTGCTGCGCGCGCTCGGGCTGGTCCCCGAGTTCGGCGCCGACGACGTGCACGAGCCCCCGCCCGGCGGCCCCCCGGCTCCGGCGCCGGGCGAAGACACGCCCCTGGGCGGGGAGCTACCGGCCGAGCAGATGCTCGGCCGCGTCGAACTGGCCCTGGCTCTGGCCCCGGCCGATGCCGGCGTCCCGGGCCGAAACCTCAACGCGGCCGGCACGGTCGTGGACTTCGGCCGGCCCGCGGGCTACCTGCAGGACCGGCTCAGCGTCCTGCGCGAGCTCGCCCTGTTCGCCCGCGACCAGGCCCGCGACGTCATCTGGCACTGACCACCACTCCCGACGGGGGCGACACCGCACGCGGTGTCGCCCCCGTCGTCGTTCGTGAAGGGACATCAGCCATGCGTGAGATCCAGATCGCCGAGGTGCCCGGTGGGCGGGTACGGGTCCTGCCCGACGACGCCCCGCAGTCGCCGCGCGACTGGGGCACCGTCGGGCACCTGGTGCTCGACGGTGCCCGGCACGTACTGCCGTGGGAAGACCACACCGACCGGCTACGGCAGCTGTGCGAACGCGGCGGCTGGGCCCTGGCCGGCCGCTACCTGTCGGTGTGTCACGACGCGGTGGTCGTACCGGTGTGGGGCTACGCGCACGGTGACCTCGCGCTGCGCGCAGGCGCCCGGGCCGGGTGCTTCGCCGACCCATGGGACTCCGGGCAGGCCGGGTTGGCCTACCTGCTCCGCGACGAGCTGGCCTCGGCGTGCGGGGGCAGCTATCCCGGGGACGAGCAGGCCCAGGCCTACCTGCGCGGCGAAGTCGAGACCTATGACCAGTGGGCCGGCGGGCAGGTCGTGGGCTACATCGCCGAGCAGCGGACACGGTGTCCCGCCGGGTCGGCGTGCGAACACAGCTGCGGTGGCGGTGACTGGACCGAAGTCGAAGCCTGCTGGGGCATCTACGGCATCGACGACGCGATCACGCAGGCCAAGACGGTGCTGGCCGGCGTGCGGCACCCCCGATAGCGCCGCCGTCAGGACGGACCAGGGCGGGCGGGTGTCGGCAGTGGCAGAGCTCGCCGCCCGGGGGTGCCTCCTGAGGTGTCGGTGCTCGGTGTGGAGACGCCCGAAGGTCAGCACACCGCGGTGGGGGTCGCGGCGATGAACCGGCGCCGACACCGAGCGGGTGGGACAAGCCTCGCCGAGGGCTCGGACCGCTGACGCGGTTCCCACCCGCTCGGGCCAGCCCGAACCCCCGCCGCCCCTACGGGCCCCACCACGGCGCACTGAGGCAGGGCCGCGTCACCAACCAGCCCGACACCTCAGGAGGCACCCCATGAACGAGATCACTCTCGTCGGGAACATCGGCAAGGACGACCCCAAGCTCGTCTACAGCGAGCGGACCGGGGAGGCAGTGCTGAAGTTCTCCTTTGCGCAGAACGATCGCTACCGCGACCGCCAGACCGGTGAGTGGCGCGATACCAAGCCGGTCTGGACCGACGTGGTCGCGTTCGGCGACCTGGCCGACAACGCGGCCGAGTCCCTGCACGCCCGGGCCGCGGTGATCGTGATCGGCAAGTTCGTCGACAACTCCTTCCGCCCGGTCGGCGAGGACGGTCAGCTCCAGAGCGAGGTCCGGCGTACCGAGTTCCGGGCCCTGGCCATCGGCCCGGACCTGCGCCGCGCGACCGCCACGGTCACCCGTCAGCCTCGGCGCGAGCGCACCGGTTCGACCACCGCTCCCCAGCCGGCCACCTAACCCCCGGCGGCTACCGGGCGGGCGCCCAGCCACAGCGGCGGCGTCCCGCCCGGTCTCCACTCCTCCCCCGGCCCCTGTCCGGGGCGCCGGGCCCTGTCTGAGCCCTGAATGCGAGGTGAGCAGAGATGGATTTCCTGGACCACGACCTGCCCTGTAGGGCTGAGAACCCGGAGCTGTTTTTCCCCGTCGGCACCGGCTCCCCTGCGGCCCGCCAGGTCGAGCAGGCCAAGGCGGTGTGCCGGCGCTGCCCGGCGACCGCGGCCTGCCTGGCCCAGGCACTCGAGCTCGGAGCCGACGGGGTGTGGGGCGCCACGACCGACGACGAGCGCCGCCACATGCGGCCACGCGGCCCGCACCGGCCTGCTGCCGAGCACACCCCGAGACAGGCCCGGCGGGCCGCCGCGGTGGCCCTGGTCCGTGAGGGCAGCCGGCGTGTGGCGGTGGCCGCGCAGTACGGCATCAGCCCACGCACGCTCGACCGCTGGTGCGCCGCCAGCGCCTGAGCGCCGGTGCCCAGCACCGCGCACCAGCGGACCACCCCCTGACGGGCGCGAGCCGACCGACACCGCAGCCGAAACGCCGCGCTCCGCGGCGTCCGCCGAGGACTGATCCTCCCGGCGCTGACGAGGCAGATCACAACTCCCCCGGGAGGTATCCGATGACCATCACCGTGTGCGGGCCCGCCTGCACCACAGAGATCAAGAACAGTGGTCGGGCCTGTGGCGACCCGCAGCGCTCCTACATGGGCGCGGTGCTGGCCACCTACGAGCGCAACGGCTACGACGACAGCGACTTCATCGCCGTCATCTGGGACGGCGAGCGCGTCAACGCCCGCGAGTACGCCAGCACTCGGGGCTGGACCTACCACAACGGGGCCTCGGTCGACGCGACTGCGTGTGTCCAGGCCGCGGCCCTGGCCTGGTACCGGGCCCGGCTGGTGCCGCACCTGCTCGAAATCGAGCAGACCGAGACCACCGAGCCCCGCGTGGGCCGCCACGTTCGTTCGCTCACCCGGCGCGGCAAGAACGTCGGGATCACCGGAGAGGTCCGGTGGATCGGCCCGGACCGCTACGCCCGCGACGGCGGCGAACGCGTCGGCATCGCGATCCCGGGCGAGGACACGCTGCGCTTCCTGCCCGCCCGCAGCGTCGCCGTGCTCGACCCGGAGCCGATCGACGAGCAGGTACTGCGCGACTACGCGGCGACGGCCCGACCCGAGACCTGGCGCTGCGCGCTCGACATCGACTGACCAACCGCGGGCGGGTTGAGCCCGGACGCAGCGGCAGGAGGGGCTGGAGACCGGCCCCGACCGGCGCCGATGGGCCGTGGTGACTCTGCAGGCGTCGGGCCCGGCTTCACCGATGCCGCGCCTGCCGCACCCGACACGGGTGACACCACGACTCCCGCTCGCGGGTTCGCCGATCGCAGGACCGGTGGTGTCACACCGGTCGGGCGAGCGCGCGGCCCCGCCGCGCCGGGCCCGCCGCCTGCGGGCGAGTCACGTCCCACCGCGACCGGCGGTGGGACCGCACCGGCCCCACTTCCCGGGGTGCGGGTCGATGTTTGTACAGAGAGGAGGTGAATGGCATGTCGAGTGAGACCGAGCTGGTCGAGCTGGGCGACGCAGCGGCCCTGACCGAGGGCGGCGGGTCCGGCACGTCGGAGGACAAGCGCTACATCTACTCCTGATCGACAAGGGGTAGCGCGGGCCCGGTGGACGCACGTCGTCCACCGGGCCCGCCCCGTTTCTGCACCCAATCGCTGTCGCACCCCAGTGGGCGGCCGCGCCGCAGTTGTCCCACACCAGAAGGGGGTTCGATCTCGATGGACATGCGTTGGTTCGGCGGCTGCGTGGTCCCGCACGACCGCCCGGAGCACGCCCGCCCGGTCCCGGTCGGGGCCCGCCCGGTGGGGTGGTCTCGGCGAGCGTGGTTGTGCGGCGCCTGGCCCACCGAGCAGATCACGCTGGCCTCAGCGGGCGAGCGCACGGTGGCCGTGGTGGGCCGCACGGTGTGTGACCCGACCGTGCTGGCCCGCTGGGCCGGCGCGGGGGTGCCCGATCACGCCGGCTCGGTGTTCCCCGGCGCCTACACCGTGATCGAGATCAGTGCCGATGCCACGGTGCTGTTCACCGACCACGGTCTGGTGCAGCCGATCTACACCGCGACCGGCGCCGACGGCGCCGTGCTGTGGGGGTCGAGTTCGCTGGCGCTGGCCGCACTCACCGACGCGGACGTCGACGAGGACTGGTTGCGTGCCCAACTCGACCCGGCCACCACGGACGAGGCCAGGGCACGCTCGGCGTTTGCCGGGGTCACCCCGGTACCGCCGGGCACGCGCCTGTCCCTGCGGCACGGCGGCGGCATCGCGACGCGGCCGGTCCCGAGCCCGGAAAGCGCAGGCGGATATCGGTCGTCGTGGGCGCTGCGCGTCGCGTTGGCCGATGCCGTGGCCGGGGTCGGTGGACCACGGGTGGCCGCTGACTGTTCCGGTGGGCTGGACTCGACATCGCTGGCGATGCTGCTGGCCCACCGCGCCCGCGGGCGGGATCTGCTCGCGGTCACCGTGCATCCAGCCGGGGTCGACCGTGGCGGCGACCTGGACTACGCCCGGGCCGCCGTCGCCCACGCCAACCGGGCCGGGCGTGATCCCCGGCTGGAGCACCTGCTGTGCCCGCTGGCCGACCAGCACGTCCCGTACGGGCGGATGCTCGATCTCGTCGCGGCCACGGACGAGCCCGCGCCGAGCACGATCGCGATCGCCCGCTTCGACGCCGAGCTCGCCGCGCTGGCCGAGCGCGGGGTCACCGATCTGCTCACCGGAGACGGCGGCGACACCCTGCTCGGGCCGCAGCCGGGCTATCTGTCCGACCTGGCCGCCGCGCCGGGGCTGTCCGCCCGGGCGCTGCTGGTCCGGCATGTGCTGGGGTGGGCGCGGCTGCGGCGCACACCCGCGTGGCCGCTGCTCGCCCAGGCCCGGCGGGGTGGGCCGGGCGAGGTCACCCGCACCAGCGCCGGGATGCAGCTCGTGGCGCGCACCGCGCGTGCAGATGCCCAGATCACCGAGCAGCGCTACGGAATCAGCCTGCACAACCCGTTCACCGACCCCGCCGTGACCGCGGCGGCACTGGCCCTACCCGGACACCTGCGGGCCGGGCCGAGCGACTACAAGCCGCTGTTACGCCACGCGATGGCCGGCCTTCTGCCCAGCGTGGTTGCGCAGCGGCGCACCAAGGGCGACTTCACCGTCGACCAGTACCGCGGCCTGCGCGCCCACCTCGAGGGCCTGCACCAGCTCACAGACGGACGCCTCGCCGAGCGAGGACTGCTTGACCCCGACCGCTACCGCGCGCTGCTCACCCGGGCCGCCGCCGGCGCCCCGGGCATCGGTTTCCACCAGCTCAACCCCGTCCTCGCCGCGGAGGTCTGGCTACACGCCATCGCCACCCGGCCGGCGGTGGCCCGCTGGGCCACCGACACCGCCACACCGGCCACCGCCGGTGCGACTGCAGGAGGCCCACGATGAACCAGTACCTGACCCGGCCCGCCGACGTGCGGGCCGTCGACCTCGGCCACGCGCTGGTGCTCCTGCACGAGCGCACCGGCGCGGTCTGGACCCTGATCGGTACCCAGCGACAGACCTGGGTCGAGCTCGCCGCCACCGGCGCCACAACCAGCGCCGCGGCCGGCGACCTCGCCGAGCGGCTGCGCACGGCAGGGCTGCTGGCCCCCACCGAGGTTGACGAGCCTCGGCCCTGGCCCGCCTACGACGCCCGCATCGGCCCGACCCGCCCAAGCTGGGGAACCCAGGAAGCCCCTGGCGCCCTGCCCCCAGCACCACGGTTCTCTCGCGCGTGGGCGCCGGCCGCCGTACTCGCCCTGCTCACGGTGCACCTCGTGCGCGTGACCGGGCGCCGCAGCCGCGGCTTCGCCCGCATGCTGCGCCTCGTTCACGCCACCCGGCTCGCACAACGCGCAGCCAGCCCCACACAGGCCTCCCGCGTCCTAGAATGCGTACGCGTCATCGGGCGTCTGTCTCCGTTCCGCACAGCGTGCTTGGAGGAAACCGTCGCGGCGATGCTCGCCCTGGCCGTGACCGGCCGGCGAGCTGGGTGGTGCCACGGAATCGCCGCGGACCCGATCAGGCTCCACGCCTGGCTCGCCCTCGACGGGCACCCCGTCGGCGAGCCCACCTCCACCCTGCGCTTCACACCCGTGATTCACCTGCCCGAACCCGACCACGTCCGGGCAGGGAAAGGAGCCACCCCATGACCATCACCAGCACCACCACACCCGCCGCCGACACCGACGCGACCGACAACGGCAGGGGCCCGCTGCTCTGGCTGCGCGGTGACCGCGCCGCGCTGGGCCCGTTCACCCGGGCGCTGGCCGAGCTGTACTGGCAGTGGGAGAACGAACCCGCCGTCATCGCAGGCATGGGCCGCCAAACCCCTGAATCGCTCGAAGCTCGCTTGGAGGGCTACGACGCCCAGGCCCGCAGCATGGGCACGATCCCGCGTTTCACCCTCTACGACCTCACCCGCGCCGGGGACCCGGCGCCGGTCGGGACCAGCGCGCTGCGCATCGACCACTACGTGCGCACCGCCGAGTTCATCATCCTGCTCGGCGCCGACGGCCGCGGCCGCGGCCTCGCACCCGAGGCGACACAGCTGACTCTCGACTACGCCTTCAGGATCTGCCAGCTCCGATCGGTCTGGCTCAAGGTCCTCGCCCCGAACACCGGCGCGATCAGCGCCTACGAGAAGGCCGGATTCCGTCATGCCGGGCGGCTACGCCGCGCCGGCTACTGGAACGGCACCGAGGCTGACGAACTGATCATGGACGTTGTCGCCGACGAGTACCTGGACCCCACCGGATCCTGACCCAGCGAGGGCGCTGCTCCCGAGGCAACGATCGGCGCCATCTGACCGGGCGGCGACCGCCTGAGTAGGCCGTCTGCCCGGTCGAGGAAAACCGCGACGGTGCGGCTGCGCCGCGCTGTCCACCCTCGACGGTGTCGGGCCGAGGGTGCGGGTGTGCTCCTCCCGCGTCCAGGGCGCATCCGCGTCGCTGTCGCGACAGCCCTGCGGGCTGCCCTGGACCCGCGAGCCTCTGCACCCCCTTCGGCGCGCCCCAAGGGGCAGGCGCACAACGGCCTGCCCCCACCGGGCGGCCCGACACCACCCCGCTCGCCTACCGCGCGCAGCGGCCCACGAAGGGAGACCAGCTCTCATGACGACCCCGACCAGCACTGATGTGTCTTGCACCCGCACCGATCGGTGCGATGCTGAGCCCCGGAGCCGGGAGGGAGAGCACCGCATGCCACGCACCCGACGCCGCGGCCGGCGCCAGGATCCGGAGGTGGCGCGGCTGCGCCGGGTCGCGCTCGACGCGGCCGCCGCCGGGCTTTACGTGTTCCCGGTCAAACCCGGGGGGAAGTTCCCGGCCGTGCCCCGCCACAGCGCCGACCGCTGCCGGGAGCGCGGGGTGTGCGCCGCCGGGCATCAGGGATGGGAGCAGCGCGCCACCCGCGACCGCGCCCAGATCTGTCGCTGGTGGTCCGGCGACGAATCGGCCCGGTTCAACGTGGGGATCGCCTGCGGCCCGTCGGGCATCGTGGTCATCGACCTCGACACCAGCACCGAACCGCTGCCCGACTGGGGCGGGGCGACCACCGGGCGCGAGGTCCTTGACCAGCTCACCGCCGGCCACGGCCAGACATTGCCGGAGACCTACTCGACGATGACCCCGACCGATGGGGAGCACCTCTATTACCGGCTGCCCGAGGGCCTGGAGCTGCGCAACACCCACGGCGGGCACGGACACAGCCTGGGCCCGCTGATCGACACCCGCGCCGGGGGCGGGTTCGTCGTCGGCGCCGGCAGCGTCCGCCCTGAAGGGGCCTACCTGGTCGCCGAGCACGGCCAGATCGCCGAGCTCCCGGAATGGCTGACCTCTGTGCTCACCCCGCCCCCGCCGGCGGCGCCGCGCCAGGGCGAGCCGCTGGCGCTGCCTACTCGGCGGGCGAATGCCTACGTCGCGGCGATCCTGGCCGGTGAGACCGCTGCGGTCGAGCAGGCGCCGAAGGGACAACGCCAGATCACCCTGCTCAACGCGGCCCGCACCCTGGGCCGGCTGGTCGGGGGCGGGGAACTCGACGCCGACAACGCCCACGCGCTCCTGCTCGACGCCGCTGCGGTCCACATCGGCGTCGACGGGTTCACCGCGGCCGAAGCCGAACGCACCATCACCCGCGCCCTGGCCTACGGCGCCCGGGCGCCGCGGCGCATCGATCGCCGCCACAGCACCGCCGACGCCCAGGGCCCCGCCGAGGGCGGGGAGGCGTCGTGACCCGGCGCTGGCACCGGGTGCGCATCCACTGGCCCGACGGATGTACCCACGACGACCAGGTCCGCGGTCGCACCACCAGCGAGGCGATCGCCGCCGCGATCGGGAACTGGATCACCGAGAACCCGCACGGGCGGGCGGAACGGATCGAGTACCTGTCCGACATCGACAGCCCTGTGGCCGACCACGACCTCGAACCCGCGGGCGACGAGCTCACCTGACCAACCACAGGCCAGTGCGCCGCCAGCGTCGTGGCCGGTGATGACCGCCTGCACGATGCCCGCCCCGGGCGGGCCGGTAGGCGATGAACCGCTCGCCGACGCCATCCGGGCGGGATCACCACCCGGTAGGCCGGCGCCTGGTGGTCAGGCACGTGATCCCACACCGGAGGGGCCAGCGGCGAACCTCCGCCCCGACCCACCCGTGCCGGGGCCGCACGGCGCTGTCACCACCGGCCTACACGACCTGGAGGCAGCGCATGAGCACCACGAACCACCACGCCCGCGGCGGCGACGAGCCGCTGGGCCAGTTCATCCCGGACCGGGTCACCGTCCACCGGTGCCCCTGTTCGCCCACGTCCGAGGCCCTGCAGGTCGCCGACCGGCAGGGACGGATGGTGCCCGACCCCGACTGGAGCGAGCACCAGACGGTGGCCTGCCGGCGCTGTGGCCGCTTCGGACAGCTCGACCCCGACGACCCCGATAACGGGGCGGTGACGGTGCTCGGGGTGGCGCCGCTGCCCGCGCGCTGCACCGAGTGTGGCGCCGAGCGCGGCGAGCCTTGCCGGGAGCCGTTCTGCCCCGGCCAGGACATCCTCGACCCCCATCCCGGCTACGAGCCGATCCCTGCCACGCACCAGGGCAGCGAGGCGTTCACCGGCCCCTACGCCGCCGAAGCGCTGCGGTCACAGGTGCCCTCGACCACCCGGATCTGGCGGCACTGGGCCAGCCGGGCGATCGACCCATCCCTGCGGGCGTGGGGGCGCCCCGCGCTGCGCTCCGCGGTCCAGGCCACGGGTGAGGCCCGGCGGCTGCGGCGCGGGCTGCGCTGCGGCCCGGCCACAATCCAGACCAGGGCCGCTGCCGACGATGTCGACATCGAGGAGCTGCTGGAGTTCCTCGGCGGCATCGGCGACCAGCAGCAGGCGGTGTTCGCGCTGCGCGTGGTCCAGGGGTGGGGCGACTCGGTGGCCGCGGAGCTGCTCGACGCGGCCGCGATCTGGCACGTCGACGGCCGCGCACCCTTCTGACCAGCCAGGTATAGGACTGTTCACTGACCCGTGGGAGGTGGTGCGTGGTGTCGCTGACGTCGCAGCTGCGCGCGGGCGCGCTGGCCCGCTGGTGCGCCACGCACCTGCCCGGCACCACCGGGCTGGCCCACCAGATCGCGGGCGCCGCCGCGAGCGGCGCCCCGGTCCGGGCCACCGGCCCGGCCGGGGCGGGACAACCGTCGGTGGAGGAGACCCGGTTCCTGCTCGAGGTTTGCCGCTGCACGGGCACGACGGGAACGTCGTCGGCGGGGTCGGAGTCTCCGGGGGCACCGGCGAGCAGGACCAGATCGTCGTCGAGGCTTCAGAGCATGGCTGGTCGGCAAGCCTGCTCGGTGCCGGGCGCCGCCTCCGCTGTCGACGTCGCGTTCGTCGGGTTCGGGCGCGGCCGACGCGGGTGCGCCGGAACAGCCGAGGCGGCGGGTCAGGCGGCGGGCAGGCGGCGGGTCAGGCGGCGTCCTGGAGGAAGGGGTAGTCGGTGTAACCCCGACGGTCCCCGCCGTACAGCGAGCTCTGGTCGGGTTCGCTCTCGACGGCTCCCTCCCGCCAGCGGCGCACCAGGTCCGGATTGGCGATCCACGGACGTCCCACCGTCACGGCGTCGGCGACACCGTCGGCGATCAGCGCCGACATGTCCTCGCGGGTCGAGTACTCCTCGAAGTTGGTGTTGAGGACATAGACGCCTGGCCACGCCGCGCGAAGACGCGGCACGAAGTCCTGCTCACGGGTGCCGACGACGTGCAGATAGGCCAGGTCCATCCGGGCGAGAGCGTCGACGAGCACGTCGTAGACCTCGTCGTCGTTCTCGACGATGCCGTTGAACGGATTGAGCGGTGAGACACGGATACCGAGGCGGTCGGCCCCGATCTCCTCGGCGCACGCCTGCGCGACCTCGACCGCGAAGCGAGCCCGGTTCTGCGGGGAGCCGCCGTAGCGATCCGTCCGGCGGTTGATGCCGTCGGCGAGGAACTGGTGGATGAGGTACCCGTTCGCGCCGTGCAGCTCGACGCCGTCGGCGCCGGCGTCGACGGCCAGACGCGCCGCGTGGGCGTACCCGGCGACGACGTCGGGGATCTCGGCGAGCTCCAGCGCGCGGGGGGTCACGTATTCGAGCGTGGTCAGTTCCCGCTCGGCGCCCGGGTCGGGCGAGGACCAGGTGACGATCGAGCCCTCGGGGCGCACGGCGGAGGGCGCGACGGGGGTGGCGCCGTCCAGCGTGTGGGGGTGGGAGATCCGCCCGGAGTGCATCAACTGCACGAACAGGTGACCCCCGTGGTCATGGACGTGGCGGGCGATACCCGCCCAGCCCGCCTTCTGCCGGACCGAGTGGACGCCGGGGACGTTGGGATAGGCCTGACCCATCCGCTGGGGCTGGCTGCCCTCGGAGAAGATCAGTCCGGCCGACGCCCGCTGGGCGTAGTACTCGGCCTGCATCTCGTTCGGAACGTCGCCGTCGGCCCGGTTGCGGGTCAGTGGAGCCATCAGCACGCGGTGGGGGAGCTCGAGACGACCGACGCGCAGGGGCGCGAGGAGCGGACTGTCGTCGGGCAGAGGGGTGGACACAGCGGGCGCCTCTCTCGTTCTCGGCGATCGGACCCAAGAATGACAACGACGGTTGTCGCTTCAACTACAGAGTCGCCGTCCTGTGCCACCCGCAAACGTCGTCGTCGCCACGAATCTCCCGCCCCGCCGTCGGGTAGGTCACCTCCGGACGCGCCGAGCCGGCCGTCCACACCGACGGACGAGGAGGCCTCATGACGAACGTCGCCGACAAGGTCGTGGCCATCACCGGAGCCAGCAGCGGGCTGGGAGAAGCGACGGCACGACGGCTCGCCGACCAGGGCGCGAAGGTCTTCCTCGGAGCCCGACGCGAGGAGAACCTGAAGCGGATCGCCGACGACATCGGGGACGACGCGGCCTACCGCACCCTCGACGTCACCGACCGCGACGACGTGCAGTCGTTCGTCGACGCCGCCGAGAAGCAGTTCGGCCGCGTCGACGTGCTGCTCGCGAACGCCGGCCTGATGCCGCTCTCGCCCCTCGAGGCCGCCAAGGTCGACGAGTGGGAGCAGATGATCGACGTGAACCTCAAGGGCGTCCTCTACGGGATCGCGGCCGTGCTCCCGAAGTTCCGGGCCCAGGGCGGCGGGCACGTCATCAGCCTCGCGTCGGTGGCCGCACACACCGTGTTCGCCAACTCGGCCGTCTACTCCGCGACGAAGTTCGGGGTCTGGGCGGTCATGGAGGGTCTGCGCCAGGAAGTGGGCGAGGACATCCGCGCCACGGTCATCTCCCCGGGCGCCGTGTCCACCGAGCTGACCTCGAAGATCACCCACGCCGACAGCGCCGAGAGCGCCGAGGACCTCTACTCGGTCGCCATCGACGCCGATGCCGTGGCCCGGGCCATCTCCTACGCGATCGACCAGCCGGCCGACACCGACATCAACGAGATCGTCCTTCGGCCGACCGCACAGTCGCTCTGACGGCGGGGTCCGGCACGGCGGCGCTCGACGGAGAGAGCGCCGCCGTACCGGGGCGAAATCCGATCACCGACCTCGATCACACCCGGTCGGATCTCAGCGCACGAGGAGCGCGGCCTGCTCGAGGTCGAGCTCGCGCTGGATGCGCACGAACGCGTCCTCACCGAGACGCCCGCCGTCGCGCAGGGCGAGCAGACGGGCCCTCTCGGCGACGATCATGGCTTGGCCGAACCGCCGGTAGGTGTCCCGGGGGAGCTCCTGCTGCCCGGCACCGGGCGCCCCACGAGGCTCGAGGTAGGCACGCGGATCGCCCTCGGCGATGTCGGCCTGCGTCCCGATCGCGGCGAGCTGTTCGTCGGCGGCGCGCACACGGTTCTGCACCCGGCGACGGAGCTGATCGACGATCTCCTCCCCGCCGGGAGCGTCCCGCTGCATCTCCTCCAGGCGGGCCATCGCGGCGTCGGCGGCTTCCCGACGCGCCTGTGCCTCCTGCTGTCCGCGACGACGTGCAGTCGTTCGTCGACGCCGCCGAGAAGCAGTTCGGCCGCGTCGACGTGCTGCTCGCGAACGCCGGCCTGATGCCGCTCTCGCCCCTCGAGGCCGCCAAGGTCGACGAGTGGGAGCAGATGATCGACGTGAACCTCAAGGGCGTCCTCTACGGGATCGCGGCCGTGCTCCCGAAGTTCCGGGCCCAGGGCGGCGGGCACGTCATCAGCCTCGCGTCGGTGGCCGCACACACCGTGTTCGCCAACTCGGCCGTCTACTCCGCGACGAAGTTCGGGGTCTGGGCGGTCATGGAGGGTCTGCGCCAGGAAGTGGGCGAGGACATCCGCGCCACGGTCATCTCCCCGGGCGCCGTGTCCACCGAGCTGACCTCGAAGATCACCCACGCCGACAGCGCCGAGAGCGCCGAGGACCTCTACTCGGTCGCCATCGACGCCGATGCCGTGGCCCGGGCCATCTCCTACGCGATCGACCAGCCGGCCGACACCGACATCAACGAGATCGTCCTTCGGCCGACCGCACAGTCGCTCTGACGGCGGGGTCCGGCACGGCGGCGCTCGACGGAGAGAGCGCCGCCGTACCGGGGCGAAATCCGATCACCGACCTCGATCACACCCGGTCGGATCTCAGCGCACGAGGAGCGCGGCCTGCTCGAGGTCGAGCTCGCGCTGGATGCGCACGAACGCGTCCTCACCGAGACGCCCGCCGTCGCGCAGGGCGAGCAGACGGGCCCTCTCGGCGACGATCATGGCTTGGCCGAACCGCCGGTAGGTGTCCCGGGGGAGCTCCTGCTGCCCGGCACCGGGCGCCCCACGAGGCTCGAGGTAGGCACGCGGATCGCCCTCGGCGATGTCGGCCTGCGTCCCGATCGCGGCGAGCTGTTCGTCGGCGGCGCGCACACGGTTCTGCACCCGGCGACGGAGCTGATCGACGATCTCCTCCCCGCCGGGAGCGTCCCGCTGCATCTCCTCCAGGCGGGCCATCGCGGCGTCGGCGGCTTCCCGACGCGCCTGTGCCTCCTGCTGTGCCTCCACGGCCGTCTCCGCGTCGCCGGCGACCAGCCGGCGCGCCAGGAGCGGCAGGGTCAGTCCCTGACCCAGCAGGGTCGCCACGATGACCACGAATGTCAGGAAGACGATCAGGTCGCGCTGGGGGAAGGCTCCCCCGTTCGGCACCACGACCGGCAGGGTCAGCACCGCGGCCAGGGACACCGCGCCGCGCATCCCCGCCCACGCGGTCAACGTCGACTCCCCCCACGTGGCCCGACGGCGCCCGACGACGGCAGGTACCGCCTGCTCGGTGAGGGCCAGCCAGACGACACGGACGACGATCAGGGTGAGCACGACCGCAGCGGACGACACCACCACGACGCGCAGCGGGGTCGACGCGAGCCCGGCGACCACCTCACGCAGTTCCAGGCCGACCAGCAGGAAGACGACGCCCTCGAGGAGCCACGACACCGCGGTCCGCACCGACCCGGTCACGACCCTCGCGCCCGGCTCCATGATCGCCGTCGCGCGGTGGCCGAGGTAGAGCCCGGCGGTCACCACCGCGACCAGGCCGGACGCGCCCACCACGTCGGCGGGGAGGAACGCCGCGAACGGAGCGACCAGGAAGACCATGACGTCGGTGTAGGGGTTGAGGACGCGACGACGCACCCAGGCCACCACCAGTGCCACGACTCCACCGATGACGAGCCCGCCGAGGGCGCTGAGCAGGAACTGCCCCGTCGCCCGGGCGAAGGACAGGCTCTCGCCGGTAGCCGCGCCGACGGCGACGGTGAGCACGGTCAGCGCCGCGGCGTCGTTGAACAGGCTCTCGCCCTCGAGCAGCGCCTCCACCCGGCGCGGCAGGCGGACCCCGCGCGCGACGGCGGTCGCGGCCACGGCGTCGGGTGGCGCGACGGCGGCTCCGAGCGCGCACGCCGCGGCGAACCCGAGGCCGGGGACGACGGCGGTCGCCACCACACCGACCGCCAGCGCCGAGACGATCGTCAGGCCGACGGAGAGCAGCAGGATCGGCCGCACGTGACGCCGGAACGCCGGCAGCGAGGCGGCGAACGCCGCGCAGTACAACAGCACCGGCAGCAGGACGACCAGGACCAGGTCCGGGTCGATGCGCAGCGGCGGGACCCCCGGCACCCACGACACCGCCGCGCCCACCACCAACAGCGCGATCGGGTCGGGGACACCGAGCTGACGTGCGCCCGCCCGGACCCCCGCCGTCAGCGTCACCAGCCCGACCACCACGGCGACGATCTCGACCACTAGGACGCGGTCACGGTGACGGAGGGCCAGGAGTTGTTGACGTAGCCCTTGGGGTTCCACACGGTGGCGGCGTGCTCGGGCTGCACGGCCGCGGTGCTGTCCCAGGCACGCGCCATGATCTCGACCCGGCCGGGCGGGACGTCGACACGGGCGTGCAGAACCGCCAGGTCCAGGGCGTGGGCTGCGCGTCGAGATCGGCCTGGACCCAGGTGCCGCCGCCGTCGGTGGTGACGTCGACGCGGACCACGGTGCGGTCGTCACCGGCGAAGGCGTAGCCGGCCACCCGGGTCGGCCCGGCGGGCAGCTCGTCGCCGTCGTCGGGGACGAGGATCTCGGAGTCGAGCGCGACCGCTCCCAGCGCTACGCCGTCTCCCGGGCGCGTCCGTGCCGTGTCGGTGTCGGCGGGCAGCAGCCGGTAGGCACCCTGCTGGAAGAAGTTGTCCGACGGGTGGTCCTGGGCGGTGATCCGCTCGACCCACTTGACGCTGCGGGCGCCGATGTAGCCGGGAACGACCACGCGGACGGGCCCACCGTGCGCGGTGGTCAGCGCCTCACCGTTCATCTCCCAGGCCAGCAGGACCTCCGGCGCGGTGGCCTTGTCCACCGGGATCGACCCCCCGAAGGGCTGCGGCGGGTCGGCCTCCGGCGCGACGTCGGGGGCGTCGAACGCGATGTCCGTGACGTGGGCTCCGAGGCCACAGGCGTGCAGGACGTCGGTCAGGCGAGCTCCGCGCCAGCGGGCCGTCGACGTCGCGCCCGCTCCCCACGGGTGCTGCCCGGGGATGTCGCGGTAGGCCATCAACCCGGCGCGACGGTTGCCGGCGCACTGGAGGGTGGCGGTCACCTCCACGGGCGCGAACCGGTGCTGGAGCTCGGCCAGCGAGAGCTCCAGAGCGTGCTCGACCATGCCGCCGACCCGCAGCCGCCACGCCCGCGGGTCGATCTCGGGCACGGTGCCGTGGTTGCGGCCGTAGAACACCTCCACCGGGGTGATCACGTTCTCGGCGAGCGCCGCCCGGGGCGGCTCGGCGTTGTACGGCTCCTGCTCGTGCACGATCATGCCGGCGCGCTTGGCCGGCGCACTCGTCATCGGGACCTCTCTCGTGATCGCTCACCAGCGGGCAGCGAGGGCAGCAGCGGTGAGCTGTTCGCGTGTCACACCCTCGTCGAGGAGGCGGTCGGCGTCGGCGCGTTCGATCGCGACGCCGGTGTCACAGGCGCCGTGGCGCTCGCGGGCCAGCGCGACCAGTCCGTCGAGGATCTCCTGCGGGGACCCGGCGAGCGGGGCGAAGGGGTCGGCGGTCGTGATCAGGGTGACCCGGTGGTCGGCGTCGAACCCGACGACGAGGGTCGCCCAGACCTCGCCGCCCTCGAGGACGGCGACGGCCGCGCTCGACCCCGCCGGCACGTGCTCACGGACCGCGGCGTGGAGCTGGTCGTACCTCACACCCGGGCGCCACTGCAGCCCGAGCTGCGCCGAGGCCGGAGCGGGGTGGGTGACGATGCCGTCGTCGTCGCGGTCGAGGTTCCCGTAGAGGCGCCGCACCCAGGCGTCGAGGTCCTCGTCGGGGTCCCACGAGGCACCCATCGCGGCGAAGTGCTCGTCGACGGCGTCCCGCTCGAAGACCGCGAATGGGGCCGCGGTCGGCTCGGTCACCTCGGCCCGGCTGGCCGCGCTGGTGCAGGACTCCCCGCCCTATGCGGCGCTCGATGGCCTGGTCGCCGCCGGGCTGCTCTCGGCCTGCGCCGCCCACCGGATCGCGGCCGGATACCCGGCCATGCGGCCCGTGCTCGAGACCGAACCCGACCTGGCCGCCGTCGCGGCCGGGGTGCGACCCACCCCGAGCGACATCCTGGCCATCACCAGCCCGGCCCCGGCTGCGCCGGCGCCACGCTGGGGCGACGCCGCCTTGGCCGAGCTCGCCGAGCGCGGCCGCCGCTTCCATTACATCCACGCCCCGACCGGCACGATCGGCAGCCACGGCGCCGAGACCGGGCTGGCGCGCGCCTACGGCGCCTGGGCGGCCGGTGAGGACCGCTACCGCGGCGGCACCACACCACCCGGGCTGGCCGCACTGGCCGAGACCACCACCACGGCGACCGTGGAGCAGCTACGGGGCCTGTGCCCGCCGGCGGTCGTCGACGATGCCGCCGCCATCGCCCGACGCCTCAAGGAATCCGGCACCCTCACACGCTGGCGCCGCTGGGCCGACAACCCGGCCCCCGGCGCGGGCCTCGGCTACGCCAGCCCCCTGCTGATCCCGCACTGGGCCGAAGCCGACCTGCTCATCGGCGACACCCTCGTCGAGGTCAAGACCGTGCAGAACGCACAGCGGCCCGCGCGGATCGCGCGCTGGTGCTGGCAGCTGCTCGGCTACGTCTGGCTCGACACCGGCGACCGGTGGCAGATCCGCCGGGTTGCGCTCTACCTCGCCCGCCACGGCCTGACCATGACCTGGACCGTCGACGAGTTCGCCGCCGGACTGGTCGGCGACCCCGGGCAGGTCGAACAGGCCCGGGAGTCGTTCCGACGACTCGCCCACCAGGCCGCAACCCGCGAAGGCGCCACACTCCTGCCGCCACCCTGACCACCCTGGCCCACGATGTGACCGGATCCAGCACGCCGGGGTCCGGTCGTGTGCTCGGTCGGTGCGATTGGACCGCCCGAAGGTCAGCACACCCCGGGGCGGCTGCGCGCCGATAACCCGGTGCCGACCCGCCCGGGTGACACCGCCCCTGCCGGTTGCCGTGCCACCGCGGGGCCGGCGCGCCCGTCCCCGAACAGGGCTAGCGCGGCCCTGATTCACCTGTTGTCGCCCTCGCCCGGTGCCGGACGGGATGCCCGCGGCGCCGCTGGCGTGGCGGTGCGGGGTTGTCGTGGCCTGGGGGCGGTCTCACACCGGTCGGGCCAGCACCGGGTTCCCGCCGGGCCCTACGGGCCCCGCCCCGGGCCGTGCTGAGGCTGCGCCGCGTTCCAGCCGCACCGACCGAGCACACGGAGGTACCCCGAGATGGCCGAGAAGTTCTACATCAACGCCGACGGGCTGCTGCTCAGCGACGACAACACCCTGGTCGAGTTCACCGACGGGTGCACCGACGGCGGCGGGATCATCCCCGGCGCCCACGAGGCCGGGGAAGTCGTCCCCTGCCCAGACTGCGCCGGCGAGCACCGCATCACCAGCGCCCTGGTGATCCCCACCGCGCACAACATCACCATCGACCGGGCCGAGTCCGAGCCGGAGAACGAGCCCGAGCCCTGACCACCCGCACCTCTCACGGCCCGGCCCTCCCCACGGGCCGGGCCAATCCTTTGCACAGGGCCGGTGCCGCCACGACGAACAGGAGTCACATGATGATCGACACCAGCGCAGCCGGGTGGGACGAGCACGGCGAGAAGATCGACGCCCGCATGCTCGAACTCGGGATGGCCGACAGCGAGGAGACCAGCCCCGGGTCGGGCTTCTACTACGGCGACATCATGCCGCCGGAGCACTACGAGGCGAACGCGGTGAACGACCTCGGGCTGATGCCCGACGGATCGTTCCGGGCGCCGGCCGTCGGCCGCGCCGCGGCCGCGCTCGACGAGGCTCTCTTCGAGCAGATGGCCGCCCGCGACAAGCGCGACTACTGGGGTGACCGGTCGCTTCCCACGTTGAACGCGATCTGCCACGCCAACGTGGCAGTGCACCGCGCCGAGCAGGCCCTCGCCGCCGCCGAGCAGCGCGAGGCCGCCGGGGAGCTGGGCCACGGCGACGATCCCCGCCGCCAGCTCGCCGACGACGAGCAGATCCTGCACCACAGCCTGGTCGTGCGTGAGCTGGCCGAACGCGAGGCCGCGGACGACCTCGACCACGAGCCCGAGCACTGACGCGCTCGACGAAGAACCTGGTCGTGTGCCCCCGGGAGACATCACTCCCGGGGGCACACCTCTTTCCCCACCCACTGCCTGAGAGGTGCCCCTGATGCTGACCCACACCCGCCCGTCGATCCCTGCCCCGACCCGCGGCCCGGATCCCCTGGCCGAGCTGCGCGCGGCGCGCGCGTTCCTGCTACGGCTGGCCGACCGAGGCCGCCCCGCCCTGGACCAGCTCATCCTCGACGTCGGGGCTCTCGCCGCAGCCGAGCAGCTCACCGGCGGTGACATTCCCGAGGAGCTGCGCGGGCACGTGACCCCTGCGCGGGTGCAGGCCGCGGTGGCCGGGGCCGCCGGTGACGGTGAGGCCGCGGCCCGGTGCGGGGCGCGGTTGCTGATCCCCGAGGACGCCCAGTGGCCCGCCGCCGCGGCCCTGACCGGGACTGTGGGGCTGTGGGTGCGTGGCCACGCTGGTCTGGAGATTCTCTGCGCGCCGTCGATCACGCTGACGGGGTCGACCGCGGCGTCCGGATACGGCGCTCACGTGGCCGCCGACTTCGGCGGCGAGCTTGCCGCTGCCGGGCGCACGGTCATCTCCGGGGCCGGGTTCGGGGTCGCCGCCGCCGTGCACCGCGGCGTCCTGGCCGCACACGGCGCGGCGGTGGCGGTGCTCGGCTGCGGTGTCGACCGGGCCTACCCGGCCGCGCACGAGAACCTGCTCGAGCGGATCGCTCAGAGCGGGCTGGTCGTGTCTGCGCTGCCGCCCGGCACGACACCGGGTCGTCACCGCATGCACGGTTGTGCTCGGGTGCTTGCCGGTCTTGGGGAGGCCACCGTGGTTGTCGAGGCCGCGGCCCGTTGCGCGGCGATGCGGGTCGCTGCGGCCGCACGTGATCTGGGCCTCCCGGTGATGGGGGTGCCCGGTCCGGTCACCTCGGCTGCTTCGGTCGGGGCCCACCAGCTGATCCGGCAGGGGGCGACGCTGGTCACCAGCGGGTCCGACGTACTCGCCGCGCTCTCTGAGAGAGAGCGTCTCGCCGCTGACACCGCGGAGGCGTGGGGCCTGACCCCCCAGGAGCTGTGAGCGGGGAGCCGCCGGTGCCGGCCGGGCAGCGGCCGGTCACCCGCCCGGTGCCGGTGGACAGGACCCCGTCGCCAGCTCGGTGCCGGTGGGCAGGGCGAGGTCACCAGCTCGGTGCCGGTCGGTATGGCCTGGTCGCCAGCTCGGTGCCGGTGGGCACCGTCGGTGGTCGGCGGTGCCTGGAGCGGTGCGGGTAGGGCCTCCGGTGGTCGGCACGGCTGGATCGCCCGAAGGTCAGCACACCCGCGCCGGGCGAGCACCGATGCTCCGCCGCCGACCCGTGCGGGTGATACCGCCTCGTGGGCGTCGCGCGGGGTGCGGGTCGGCTGCGCTGCGGCCCGACCGGGCTCGGCAGCTCGCCCGGTTGGGTGGTCACCGTCGCTGATCCCGGCCGGGGCGGGCGGGCCCCGATTGGGCTGGCGGGCCGGGAAGTTCGGGGCCGGTCGGCGGTCTCACCCGCACGGGCCAGCACCGGATCCCCGGCGTCCCTTCGGGACCCGGCACGGGTGTGCTGAGGCTGCGCCGCGTTCCAGCCGCACCGACCACCGGAGGCCCCAGATGAGCGCGACCACCTACGACATCGTCGACGGCTACACCGAGCGCGACACCCTGATCGTCGACGAGTTCCTCCGCTACGACTGGGAGGACGCCGGCCCGGTCCCGGTCCCCGAGTCGGAGGTCGACCTGGACGACGAGGAGCCGCCCTTCTAAGGGCGGCCCGCCCGGGCACGGGGGGCCCCGCCGCCGGCGGGGCCCCGTCCTTTGTGCCGCGGTGCCCGACCGCGGCGGCATCCAGTGATTCGGCGCCGGGCTCAGCTGGTTGTCGGGCGGTGTGCGGCGGCCGGCCGGTGGCGTAGGGCCGCTCAAGGCCGCGGCAGGCCGAGAACCCTCGAGGACCCGCCTGGCGGCGGGGCGGATGGGCCTGTCGGCCCTAAAGCTTGAGCACGGCCTCACTCCACATCAAGGGCGCTCCGCAAGCTCCGCGTCGCCTTCGGCGACAGCCCTTCGGGCTGCCCTTGACGTCGAGCCTCGGAGGCCGTGCGACCGCCGCGAAGCGGCAGCGGGGACGACGCCCGCTGCCCCTCACGGGCCGACAGGCCCACCCGCTTGTGCGAACACACCGGCCAGCAAGGGAGCGCAGTCTCGATGGACACGATGACCGACACGACGACGGTGGACGCGGCCGAGGAGATGGGCCAGGTGGCCGACCTGATCGCGGCAGGCGCGACCCGCGAGGCGCGGCGCCGTACCGCACGGGTCGCCGACACGACCGACACCGAGACCCGCGCACTGCTGGGGCAGATCCTCGTCGCCCTGGAGCAGCACCCGACGGTGGCGGTCCCGCGGCTGCGGCACCTGTGGAAGGTCAGCGATGCCGCCGGGCGGGAGTTGGTGGAGGCGTGCGCGCCGCGGTCGGAGCGCCACACCGAGGCCGCACAGCAGGCCGAGCGCGCGGCGCAGGCGAACCGGGCGGAGCGCCGCGAGTACGCCCGCCGCAGGCCGAGCGCGGTAGCTACCCGTCGGGGCACCCCGCAGGCGCGGCGGAGCCAGCGCGCCACGGACAACGACACCGCGACGCGGCGCTACTTCGCCGAGCGCGTGGACCCGGCCGAGGTCACCGACGAGCAGTCCGACTACGACCAGCTCGACTACGACCGCGCGGCCGTGCCGCCCATGCGTGGCCTGCCGTGCGTGGCGTGCGGAGTGGAGCGGGCGACCCGCGACCGGCAGCGCACCCACGACGACGGGATGTGCGAGGACTGTCGCGACAGCGGCACCGCCGGGATGCCGATCCTGCCCGCCACCACCAGCCGCGCCGATGTACTGATCGCCCGCTGCGACCACATCGCCGCCACGTCCGCGACGGCCGCCGAGCGGAACGCGCGCCTGAACCGGGACTGGCGCTGCCTGCAGGCCCGCGACAAGTTCGTCGTATCCGACTGGCACGCCCGCCAGCCCGCCTGACCCGACCAACAAGAAGGGGCCCCGCCACCGGCGGGGCCCCTTCTTCGTGTGTCCGGCAGGCCCAGCGAGTGCGGCTCACACCCGCCACCGGTCCCGCGACCGGATCACGATGCGAGGGCGCCGGCGGACGCGGCGCGGCCGGCGCGCGAGGCGCTCAGGGACCGCGCCGGGCCGAGCGTTCGGCGGACCCGCCTACGGCGGCACAGTGCCTCCCGCGGCCACGGCGACGGGCGACCTGGGTAGCGCGGGCCGGCTCAGGCGGTCGCCCGAGCCGCCGAATCTGTGACCGCTGCGGTGGCCGCCGGATCGGTCGGTTCGGCCGGCGGTGCCGCTGGAGTGGCCGCATCGGTGGCGACGCGCGCCTGCGGCGCGGCCGCGGGGGCGGCAGCCCCGACCGGGGGCCGGGCCTGCCGCAGAAGCGTCCGCACCCGTTTGACCGCGAGCCCGAACATCGCGGCAAGGTCGTCGGCCTTGCGGCCGCCGGCGTGGAACTCGGCGAGGATCTCGCGCTGCCGCGCCTCGACCTCCCCGAGGCTGGCCGTGGCGGCGTCGCGGGCGCGCTGCGCCTGCGACTCGAGGTCCGCCAGTGTGGCGTCGCGCTCGGCGACGATCTGGGCGGCGTCGGCGTCCGCACGCGCGTAGCGCTCGAACGCCTCGTCCTCGCGCCGCCGGCGCTCGGCTTCCTCGGCGTCGAGCCGATCCCGAGCCGCCGCCAGCTCCGCGACCCGGTCCCGGACCTGCCGGTCGTTCTTGGTCCTGTTCTTACCCGCCACTGTGGGCCACCCCCGAGGTTGTCTGACGCTTCCAGCCCGACCGTTCGGCATCCGATCTGCGGGCACATGAACTCTCTGCCCGGCCATCAGATGGTGACCCATGTGCCGCAGTGAAGGCCACCGGTCGGTGTCCCCGAACTACACCCGGCTGCAGCCATCAGCTGACCCGCTCAGCCGTCACTCCAGCTACCTGAGCACTTCCCTGCTCAGTTCTTCCTTGCTCCGATCATCTCAGCCCTCCTCTCTCCACTCTCTGCTCAGTCCACCACGTCCTCACCACTGACTTCTAGATCCTCTTCTTGCTTCCTCTCGTCCTCATCCTAGATCTTCCTCCCATCACTTTCAGGTCATCACACCTATGCATCAAATGATCTTGCAGGTGACGCGGGCCCTCCCGTAGCCTTCTCGCCATGGGCGTCGTGCGAGTGACCGCGATGGCGCCCGGGTCTGTCGAGTACCTGCTCCACGGCTGCGATTCGCGCCCGGAGCAGGCTCCGGAACAGGGTGTCGACTCCCCCGCTGTGGAGGCCGACGGACCCGGTCTCGAACGCTCTCAGGTCCACCACGGCGGCGCCGAATATCTGCAGTCGGCGACCGAACGCGGGGAGCCGGACGGGGTGTGGTTCGGATCCGGTCTCGAGGCACTGGGCCTGCCGGTGCAGGCCGGTGACACGGCCTCTGCGGGGGATGTTCGGGCCATCTTCGGGCAGCTGCGCTACCCCGCGCACGTGGTGCCCGGATCGACCGAGAAGAGCCCGATCTACCTGGGTTCGAAGCCGCGGAAGTTCCGCACGGCGGCGCAGATCGTGGCCGATGCGCTCAAGGCTGAGCCCGAAGCCACAGCCGAGCGCCGGTTCGAGATCGAGACGTCGGCGAAGAAGAACACCCGCACCCCGACGGCCTACTACGACGTGACGTTCTCGCCGGTGAAGTCGGTGTCGCTGTACTACACGGCGCTGCTCGCGGCCGGTGACAACGAGGGCGCGGAGACGGTGCGGGCGGCACACGAGCAGGCGGTGCGGATCGCGCTGGCCTCGGCCGAGGGCGACGTGGCCTATGTCCGCTCTGGCCGCCACGAAGGCCGCGGCCCGTCGGGGCGGACAGTCGGCGAGTGGGAAGCGGCCACGGGGTTGGCCGCGGTCATCTATGGCCACCACACCAACCGGGACGGGGAGCCGCAGCTGCACTCGCACGCCGGGGTGCTGAACCGGGCGGTCACCGTCGATGGCCGGGTGTTGGCGCTGGACGGTCAGGCGTTCCGGCCGGTCAAGGATGCGATGGCCACCGCCTACACCCGCGCCTATCAGCAGCTGCTGACCGAGCAGCTGGGCGTGGTGTTTGAGCTGCGCGCCGACGGTGTCGCCCGCGAGATTGCCGGGATTGACCGGGAGTTGATGGCCGCGGCCAGTACGCGTACGCACGAGAAGGTGCGGCCGCGGGTGGCGGAGCTGGTGGAGGCCTACACCGGTCGGCACGGGCGGGCTCCGGGGTCGCGGGCGAAGCGGGCGCTGGTGGAGCAGGCGGTCAAGGACACCCGCAGGCCCAAGTCCGGGTTGGCCGGTCCGGTCGCGGTGGCGGCGTGGGCGGCCGGGGAGCGTGGCCGGGCGGCCAAGCTGGCGGCCGCGCTCGACGCTGTCGACGAGCAGGTGATGGCCGCAGCGGCCACCGGCGGCCACCCCGGCACGGCCACGATGACCGCCCCGGACGGGATGACCGGCCACACCCCCGGCCGCGAGGCCGCCCGCCTGGTGCTGGCCGAGATCGATGCCTTCCACACGGCCACCGCGCAAGCCGTCGACGGTCACCCGGCCACCGCTCGGGTGGCCGCGGTCGGCGAGATGGCCGTCGACCGTGGCCTGTCAACGCTGGGATCTACCGTCGACCAGGCGCTCGTCGCCGGGGTCGCCGACGTGCAGGTCAAGTACGCGACCTGGACGGTCGGGAACCTGACCGCGGCCATCGACGAGCGCCTCGGCGACCACGCCGGGATCGGGGTGGCGGCCGAGCAGCGGCCGGCGTTCGTGGCCGCGCTGGCCGGCGCGGTGCTGGATGCACCCGGCCGCTACGGGCTCGTGCAGGTCTCGGCCGGGGACCCGGTACCGGTACCGGCCGCGCTGCGTCGCATCGGGCCGGGCGGGGACGGTCGGTCGATGTTCCGCGCTCACATCGACGAGCGCTACGCCACCACTGCCGCGATCGCCGGCGAGGAACGACTGCGCGCCCTGACCCACACCAAGGGGGCTGTGACCGTCGACCCCGAGCGGATCGAGGCGGCCATTGGCGGCCTGAGGTCGCGGGGCCTGTCGGCCGACCAGTCGGCGGTGGTGGCCGGGGTGCTGGGGTCCGGGCGGACCGTGGATGTGCTGGTGGGGCCGGCCGGGACGGGTAAGTCGCACACCGTTGGTGCATTGGCCGGGGCGTGGCGGACCGAGATGGGTGGCCGGGTCCTCGGGCTGGCCACGGCGAAGATCGCGGCGCAGAACCTCGACGGGCTTGGCCTGGAGGGGATGACCACCGCAGCGTTCGGGATGCAGTTCCTCGAGCAGGACACCCGGACTGGGCAGGTGCGCCAGCGGCTACAAGCCGGGGACCTCGTCGTGGTCGACGAAGGCGGCATGAGCACCACCGCAGAACTGATCGAGATCGCCGACCTGGCCGCCGCCACGGGGGCGAAGGTGCTTCTGACCGGGGACCATCACCAGCTGCAGCCCGTCGGGGCCGGGGGCATGTTCGCGCACCTGGCCGAGCAGCCCGGCACCTTCGAACTCGACACCGTGCACCGGTTCACCAACGAGTGGGAAGCTGACGCATCACTGCAGCTACGCGCCGGGGACGTGTCCGCGGTCGCGGCCTACACCGACCGCGGCCGGGTCCGGACCGGGTCGCTGGAGGAGATGGCCGAGCACGCGGTGCGCGGGCATTTGGCCGACATGCTCGACGGCAAGTCCGCCCTGCTCATCGTCGACACCAACCAGATGGCCGCCGAGCTGTCCACGAAGATTCATAAGGAGCTAGTCCGCGTCGGACACGTGGCCCCCGAAGTTCTCACTCGACTGCCCGACGAGACCGAGATCGGGGTCGGGGACCTGATCCAGGCCAACAACAACGACAGCCGCCAGCGGGTCGACCCCGGCCCGGACGGGGAGCACCGTCCGGTGACGAACAAGCAGCGCTACACCGTCATCGGCCGTGACCGGCACGGCCAGCTGCTCGCCCAGGACGAGCACGGCGCGATCGCGCACCTGACGGACGACTACGTTGACGAGCACGTGACGTTGGCCTACGCGCTGACGAACTACGCGGCGCAGGGTGTGACCGTCGACGTCGGTCGCGCGGTCACCGGCCGGGATAGCACCCGTGAGTCGCTGTATCCGGCTATCACCCGCGGCCGGTTGATGAACCTGATCTACCTGGTGACCCAGCAGGCCCCGGACGAGCACGACCAGCGCCGCATCGAGGACACCCCCGCGCAGCGCCTGGCCGACCTGCTCACCCACAGCGAGGTGGCCGAGGCCGCCCTGACCGTGCGCGACAGCGCCGAGCACGACCTGCGCTCGTTCGCCACGATCGGTGCGCTGATGAACCAGGTCAGCATGCGCGCCGCCGGCGACCGCAACGACGACATCCTCGCCGGGCTGCTCACCCCGGAGCAGCACGAGCGGCTGCGCAACGAGTCCGTCTACGGGCGCATGCTCAACAAGGTCTACGCCGCCGAGCTCGACGGGCACGACCCCCGCGCCCTGTTGGTCGAGGCGGTCGGGATGCGCAGCTTCACCGACGCCGATGCGCTGTCGAAGGTGCTGCACTGGCGCCTCGGCCAGCTGCTCGAGGACCGCGAACCCGAACGGGCCGAAGGTACTGCGGAGGCCGGGGCGGACTGGACCACCGTGGCCGACACGCTCGCACCCGGGGAAGTCCGGGACTACCTTCACGCGCTCGGCGACGTCGCGCAGGAGCGCCAGCAGAACCTCGGCCAGGAGATCGCGGCCCAGCCCCCGCAGTGGGCCCTCGACCGGCTGCCCGAGGTCCCCGACCCAGTCGAAGCGCCGCAGGAGCGCGCTGACTGGGAGCGGCGTGCCGGGCTGGTGGCCGCCTACCGCGAGTACCGCGGCATCCCTGACCACCAGGCGTCCCTCGGCCAGGCGCCCCCGCCCGAGCAGCCCTTCGCCTACAGCCTGTGGCGTCAAGCCACCGAGGCCCTCGACCCGGACCCGACCGCGCTGGCCTGGCAGCAGAAGGACACCACCGAGCTCTACCGGGCCCGGGAAGCCTGGGCGCTGGAGCTGTACCGGGCCGACGAGTACGGGCCCCGGGCTGTGGGCGAGGACCTGGCCGCGACCCGGCGTCTCGCCGCGGAGATCCGCGACGACGCCCTGCTGACCCGCGCCGAAGCCGACGCACCCGAGCCCACCGGTGACCGCGATGACCTACTGGCCACCGCCCAGCGCCACCAGGAGCTCGCCGCGACCTACACCGAACAGGCCGACGCCCTCGCACAGGAGTACGAAGCCCGCCAGCAGTGGTGGGAACAGACCGCCCCGCTGCGTGAAGCCGACCAGGCCGCCGCCGTCGAACTCGACCGCCGTAACCTGCCCGCCTGGCGCGATACCACCTTGCCCGCCGAGCAGCGCGGCGAGCAGCTCGAACTACCCGACACCACCGAACCCGCCACCACCCCGGCCGCGGCGGAGCACACAGCCGAGCCGATCACCGCTGACCAGCACAACGACCAGGACCAGGCCGCGGCGCCGGCTCCGGTCGACACCGAGATCGCAGCCGATACCGGCGACTCGACGAGCAGGGCGAAGGAGGCCGTCGAGACGTTGCGGGAGACCGCCCGTGAGAGCGAGCTGAAGCGGGTCCGCTCTGCGCCCGTGCAGGCCCGTGAGCAGCAGCAGCGCGCCGTCCACGGCGCCTACAGCGTCCGGGCACAGCGGGACCAGCTCGACATCGAAGCCGAACGCAACATCCCCGGGCAGCAGCACCACGCGCAGCACGCCCGCGGCCTCGACCACGGCTACGACATCGACTACGGCCACGACGACTACGGCTACGACATCGACGACGACTACTAGCCCGCCCAGACAGGGCCCCCGGCACGGGGCAGGGATCGCCGACGCGCGCACGACGGCGCAGGAGTGGGTGGGGCGTTAACCCGTCACCATGCGGGCCCAGTAGGCCGCGCCGGCCGCACGTAGCTCGTCCTGGTCGGGAACGAGCCCAGCCTCCCGCTGAGCGCGACGCCGCGCCTCCTGCTCGGCAGCCAGCCGCAACGCCCGTGCGTCGGCCAGCACCCGGGTGCCGGTGACGTGCCACGGCCCCGGGCACACACCGCGATCGTTCTCCCCGATGTACTCATGCCACGGCGGGTCGACGATCTCGTAGATCGAGGAGGTGTCGCGCGGGAAGCCCCAGGACACCTCCAACTCCTGCTCCGCCAAGGCCCGCAGCTGGTTCATGTGGAAGCCCTGCGCGGAGGAGTACACGCCTTCGCACAAGTACTCGGGCGAGACCGGGGCCCGCTCCCCCGTCGCCAGAATGGTTGCCGTGGCGCCGACGTAGACGTGGCAGTGCCAACGGGCCTGCTCGAAACCCGGCGTGACAGCCTCGACCACCCCGGCCAGCTCCAACCGAGCAGGCGACAGGATCGAGGTCCGCTCCGGATCCCCGGCCCAACCGCACGACTCCTGGACCTCGCGCAGCAACCGGTTCAGCAGCCCGCTGTAGGCCCGACCCCAGGCGTCGACCTCGTCACCCAGTTCGGCCTCGGCCATGCCGTCGAGCATCACCGACAACGACACCGGCGCTCGAAACAGCACCTCGTGCGCATCCAGCGGCGGGGCCGCGCCCGGGTCGGTGACATCGAACAGCGGGGCCGGCTCGACCCGGGTGGACCCGTACCGGCCAACACGTGCCATCCCGGCCACGACACCCACCTCCTACGCTGGTCACCGGCGCTGCTGCACCCGTCAGTGTAGAGGCCGGTGCCGACAGAGCAGCCGCATTGCGGGGCAGCATTCAGCGCTTGCGGCGTGTCCCTCGACCGAAGGTCGCCGCGACAGCAGCCGCGACGAGGGAGCTGCGTGAGCTCGCGTTAGTTTCCTCCACCAGCCGATCGATGACGGCGAGCTCGTCGGCCGTCGCCCGGAAGGAAAACGGCACCGTGCGCTCCGATGGCGTCGTCGCACGCTGGCGTGTTCGGCTCGGCCGCGCGGAGAACAGACTGTTCGGCGGGCGATCCAGGCGCTGTTGGCGCCGGATCAACTCCGGGAGCTGATGTTGAGCGCGGTCGATCGCATCGAAGACCAGGTCGGCGTTGGTACGGCGGTCGCGCTTGCGCGCCGCGTCGAGCGCATCCCGCAGACCTGGCGCGAGATACACGATCGACTGCGAAGTCGCGGGGGCCGGTCCCTGCTCGTGGGGGGCCTGGTCGCCCTGTTCTTCCTCGCGTGCGGGCTCGGGTTCGGCCTGCACCGACGGCTCTTCAGCGGCGGGTGCAGGTGGCAGGGACTCTGGGGGCGTCTGGGCGGCCGCGCTCGGCCCGCCCTGGGGCTCCTCCGCCGGGTCGGCGGTTGGTGGTTGGGGCTGTCGATGTGGGCGCTGGCCCGGACGGACGAGCCCCCGCGCGGACGCCCCGAAGGCGTCGGTCAGGTTCTGGCTCACTACTGCGCCCCCTTCGCGGCCTCGGGCTCGGCCGTCTCCTGCTCCTCGGTCTCGCGCAAGACCGCCAGTACCTCAAGTGCCAGGTCGCGGTAGTCGCCAGCCACCGAGGCTGCGGTCGCTGAAATGCGCGGGCCGTGGCGCTTGCCTTCCCGCAGCGCCTTCCACCACGCCGGCTGGGCTGCGAGATCCTCCTCCAGCTCGTGCGCGAGGCGCCCCAACCGCCGACCGTTCTGTGCGGTCTTCTCGCTGAATCTGATGAAGGCTGAGAACAGCGGGGACTGTCCGCCGAAGGCTTGGGCGATGTGCTCGCGTACCTCGTCGTGAATGCTCGTGGACCGAACGCCCGTGCCGAACAGCACGGCGCCCAGCAGGCTCAGGCTGGGGTTGTACTGCTTGGCGACTGCGAATCGCCGCGCCACGTTCGCCATACCGTCGAGTCCGGCTTCGTCGCTGCGGGTCGGGATGAGGATCCAGCGCGCGGCGTAGAGGCACAGGTCGACAAGGGTGGTGGCCTCGGGCGGCGAGTCGACGATGACGAAGTCGTAGCTGGGAGCGAGTGGCGCCAGCGCGTTCCCCAGCGCGAGGTTGGCATCGAGCCCCTCACGGCCCATCCGGCCGACCATGTGCGAGACGAGGTCGTCGAGCTCGATGCCGCCGGGCGCGACGTCGAGACCCGCCCGGATACCGGGCACAGGCTCTAGGACACCGCGGCCAGTGATTGCATCGAAGAGGTTGCGGCCATGGTCGTCGCTGGCAGTGTCGCGGTAGCCCAGATCGCGGGCGACGTTCGCCTGCCGGTTCAGGTCCACCAGCAGACAAGCGAACCCGGCCGCGGCCAGCTGGCCGGCGAGGTTAACGGCCAAGGTGGTCTTACCGACTCCACCCTTGTCGTTGACAAGGGCGATCGTTCGAGACAGCGCGGCTGTCCGCTCCACTTCCTCAGCGTGCTTGGCCATTGACTCCCCCGAGCTCACTACGGATCTTTCCACCTCTGCGGTCTCACCCTCCTCCCGCCGCCCGTCATGTGAACGGAGGGAAGCCCCTCCCCCCAGGCAGTTGGTGCGGCGTCATGTCATCCCTGCTGGATTACGCTGACGCTCCATCTCCTCCACGGTGGCTGCCTGGCGGCGTAGCGGGAGGCCATCTTCACGAGCAATGTAGCGGTCTCGCAAGCACCGACACGCTCGCCCTGCGGTCCAGCCGAGAAAACGCAGGTGGCTGCGCTCCCCTGCCCATGCCGGCACGCAGCCAGAGACACGATCGCTTGAAGCGTCGTTGCGACGTGGACATGATCATGCACACGGCCGCCCAGGCCTGCATGCCTCCGCGCGCGACAGCTGTGGTAGCGGCGACGTTGTCATCGTCCCTGCGGGGTAGGCGTCGCCCTCCACATCGGTCTCCCCTGCTTGCAGGCGCGCTCGCGTACAAGCGCACCCACATGAATGTTGAGGAACGAACAGTCATGATCACTGCTTGTGCGGCTATGACTGTCGCAGTTGCCAGCGCGTCCGCCATCACGATTAGTCATACAGCATGGATGTCATAGTTAAGTACTGTGATCAATGCTGTCGCTCCCGCTATCACAATTACTATCAGTTTAAGTGGTGCTGACCTGCTCATACTCTGACTTCACATGGTCATAGTGAGGCTTCACGGCACAAGAAGGCTGTCGCTACAGAGCTTGTTTGTTGGTCCTAGCTTGGCGCGGGTGCAGGTAAGGGAAGCAAGTGTCGTCTACGAGCCGCGGAGGACGTGGACTTGGACCGACGCAGGAGAGGGTCGTGGCTTGTCACTCCGTTCGACGACGCTCCAACTCCGCGAGCCGAGTAGCGGCATCGGTGGTCGGCCGTCGTGCCCGAGCGGGGTGCCGGCGTCGATCTCAGCCTGCTTCACCAACAACCTCGCAGCGTCCGGGTTGCTCTCAACTGCTTGCCGGTGCGAGCGCGACCGGTCGGGTTGCCGAACAGCGAGCTCGCGGAACCGCGTCCGGACATCCAGATCCGGGCGTCGCCCGTGTGTCACCACCTCCGGCACCTGCGCGGGACCGGTGCGGCGCTCGACCCGGCTGACCTGCGGTGTGCCGGGGCCCGGCGGCAGAAGCTACTTCATCATCGGCCGGCCGGTGGAGTTCCGGACGGACCCACGAAGACGGCAGGGCTGACGCGGGTACGGGGCCGCCGCGCGCGCCCAGATCCACAGTTCTGATGACCGTAGTGCTAGCCCGTAACGAGTAGTGCGCTACGGCGACTGGCAGGGCATGACGTATACCTCTGCCAAGTCTGTTCCCGCGCTGGGCATTGCCGCCTGGACCGTGGGTCTGCTCGCGATCCTCACCACCCTCTACTGGCGGACCGGACTCGGGATCGTCCCGGTCGTGGCGCTGGTGCTCTCGATCGGTCTGACCGTGGCCGCCCGCTCGGGCGCCCCGAGCAGCCACCGCACCGCGGCCACGATCACGACCAGCATCGCCGCGGTGCTCAACGCCGGGTTCATCGTGCTGTCGATCGTCGCCCCGGTCGGCGGCTGAATCTATCCCACCGTCGGTCCTGCTCCCGCTCACTCAACTCGGGTGCACGCGTCGGGCGCCTACGCTGAAAGGAGTACGTCTCGTGCAGCCGATCAAACCGGCCGCGATCACCCTGTGGGTCCTCGGTGGCCTGCTCGTGCTCGGCGGACTGATTCGGGGCTTGGCCCCGATCTCGCTAGACGACTACACCAGCTGCGGCCGCGGGTTCACCCCCGGACCGGGGAACACCCTGTTCGACGTGACCGAGGACTGTGCCGCGATCAGCACGGGGCCGCTGCTGGCGACCTGGGCCTTGCTCAGCCTCGGCCTACTGATCATCGCGCTGGCCCTGCACGCTGCGGCGGGGGCCGGGCGGACCTTTTCTGGGTAAGCGAGCTCCGCCCGACGGGCAGGGCCGAGGCCACCAGCAGCATCGGCCCCGCCGCCGGCGTGGTGCTCGACGACGAACCCGTCGATCCGTTCGTGCATCGCCGCGGCCCGCGACGTTGATCCCAAATGCCCGAGTAGCGCACCGTGGTGCCCCAGGTGCCTTGCACGGCTGGCCGAGGGGTGGCTCCAGCACGTCTGGGGCACCGCGGCGGCCCGCGGCACGGCCCGCCGCGGCCCCGCCGGGATGTCTCGGTGAAATCTCAACGCGACCAGCACCGTCGAGCGGGCACGTTGCGCCGAGCACCCCGCACGACCCCGGTTGCCGAGCCCGAGCGCGCCACCGCGGCGGCCGCGACCACGGCCCGAGCCGGCCGCGAGCAGCGGCGCCCCGATCAGCTCGTCCCGAGACCGGCGAGTCTCAAGGGAACGGTCGAGAAGACCTCGCGGTGGTGATGTCGTGATGGTCATCGGGCGGTGGCCTCGGCGGTGTGGGTCTGGATGCGGTAGCCACGGTCGTCGATGGGGATCGACCCGTGTCTGCGGAGGACCTCCACGTCGTGGCTGATCTCGGGGCTGTCCGGGCGTCGGGATACGTCGAGTACGTCGGCGATGAAGCAGGGCAGGCCGCGATGCAGGACCAAGACCTTGCCGGGGGCGAGCTTGCGGATGTCTCCGACCCGCATCACCGGGCTGGTTTCGGTGCTGATGCTCTGTCGGTCGGGGGCGAACAGCCCTTCGAGTTGGACTTGGCGGCGTTGCCGCTCGTGGGTCGCGCACAGCTCGGAGATCCACCCCAGGGTGCGGTCGTCCTTGATACCCCCCCACACGCTGAGGCTGGTGGTGTTGTCGAGAACCTCGCGGTATCCGACGGAGCCGAAGATGCGCTCGAGCTGGGCCAATGATTGGGCCGCCCAGTGGATGACCACGCCGCGGCCAGCGGCGTCGCTGATCACCTGGGCGAGGCCGGGGACGGGAGTGCCGTTGGCGAGCTCGTCGAACACGATGGTCACCGGCGGGTCGACCCGCCGTGTCGGGAAGTCCAGCGCCATCTCCTGCGCCGTGCGCATCCAGTGCTCGGCCAGCGCTGTGAGCACCGGGACGGCCTCGGCCGCCTGCTGCTGGTCGGCGATCAGGAACAGCGACCCGCCTTGGCCGATGAACCGGCGCACATCCAGGCCGCGACCGCGCGGCGGGCTGAGCATCTCCCGCAGCCGCGGGTCGGTCCAGGCCCCGACCACGCGGCGCACCGACATCCACACCGCCGAGGCGGTGCGCGGGTCGAGAGCCATCTCCGCGGCGAGGTTCGCGGCGAGTTCCTTGCGTCCAGCGTCGTGGAGGATCTTCACCGGGCGCGGGTCGGCCGGTAGCCGCCGAGCAGGGCGCGCGCCGTCGGTGCTCGGAGTGGGGGGTTCGGTGGACCAGGCGCGGATGTCGTCAACGTTCCCGCCGGACACGGCGGCCGCGACCAGGTAGGCGGTCAGCACGACGACGGCGCGTTCACGGAACACGCGATCGTTGCCGACGCCGCCGGAGCCGCCGGCCTCGACCCGCACGGCGGCCGCCTCGACCAGGGTGAACGCGCGCCGGTTGGCTTCCTGCTGGTCTTCACAGCCCTCGATCAGCGACCAGCGCAGCGGAGACGGCCACGGCAGCCGCCCGGTGGCGTCGTAGACGACCACCGGGCCGGCGGTGGGTCGCCGCGAGCGGGCCAGCGCCGCGAACTCGACGAGGTCGAGCTTCGTGGTCGAGCACAGCAGCGCGCCGGGGGCATCGAGGACCTTGTGCACCAGATCCATGCGCGACTTACCGGACTGGGTCGGGGCCAGGGTGCCGGTCAGGTTGGTAAACGACAGGCACAGCGAGGTGTCGCGATACCGGTAGAACGGGATCCCGACCTCGGTACCGGCTGCGCTGCGGCGCTCGGACGAACTCAGGCTCGGCCGCGTCCGCTCGGCGCTGCGCCGTGCCGCAGGCAGCGACAGCTCACGGGCCAGCTGCGCTCGGGTGGCGTGCCCGGCCGGGGCCGGGCGCCACCTGCGCCACCACCACCGCGCGACCAGCGCCCCGACCACGATCAGCGTCACCACGACCACGATCAGGCAGCCCACGAACACCGCGGACTGCTCAGTGAGCTGCGCGGCGGCCGACCCGGCCGGGAGCGGGGCACCGAGCCACGAGCGGGCCAGCAGCACGGCGTCGCCGACGCCGAGCACTGTCACCGACCCGGTCGTGAGCAGCCCCGTCAGCACCGCGGCAGCCTCGATCACCACGCCCGTGCCCACTACCAGCCCCAGAGCGGTCAGCGGCAGCGCCAGATCCGCGGATATCGAGCGGGCATCACGGGGGCGGGTCACCGGGTGCTCCTCGTCTCGCGCGTCGCCGCCGCGGCCGACGAGATGTCCTGCTGCCAGGGACCAGTGATGGCGAACAGGACACCCGGTTTCTGGATCCCGGCGAACAGCACCGTCCCGTCGGGGGAGAAGGTGGGGCCGGTGAACTCCGAGCCCATCTGGCTGCGCGCGAGCGGGTAGGCGTCGCCGTCTGCGGTGACGCCGGCCAGGTGGTTGTCGCCGTCGCCGTCGGTGGACACGATCAGGCCGCCATAGGGGGCGGCGACGATGTTGTCCGGGGCCTCGACGGTTTCGCCGTCGGCCTCGGTCGCGAACGTGGTGGTCAACCGCAGCGTGAACTCGGCGGGGTCGTAGAACCAGATCTGGCCGCGGTGCGAGTCGGCGTAGCTGCTGACCAGGTAGGCGCCACCGTCGCTCCACCAAGCGCCCTCCAATTTCTGGGCGCGAGTGATGCCCTCGGCCGAGCGCAGGGGCCCGTTCTCGGCGGCGCGGTCCTCGACCGGCACCCACTCGACCGTGTAGACGGTGTCGACCTGCTCGGCTTGCTCGAGATCATCGACCAGTGATCCATCGTCGTCGGTACACGACATCGCGGCGAGCTCACCGTCGGTGTCGTCGAGCTGTTTCAGTTCCCCGCTACGGCCACGGAACGCCGAGGGCGGCAGCCACCGGTACACCGTGCCGTTCGGTCCTTCGGCGTCCTCGGTGAGGTAAATGACCAGGGTGTCGGGGTCGATGCAGAGGGCTTCGTGGCGGAACCGGCCCAGTGTGGTGATCGGTTGCGGGTCCTGGTTGGCATCGAGATCGTGCGGGTCGACCTCGAACACCCAGCCCTGGTTGTCGTCCTCGGTCTCCTCGCAGGTCAGCCAGGTTTCCCAGGGAGTGATGCCGCCGGCGCAGTTGGTGGAGGTTCCGGCGATCCCGACGGTCTCCCAGAGCAGCTCGCCCTCGCGGGTGGTTTTGATGATTGTGGCTCCGCCGCCGGCGTCGTCGCGGTAGACGAGTCCCTTCGCGTGGGGGACGGCGCCGTCGTCGTCGGGGCCGCCACGGACCTCGTGATTGAGCACGATCAGGACGTCGCCGTCGTCGGCGGCGAAGGCTGCGGCGCCGTCGTGGATGCCGGGGCTCGGGTCGCCTTCGTAAGTGCTGGTCTGGCCGGCTTCGGTGACCACCCGGTAGGAGAAGCCCTCGGGCAGGGCGAGCATCCCGTCCAGATCGTCGAGCAACGGCCCGTAACCGGTGACATCCTGCGTGGGCGCCGCGACCGCGACCGGGGCGGACAGCAGGCCCTGCATCGACCCGAACAGGCTCACCCCGAGTCCGAGCTGCCCGGAGCGGCGTAGCAGCGTCCGACGGTTGATACCCACGGCGATATCCCTCCCTGAACGTGGTTCTACGTTGATCGCGCGGCGACGCGCGGTCACATGGCCAGCGTCGACTCCGACGGCGCCCCGACCTGCGGGCGGTAGGTGGTGATATGCCAGTCGGCGGCGTCGATCGCGGTGTCCGGGTCGGGGTATGCCCCGCACTCCCGCACCGCGGCGAGGACCAGCAGTTCGGTGGGCGCCACGCGCCGGTAGGCGTAGACGCGGTCGTAGTAGCCCCCGTGCGGGGGGTAGCTGCGGATCCCGCCTTGGCCGGTGGGTCGCCCGATCTCGTCCTGCACCGCGCGGGGCAGGATCTCGATCGCGGCGTCGGTCAACCGCACCTCGCCGTGCCCGCACACCGGATCAGTGCTCTGTGGGCGGCGCCAGCGTTGCCCGGTCGGGGGCGGCCCGCTGAGCGGGTGGGCCGCCACGCGCACTCGTCCGCCACCACCGGGCTGCACACCCAGCCGCGGGCGGGCATCGGCGCCCATGCCAAGAGGGATGAGGGCTTCGCGGGCGCGGACGGTGAGCAGCGTGGCCTGGTCGATCCACCAGGCGTCGGTGTCGCGCCAGAAGCGACCGCCCGCATCACGTCGGGTGGTCGGGGCGTAGGCATACGCCGCCATCGGCGCGGTGTCGGCCCACCCGGCCGCGGCGAGTGCTCGGCGGGCTGGTTCGGGCAGCGCCGTCCAGCCAACGGGCCGATCGTGCTGCCAATTGATCCGCGACGGCGTGGGCGAGACGGTCGCCGGCGGGGTGGCCGGGGTGGCGGGTGCGGGCGGGGTCGAGGTGCGGCGGGCGAGGAATCCCATCAGCGCGTCTCCTTCACAGCACGGCGGGCACGGGTGTGCAGCACGGCCCAGACCACGGCGCGCACGCTCCAGCAGGCCAGTCCGACCGTCGCCAGCGCGCCGACCACGGTCGCCTCGACCGGCATGGTCTGCCGCGAGGCGGCAGCGATGTAGGCGACGGCGACGGTGGCCAGCACCGTCACCACAAGACCGACACGGCTGGCCGGCAGCGGCGCGAGCCGCCACACCGTGAGCAGCAACCGACCAACCCGGCGGCGGTGGTCGACCCGCCCGGCCGGCCACCCCGCCGGAAACGGCGCACGCGGCGGCCGGACATACCGGCCGGCCGCCCACGACGGCGAGGCCGCAGGACGCGGCGGCGCCGGCGATGGTGGCGCGGGTGGCTGCGGCGGAAGGTCGGTCGCGTCGTCGGTGACCGGCGTGTAGTCGTCGTAGGGCATCGGTTCGCCGACCGGGGCGTAGTCGTCATACGCCCCAGCTGCGGGCGCGGCCGCGGCCGCAGCGCTGCGGTCCTCGCCAGGCGCGGCGTCGGCACGGGCCGCGTCATAGTCGGCCCGGAGGTCCGGGTCGGCCAGCACCGCATACGCCGCTGCGACCTGGGCAAACCGGTGGCTCGCGTCGGGCGCGGGATTGAGGTCGGGGTGCAGCCGCCGGGCCAGCACCCGATAGGCCCGCCGCAGCTGCTCGGGGGTGGCGCCGCGGCCGACACCGAGGTCGGCATAGAGGTCGCGCTCGGGTACGAGCATGGTCACCGGTTAGCACCTCCCCCCGACAAAGTGGGCGGCCGTCGGTGTCGTGGTGGTCACGGCGCGGCCTGGGCGAGCGCGGCGTCCGGTGCGGGCTGCCCGGCGGGCCCGGCGATGTGGCGGACGTGGGTGATCTCGTCGGTCCAGTCCGCCAGGGGCTGCAGGACGACACCGGTGGACGAGTCGTAGGCGTTGACGACCAGGCCTTGGCCGACGTACATGCCGACGTGGCGCGGGTTGCTCGGGGAGCCGAGGGAGCCGGGGATGAACACCAGATCGCCGGGGGCGATGTTCGCCGGGCTGGCCGGGGTCCCGGCGTTCTTCTGGTTCACCGTCCCGGCGGGAATCGGGACACCGGCGGAGGCCCAGGCGGCGAGCATGAGCCCGGAGCAGTCGAACCCGTCCGGGCCCTTCGCGCCCCAGACATACGGCTTCCCGAGCTGGGCCAGGGCGTAGGTGACCGCGGCCCGCTGAGCGGGGTCCGCGGGCGGGGTGAACCCCGGCGGCAGCTGCTTGGGGTCGATGCCCGACGGGGCCAGCGGGACCCCGGCGCCGCCCTGGTCGGGGCAGGCATACACCGAGGACGCGAGCTGGACGTTCGCGCCGCCGGTGGGGGCCGGGACGGGGTTGTCCGGGCCGACCCAGAACTGGTCGACCAGCGCCGCGGCGGGTTCTTCCTGGGGGGCGTAGCGGTCGGGGAACGCGGAGCGCTGCACGGCCTGGGCGGCCTGGCCCGGTGCCATGGTGGCCCAGCCCGGCAGCTCGACGAGCCGGTCGAGGAAGGTGTCGGTGGCCGCGACGGGGTTGAGGATCTGGGCTGGTGATCCCCAGCCCTGGGAGGGGCGCTGCTGGTAGAGGCCGAGTGAGTCGCGGTCGCCGTGACCGACGTTGACCAGCTGCGCTTCGACGATCGTGGTGGAGATCGCGATGACCGCGGCCCGGCGGGGCAGGCTGCGCTGCACGACGCGGTTGACGATGGTGGCGGCGTTCTCGGTCTGCTCGGCGTTCCAGTCGGCTCCACCGATCGACTGCGATCCGCCGCCGATCCCGCCGTCACCGCCGCAGCCCCCGCCGGGCAGGGCCCCGCCGGTGACGGCGGTGAACATCGCGATCCCCATGCTGGTCACCGCGGCCAGGAACGTCATCACCACCGCCGCTACGGCGAGCGCGATGGTGCCCTTCTTCTGGTCCACGACTCAGGTCACCGGTGCGTAGCCACGCCGTTGCGTCGCCCCGGATCCTGGGCGGCGGCATCGTCGGATGCGGGCAGGGCCGAGGTCGGAACCGCCTGCAGCCTGCGGCCGGCGCCGGCGGGACGGTCAGGATTACTGAACTCGAGTGCTTTCTCGCGAAGGCCGGCGTTGGTGTCGAAGATCGACCGCTCGGTCGCCGAGAGCACCGTCTGGATCTTCATGCCGGGCGAGTTCTCCATCTTCCACAGCGCCCGGCCCGGGCCCTCCATCGCCCAGCCGGTGATCACCGCCTGCTCGCGTTCGGACAGCCCGAGTTCCTCGGCGAGCTCGTCGCCGACCCGCGTGGACTGGCCGAGCAGAATCCGGGACGAGCACAGCGCCAGGAGGTCCTTGGCGATCGAGACCTCCTGCGAGCCGGCGGCGCCGACCGAGAGCAGGTCGGAGGGCTTGTGCATGACCAGCAGCTGGATCTTGCGTTCGGCGCGCGAGAGCCGAAGGTCGGAGTCGACGGCCTGGACCGCGCGCAGCCCGAGGCGCATCTGGCGCCAGACCTCGTCGCGCACGACGATGCGCACGTCGCCGTCGTCCTGGAGGTCGGTGATCATCGACGACCAGGAGCCGAGGCAGGTCAGGGCGACCGCGATCGCCTGATCGCCCCTGCTCCGGAGCAGGGACAGGTCCATCGACTGGACCGGCGCGTCCCAGTCGAGGTCGAAGTTGGTGGGTTCGTCGAACAGCCCGGCCAGTGGGCCGACGACCAGGTTGGACAGGGCGTCGGTGATCTGGCGGGTGTGGTCGACGAACTGGCGGTGCGAGGCGAAGCGGGTGGCCTGCCACAGGTCGTCGTCGGGGTCGGCGAGCTGGGCCACGACCTGCGGGATCGTGATCGGACGCAGCTGCGAGTAGCCGTCCGCGGCGCCCACCAAGCGTCGTAGGACCGTGGAGATGACCAGCTCGTCGGTGACGGTCGGCTCGTAGCCCTGGGCCTCGGCCAGCGCGGTAAGCAGCCGCGTCCAGCGGGCCAGGATCCCGGTGAGCTCCTCGTTCTGGCGCTCGGCGCTCCAGGTGTTCCAGCGGCCCCGTAGCGGGCCGAGGTCGAGGGCGTTGAGCCGGTGCGGGCTCCCGCGCCCGAGCGCGATCGGGGTGATCCCGAGCGAGCGCAGCAGCGGCGTGTACTCGCCCTTCACGTCGCCACTGATCAAGGAGCGGACCCCGAACAGCATCATCCGCAGCATCAGCGCCACGACCGTCGAGGACTTGCCGCGGCCGGGTTCGCCGAACACGACCAGGTTGGGGTTGGTGACCATCCCGCGCAGCACCCACTCGGTGGGATGGACGTAGAACGCGCCACCGGACTGGGTGTCATAGCCGAGGCGGGCCCCGATCGCCGGGACACCGTTCGCCGCGAGCAGCGGGAACAGCCCGCCCACCTCGGCGGTGGTGGCCTTGTAGACCGGGGCCCGACGGCCGGCGTCCACCGCGGCCCACCCACGTCCGGGTTCACGCGGGCCCTGGCGAGGTGCGGTGGCCTGATTGACCCGCTGCCTTCCCCGGCCACGTGGGGCCTCGTCTGTGGGATCGGGATTCGGGCCGGGAGTGTTGGTGGGGATGCCGTCGAGGTCGGTGAACTGAGACAGCAGCTCGCCGGTGCTGCGCGGTACGACCCGGCGGCGGCGCTTACCGAAGATGCTCATGAGTCGAAGGCCCTCTTCTCCCGCGGCAGCCCGATCCCGACCGGGAGAGCGGCGGCGACAAATGCGGAGTCCTGCGCGAGCTCGAGGCGCAGCAGGTGGAACCGGCCCGAGGCGTCGTTCTCCAGCCGGGCGGCGTGGTCCTCGACGTTCCAGTCGGCCGGGACGGTGATCGCCGAGGCGACGGTGAACCGCACGACGGCGTGCCCGGCGGCGACGGCGGCCTCCTGCTCGCGGGCGCCGCGCTGGCGCCGCGAGTCCACCGCGGTGGTGTTGAAGCCGCGCTGGGCCTTCGCGTCGACCAGGACGTTGTTGCGGAACCGGTCGGACTTGACCACCCGGGCGCCGGCGGCGGCGGAGAGGATCTCGTAGTGGATCTGCAGGGTCCGCCGCTCCCCGGCAGTCCGCACGGCGAGCAGCGGGCCCAGTGAGCCGAAGATCGTGCCCGACTCGGGCGGCTGCACGGCGTAGGCGACCGAGGAGTAGCCGTCGTGGTGATACGCGCGCGCGGCCGGTGTCGGGGCAAGCGCGGGCCCGGCCTGCGAGATCGGGAGCCCGACGGTGCCGTCGGGGTCCGGGCTGGTCAGGTGCCGGAACGACAGCCCGGCCGCGGCGGCGGGATTGAACCCGGTCTTGACCGCCTCGGCGACCCCGGTCGAGGACAGCCAGGTCACCGACTGCACCCCGAGCCCCCGCAGCCCGTCCGCGACGCCCTCAAGGAGCCGGTACAGGGCAAACGCCCGGCCGGCGATGCCACCACCGGCGGCCTTGGCCGGGCGCCGCAGTGCCTCCTCGGTGCCGGACACGGTCACGAACAGCTCCGTGCGCACGCTGACCGAGGCGACGTCGCGGTCGATCTCGGCGGTGACCTGGCGGGCCAGGGCGGGTGCGTCGGGGCGTTGGTGGCGGTCGCGCCAGACGGCGTACTCGGTGCCGTCATCCGGGACGGTGCGCACCAGCAGCGAGACCCGGTCGACGACCTCGCGGTGGCCGAGTCCGACCAGCATCGAGCCGAGGCGGGTGGCGAGGCGCTCGCACTCGTCGTCGGAGAGCATCCCGACCCCGGAGTGGGTCAGCTTCGCCGTGGCACCCCACCGTCCTTCGGTGGTGTCGTGGATCAGGCAGATCCGCGAGCCGTGGAACTCCGGGCCGTCGGGGAACTCCAGGCGGGCCAGGACGCCGGGCAGGTCGGGTTCGCCTGCGTCGCCGGCCAGGCCTGCGGCGGCGCGGGACTGCCAGGGAGACCAGCGCATCAGTACTCCTGTCTGGAACATGACCAGGTCGGCCAGCCACCTAAACGCCGGTCGGCCGTGGATCGGGACGAGGATCAGCACGGCGACGATCGCGGCGAACACCGCCCAGCTCAGCGCGGCCGACCACTGGTTGCGCGACATCGCGATCAGGGCCGGGGCGCAGACCCCGATCAGCAGGAACGCCTGGACCGGGGTCATCCCGGCGATCCAGCCGATGCCTTCGGTGTGGTTGAGCCCCCGATACACCCGCGGGCCGGGGGACTGGCTGGTGGTCATCAGGTGTCACCGCTCGTGGTAGTCGTCGTGCCGCCGACGACGGTGCTGCTCATCGGCGGCCGTCCTCTCGGTCGGTGTCGGGATGGGCCGGGGGATCGGGCTCGGGCGCCGGACCAGGTGACGGCGTAGTCGGGGTGTCGGGGGCCGGCGTGGTGGAGGCCCCGTCCGTGCCGGCGTTCGCCGGAGGGGGCTCAGGAGGGCGGGTTTCCGGCCCGGGGTCGGTGCCCGCTCCGGGGTCCGGATGGCCGGCCTCGGGAGGCCCGGGGCCCGGTGGCGGTTCGGGACCGGACCCGCCGCCGCTCTGGGTGTCGCCTGGCTCGACGGGCCCGCTGTCGCTGCTGGGGGGCTGACCGGACCAGTCCGAGGTCGCGGTCGCCCCGCCGTAGGCGCCGCTGGCGGCCGAGCCGATCTGCCCGCTGCCGGCCCCGGCCGCGGGTGCCGGGCCGGGGTGTCCGATGCCGGTCTGGGCCATCTGCGACGAGCCGTATCCCCCCGCGGCCTGTCCGGCCGCCTTGGTGGCCAGGTAGCCGCCGACCGCCGCGGCGGCGACGGCGCCACCGGCGACCCCGGCACCGGCCGCTGCACCGCCCGCGGCCGCACCGCCACCTGCCGAACCGCCTCCAGCGGCGCCACCAGCGGAGCCGCCTGCCCCGGCGCCACCAGCACCCGCGCCGCCGGACGTTGCGCCGGTCGCGGCGGTGCTGCCGCCGAGCTCGCCCCCGGCGGCGCTACCGCCGCCGGAGCTGCCGCTGCCGATGTCGTAGGCCTTCTGCGTCGCCCGCGCGTTGTTGATCATCTCGCTGGTGCCGTTGTCCCCACCCGGCTCACCGCCACTGCGAGACCCGCCGCCGGAGCGCACCGCCATCCCGGCACCGGTGCCCGGGTCGACGAAGGCCAGCAGCCGGTAGAGCACCATCGGGCAGAACAGGCTGATCAGCAGCACCGCCGTGCCGGCCAGCAGCCCGGCCACCCCGTCGGTGCGGGACATGATGTTCACCCCGATCACCACGACCAGTGCCAGCGCGGGCTTGAGCAGCACCGCCGCCAGCAGCCAGCGCACGACCCGCCAGAACATCGACGCCGTGGAGTCGGAGATCAGACATGCCGCCGCGATCGGGATGGTCGCGATCAGCACCATGATCGCCGCGGCGCGAAAGATCATCGCCAGGGCGAAGCCGAGCGCGGCCGGGATGACCCCAAACAGGGCGGCGATACCCAGGATCATCGACCGGACACCCTCCTCGATATCCTCGCCGAGGTCCGGGTTGTCGCCGAAGCGGTCGGCGACCGCGGGGTTGTCCAGGATCGCAGTAAAACTGCCCTGCTCGCCCAGGTTGCTCAAGAACAGCGTGGTCAACCCGTCGGCGCCGGTGAGCAGGGCAGCGACCGCGCCGGTGGTCACCGCCAGGGCGATGCCGAACTGGGCCGGACCGGCGACCGCGCGGAACATGCCCCCTCCGCCGCGCACCGCGACGGTGGCCAGCTGGTAGAAGAACAGGCCCAGCGCGATGAGCGCGGCCAGCCAGATCATGGTCGACCACAACGAACCCAGATCCACCGCGCTCTGCGCGCCCTCCGGCGGTGCCGGTGGGGGAGTGGCGCCAGGGATGGCGTCCGGGTTGTCGGCGTCGTTGCCGGTCAGGTCGCCCGGCGTGACTTGCGAGACCTTGTCGGCGAGGTCGAATCCGCCTTTGAGCAGCCAGATCGCTGAATCCCACACCGCTTGCATCGCGGAGCTGAACGCCGACTCCGCGATGGATCCGGCGAAGTCGCCGACCAGGCCGCCGCCGCCACCGCCATCTCCACCGCCTCCGGCCCCGCCGGGTGGGGCGGGGTCCTGAGCAGGCAGGTACCAGCTGGTCGTGATGAGGCCGGTCATCGGATGATGTCCCGGTAGCCGACTGCGACGGCTTCGTCGCTGCCCGGCCAGGTAGCCGGGGCGACCCATGCGCGCGGCCCCGATGCGACCAGCCATTGATCGCCGACGCGGCGCATCGGCAGGCAGTTGCCCACCCCACCGGTGGCCACCCGGCCCTTGTAGTCGGTGACCAGCTCGCCGAGCACACACGCCACGACGTAGCTGCCGTCGTCGGTGCTGCCCTTGACCAGCGCCGAGGTGGGATCCCAGGTGATGGTCGCCCGGGTCGCGCCGGTCCGGGGCATGTTCGCAGCCCGCCGGAAGGCGACCAGGTCCTGCGAGGCCGGGGTCTGGGCGGCGGGTGCTGCGCCCGGCTCGGCCATCGAGTTGTAGGCCTGTGCCCAGACCTGCGGATCGGCACCGGCGAACCCGACCCGGGTCAGCTCGACCACCTGAGCGATCGCGCCCTGCTCGGTGTCCGGGAACCCAGTCGGCACCAGCACCCCGGACACCTGCTCGGGCTCGGGCAGCGTGATCGGGGCACCCGCGCTGCGCGTCGACAACGTGTGCGGCAACGCGGCCTGGTCAGGAACCTCGAGCATAGGCGCACGCGCCAGGGCAGCCTCAGCCTCCGGCCCGCTCCCACCCCCGGTACTGCCGGCGGCCCCAGGACCGGACGGGGCCGGCGGGCTCTGGTAGGTCGAACTGGGTTCGTCATCGCCGAACATGCCGGTCAGCGACACGACCACGCCGACCAACAGCGCCAGCACCAGTACCACCGCCCCGGTGAGGATCAGCAGCGCGCGCCGCCGCCCGTCGAGGCCGCCGCCAGCAGGCGCCCGGTCTGTGTTCATCGAGGGCGCCATCAGGCCGTGGACGCCGCGAACTGGCTGACCAGGGTGTAGCCGAGGCCAAACAACAGGGCCAGGGCGAGGCTGCCGACGATCAGCCGCGCACCGAGACGGCCGGAGCCGTGGTGATCCCACAGCCGGCCCGCGGTCGCGGCGACGATCCCGCCGAAGAACAGCCCGAGGATGCAGACCCCGGCGATCCAGCGCAGGTAGCCGACGACACGCTGGATCGCGGGCGCCCCGGGCGGGGCCTCGGCTCCCGGGTTCGGGATGTCCTGAGCGGGCAGCAGGTGAATCTGGGTGAGCAGCGTGTCGGCGAGCAGGTGGGGGATGGACATCAGGGGTGCCTCCGCGGGCGGATGGGGGTTCGGCAGGTGGCGGGGTGGTCAGCGGCGTCGTGGGGAGCTGATCTGGCCCCATGAGGCGAGCAGCGGGCGGAGGGCGTCGATGGCGCGGTCGGGGCTGGGATCGTCGGTGACTCCGGCGATCTCCCAGCTGCGTTCGTGGGGGACGAACAACGCCTCGTCGATCAGCGCGGCGACCCGCGGTCCGGCCGCGCCGGCGACGCCGGCGGGCCACTTGCGGGCGCCGTTGACCACCAGCTGATAGATCGGGGTGGCCACCCCGCGCTGCACCCACGGCTCCAACCGGGCGAGGAGCTGCTCGGCCTGGCGCAGCGACGGCCGGGTCGCGCGCACGACCAGGATCGGGCGCTGGGACGGCAGCCCCCGGCGCAGCCAGCCCCCGGCCCCGTAGACGGGGGTGGCGGCGGCACGCCAGCCGCCGTGACCGAGATCGACCACGGTAGTGTGCAGCGGGTCCGGTGCCGGATCCGGGAGCCAGTCCGGCGGGATCGGCACCATCCCCGGAGTGATCGCCGGCAGCCCGGTCTCCAGGCGCGCCACCAGCGCGTTCTCTCGCCAGCTGTAGCGCACCGAGACCTGGGGGTTGACCGGGCGGACCCACGGCCCTTCCTGCGACGGGGCACACGCCAGGCCGGAGCGGGCGGGGTCGTCGGCGTCGACGAGCAGCGCACACCGTTGGTCGAGCTGCAGAGCATCGGTGATTGCTGCGGCGACACAGGACGCGCCGGCGCCTGCGGAGCCGGCCAGCACTGGGACCAGGGCGCCGAACGCCGCCCACGACACCGGGCGGGTGTCGGGAAACTCGGTACGCGCACGCTCCTGCGCCGCCTCGGCAGCGGCACCGAGCTCGGCGGCAGTGTCAGCGGCGGCGGGGCCGTGCCCACCGGCGGCCGCGGCCGCGGAGGCGACATCCACGATGGCCTCGTTATCGACCGAGCCCAAATGAGGGGCGCGCGAGCGCGCCGCGGCGCCGAGCCGATGGTTGAGCTCGAACGGGCTGCGCGGCACACGGGCCGGGCCAGCTCGGTTCTGTTCGGCGGTGGTCATCAGCTGCCTCCTCGTGGGGCGATCTGGGCAGACATCGGGTCGGTACTCGGACTGGGGGCCGGCGCAGTGGCGGCCAGCGCGGCGGTGTCGGCGGCGTCGTAGATCTGCTTGGCCGCCGGGCCGAAGCGGGGGGAGACCAGGTGGGTGTCGTCGCCGCCGGAGACCACGCCGACGACCTGACCCCGGCCGCTGTCGGCGTCGGGCCCGGCCAGCCAGGGCCCACCCGAGGCGCCCTGGGTCATGTCGCAGTCCAGGGATCGGATCTCGCTCGGCTTCGGGCTCTCGGGGCGGGTGAACGCCTCCACGGCGCCGGTGCCGACGCAGCCGCGCAGGGACTGGCCGTCGTAGCTGCCCAGCGCGGGATAGCCCAGCGCGGCGACCTCCACCTGGGGCGGGGTGGAGAACGAGATGCCCTGGGCGCCGAGGACCTGTTCGGGCAGCACACCGTCGCGGGGCAGCACCGACACGAACGCCATGTCGACGTCGGCGGCGACGTCCTCGATCGGGGAGTTCGCCTCGGTCCAGGCCGGCGGGACGTAGGCGGTGTCGACCTGCCAGCGTCCGTAGGGCTCTTCACCGGCGGCGTAGCCGGGGATGAACGTCGCCCCGTCGACGCGCCAGGCGCCGTCGAGCCACACGCAGTGCGCGGCGGTGGCCAGCAGGCGGCGGGACTGGGAGGCGACCACGGAGGCCGAGCACTGGTGGCGGCCGCCGTCGACGACCAGCACCCCGACCGACGAGGCCGACAGACCACCCACGACGGGCCCGGCCTGCCCGCGCACCGGCGGTGGAGCCATCGGGGACCTCGGGTCGGCCGACCCCCACGGCACGACCGACCCGAGCCCCACCACCCGACCCCCTTGCGGGGCGCCGGAGGACCACAGCACGACCGCCAGGGCCACGGTCATCACCGCGGCCACCGACACCGTGCTCCACCTGCGGATACGCATCGGATCAGCTGATGCCCAACTTTTTCGAGCAGGCCGGCCAGGCGTTCCAGCCCTGCTCGGCCTGGACCTTCTCGGCTACGGCGATCTGCTCTTCCTTGCTCGCCTCAGCCGCCGACCCGTGCCCTCCGTAGGCAGCCCAGGTGGACGGCGAGAACTGCAGGCCGCCCTCGTACCCGTTGCCGGTGTCGGTCGCCCAGTTCCCACCGGCCTCGCAGTCGGCGAGCTTGTCCCAGGTCGCGACGTCGGTCCCGGAAGCCGGGCCGCCCGCCGCGGCCGGGGCCGCTTGCGCCCCCTCGGGCTCGCGCGGCTCCTCGCCGCCGCCCTCAGCCGGCTCCGGGCCGCCCTGCCCCGGGCCCTGGTCGTCCGGGGCGGAGTCGCCGCCCGAGGACGAGTCCTCCCGCTGGTCCCCGGAATCACCCGGCTCGCCGCCGGAGGGTTCCTCCTGGCCACCGGCGCCACCGCTCTCGCCCGCACCGGCGTCGGTCGATCCGCTGTCGCGGCTGATGTCGGAGTCGCTACCAGTACCGGAGCTGTCGGCAGCGCCGGAGCCCTCCTCGGGCGCGCTCGACTCCTCCGAGGACGAGTCCGTCCCGGAGGCCGAGTCACGATCGGAGGCCGTGCTGTCCGCGGACCCGCCGCCGGAGCCGCTGTCGGCGGGTCCGGTGCTCTCGGCGCTGGAGCTGGTGTCGCCACCGTTGGTGTCGATCGCGGCGAGCTTCTCCGAGAGCTGCTCGGCCACCGGGTCGACGTCGGCGGCCTCCTTGACCTGCTCCGCGAGCTTCTCAGCACCGGCCTCCCAGCCCTCACCCGAGCTGGGCGAGGAGCTGCTGGACCCGGTGCCCGCGTCGCGGCTGGTGGACGTGCTGGTCTCGGCCTGATCTGAGCTGGACCCAGCCGAAGCGGGCGAGTCGGTGTTGCCCGGGGCGGGGGAGCCGCTGCCGCCGGAATCACGGCTGATCGAGTCCGAGCTGGGCGAGCCGCTGTCGGAGCTGCCGGTGCTCGACGGGCTGTCCGCCGAGGCTGGCGAGCTGCCCGATGAGGCTGCGGATCCCGTGTCGCCGGAGCCGGCGTCACCGGGTTTGAGGTCGTCGAGCTTGTCCAGATCGGCCGGGTCCGCGCCGAGCTTCTCGAGCTGGTCGCGATCCATCACCTGCAGCACCGAGTCCTGCACGCTGCCCGCTTCGGCGTCCTGGCTGGCGCCCAGGGTCTGCATGAGCTCGCCGACCAGGTCCATCGCGGCGCGCGCCTTCTCCATATCCTCCGCCGAGCCGGTACCACTCGACGAGCTCGAGGAGCTGGAACCGCTGCTCGACGTGTCATCGGAGCCCGACGAGTCCGGGGCCGATCCACTGCCGGATTCGCCCTCACCCGAGCCGGAGCCCGCATCCGCCGAGTCCGCAGCGGACTCGGCTTCGTCGGCGCCGGGCGAGCTGCTGCCCGAATCGCGCGACCCCGACGAACCCCCCTCGTCCGGGGCACCGTCCTCGCCCTCTCCCGCGGAAGGGGAGTCGCTACCCGAGTCGCGGTCCGGCCCAGACGAGGAGCCGCTACCGGCGCCGGAGCTGTCATCGCCACCGGCGCTGGAGGAGTCCTCGCCTCCGGAGCTGGGGGAGCCCTTGTCACCGTCGGTCGACGATTCATCGCCGCCGGGGTCGGAGGATTCACCGCCCGCACCGCTGTCCTCGCCGCCGGCGCCGGAGCTGTCATCGCCTCCGCCGCGGGAGGAGTCCTCGCCTCCGGAGCTGGGGGAGCCCTTGTCACCGCCGGTCGACGACTCGCCGCCGCCGGGGTCGGAGGACTCGCCACCCGCACTGCTGCCTTCGCCGCCCGAAGGCTCGCCACTACTGGGCTTCGACTCATCGCCGCCCTCGGGTGGGTCTTCCGCGGGCGCTGCCGGCGCCGGAGCGGCCACCGCCGGAGCGGCGGTGGCCTCGGCCTGGTCCGTGCAGGTTTCCGGCGGCGGCGGCTCGGCCTGCCGGTCCTTGTTCACCGCAGCCGGTCCACCCCCGGAGCCGGAACTGCTCACCGCCGGAGGTGGAGCGACCGCGCTCTGGGCGGCCTGGCCTGCGGATTCCACCGCGCCGGCCGCGCCGTCCGCGGCGCCACCAAGGGACTGGCCGATCCCCTCCAGCGGTCCACCGTCGGTGTCGGGTGGCGGGGGCTGTTTGGGCAGCAGATCGGCCGGGGTCGGGCCGTAGCCGGCCTTGGCCAGCCGGACCGCGACCTGCTGCAGCTGCGGGTCAGTGGTGCCGTTGAGCTGGTCGGAGACGTCCACGGCCTTCTGCCGCCACCCCGGCTCGTGGGTGGCCGGGGTGAACCCCAACCCCGAGATCTCGCGGGCCAGGCCCTGCGCGCGGGGGTCGGTGCTCACCGCCAGATCGGTCAGCAGCGCACGGGTCTGCGAGCGAGTCTCGCGCGCAGCGTCGAGCTGGCGCATCGCCTTGCCCGTGTTGCAGGACTCGGTCGTCAACCCCAGCTCGGCCGGCAGTGGGCTGATCGAGAACGCGGTCAGCCCGAGCATCGCACTGGCGGTCAGTATGGCCACCGTCGAGCGGCGCAGCACCGGACCGTGCGAGCGACGGGGGACATGAGCGGCCCAGGAGGGCCGGCGTGTTCGTGAACGAGGCATTACAGGGACTCCGACGTGATCGAGGGGGACTCACTGGAAACCGGAAAGGGACCGATCGAGCTGTGGGCGGCTGTCACCGGACTGCGGCCATACGCCCGCCCTTGCTGTTCTCTTCCTCGGTGATCGAGGTGCTGGAATCGGAGTCGGTGGACCCCTCACTGCCCTCGGAATCGGTCGACGACCCCTCGCCCTCACCGAGGGACCACTGTTTGACCGAGTCGTAGTGGACCTCGGCCTCGCCCCCGCCGCCGCCGTTGTCGGGGAACCAGTCGAGCTGCAGGCACAGGTGCATCGGGCCCGGCGGGAGGATCGAGGTGTCAGTGGTCTTCCACCACTCCTCACCGTCGAGGAAGGTGGTGATCCCCTCCGGGGTCCACTCGACGGCATAGTTGTGCCATTCGGTGGCGTCGACCTCGACCTCACCGTGCACCTGGCTGTTGTCCTCGCCGTAGTGCAGAAACATCTCGACCTTCTGCCGGCTCGAATCCATGATCTCGGCGAAATCGACCTCACCGCCGACCGGGAAGTTCTCCGCGGTCGGCCACAACAACGCGAGCGCGTTGTAGGCCTCATCGCCCTTCGGGGCCTTCATCCGGACTTCCCACCGGCCGTACTGCTGGGCGTTGCCCCACGCCATCCCACCGGTGGTGCCATCGGCGGTGCCGTTGATCGTCAGGATGCCGTCGGACACCGACGCCGCGTCCGGGGAGCGGACACCGTTGCCGGCGTGACCGGCGCCGTCGTAGAGGTTCCAGCCATCGAGACCAGCGGACTCGAAATCATCGACGACATCGGGTTCACCCCAGCCGAACGCCTCGGCCGCCGTCGCACCCTGCTGGGCCGAACCCGAGCTCGACCCGCCGCCAGAGCCCGACCCAGAGTCGCCGCCAGAACCCGAGCCGCTACCGCTACCGGACCCGGAACTTGAATCGCTACCGGAACCGGAGCCCTGGTCGTCCCCGGACCCACCGGACCCGGTGTCGGTGCAGGACTCCGGCACGAAATCGGGGTCGTCGGCCCCGACCTCGAGCAAGGCGTCGCGCAGCTCCTGTGCGCGCGCGGAGTCGTCCCCGTCCAGCTCGGCGAGCACGTGGGTAGCGGTGATCCGCCACCCACACTCCACCTCCTCGTCGGCCGGCGCGGTCGGAGACACCGCCGCCGCCGTCAGCGACGCCGACAGCGACAGCGCGGTCCCGAACCGCGCCCAGAACCTGGAGCGCATTACCAGGCCACGTCGGTGCGACGTTCACCCGCAGCGCGCCCGAGCGAGGTCGGGCAGCCATAGAAGCCCTCGGCCACGGTTGCGGCGATCTCGCGCGCGGCGGCGCGGGTTGCCGGCTTGAGCGCGTCGAGGTCGATCTGCCCACCGGCCTGCAGGTGCGGGTCCGGGGGCAGCGTGAGGACCGCACGACAGCGCTCCTGGAAGTGATCCAGAATCGGCTGCTTGTCGATGAAGGTGCTGTCCCGATCCTGAGACAGCACGACGACGGCCTTCTTCGCCAGGTCCGACCACTGGCGCGAGGCCAGCCAGTTCAGCGTCTTCGCTGCCCGTGAGGCGGCGTCCTGGGTCAGAGACCCCACGATGACCAGCGAGTCACACCGGGCCAGACCGCCCTGCATCGCCGAATGTGTAATTCCAGTACCACTGTCAGTCACCAGAACTTGGCAGAATCTGGACAATACGGACACAATGGCCTCGTAATCCTTCTGCGAGAACGCCTCACTCGACTCGGGTTCCTGCTCGGAGGTCACCACCTGCAGGCGATTGACCAGGTGCACGTAGCGGGACAGGTCGCTGAAACTGCGGATCTGGTCGAGGTTGTTCAGCAGCTTGCGCACGGTCAGCTGCGCGGCTTCGGTCTCGCCGACCAGGCGGTCGCCCAACGTCCCGGCGTCGGGGTTGGCGTCCACGGCCACGACCCGCTCACCACGCCCTTCGGCCAGGAACAACGCCAGCAGCGCCGACACCGTCGTCTTGCCGACCCCGCCCTTCAACGAGCTGACCATCACCGAATGCGAGCCATCCATCGGCGTGCGGATCTTGCGCTGTTGCCCGATCAACAGCTCTTCGGTCCGTGACAGGCCGGGGTTGAGGCCCGTGGCCCGGTACAGCGCGGCCCGCCAGCCCTGCTTCGGGGCCGTGGCCCGCGACCTGACGGCGTTGACGAACGGTTCGGGATGCCCGCCCGGAAAGTGCCCAGCCGCGCCGTAGTGCTCGGCCGGCCGCTCCGGCGCCGGGGCAGGCGGCGGAGTCGGTGCCGGCCTGGGCGGCGCGGATGCGCTCGGCGCGGAGACGCGGGCCGGTGCGGGCGTGTCCGCACGGACCGATGCCTCGCCGCGGGAGGCGCTGACCGGGCTCGACTCGGGGACCGGCCGAGTCTCGGTGGGGGCAGTCTCCTGCCGCTCGTCGCTCTCGGGGCCAGTGCCCGATGGCGGTGGGGGAGTGGACATCCACGCGAGGCTTGCGCTGTCCGGGGTCCAGGGGGTGTGGTTGTTGGACTCGGGCCGGGTGTGGTTGGTCGACGTCATGAGCGGCTACCTCGCGGGGGTCAGGCGGACGGGTCGGGGACCAGGTGGGGGTCGACGACCAGGCGGCCGTCGTCGGGGGCGCGGGTGATCGGCACGGTCATCCGGACCCAGCTCGAGCCGCCGGCCACCCAGCGCGGGTCGGCGCCCGGGGGAGCGCTCGACGGGCCCAGCAACCCCGGTGGCTCGACCGTCTCGACCGGATCCGGGACGGACTGGCTAGACGATGAGCAGGCGCGCGCGTACGGCGTGATCCGCACAATGACCTCGACGAAGACCACGACATCCGAGCGCCGGTAGATCCGGTTCGGCTGTGGTGAATCGGCGCGCTGCCGGCCCTCGCCCGACCACCCCCAGGTACATGCCTGGGGATCGGCGAGCAGAGGGCGCAACACCTCAGCACGGCGAGTCGGCTGGTCCTCGTCGTAGGACTGGAAATCCGCCGCGAACCGGCCGGCAAACGCGGTCGCCTCCAGATCCGAGATCGGCTCCAACGACCGCACCGACCGGGAGAACGAGTCCTCGGCCGCCGCATACCTGGTTACCGAGGCGCGGCCCGGCTCGGGCCGCCCAGCCGGCCCGACCCGACGCCGACCGTTGAGAGGAGGCTGCTGCGGCAACGCCACATTGAGCGGGACCTGCGGGGCCGCCAGCTCGGGCTCCCGGTCGAGAGCGCGCATCGCCGGCGGAGGCGTGGCCGGCGAGCTGTGGTCGTGCGCTCCAGCACGAAGGTTCGGGGTGATGTGGGTGTAGAGCTCCTGCTCGACGCTGCCGCCATCCGGGGCAGCGTCGGCCTCGGCCGGCGGGGTCGGCTCCGGTGCAGCGGTCGAGTCGTGCGTCGGCTGTGGTCGGCGCGGCGACTGTGGGTGACGCGACGGGGGAAGCCCCTGCCGGGAGGCCTCAGTCGTCTCAGGGGCACGAGAGTCCTCCCCGGTGGCGGGTCCCGTGCCGAGGCCCGGCGCCGTGCGCCACTGCGGCCCCGCCCGGGTCTTTGCCTTGGGCATCGTTACCGCCCCGGCTCTCGGTTGAGGTCGGTGTGCGCGGCCCCTGTCAACCGCTCCGAGTGGTACACGCCATGCCTTGGCACCACTTGAGCTCCCTTCCACGACCGCCGACGCTCCGGAACCCGCCGGTCGCCGGGGCTGTCCCACAGGCGGCACACAGTCGCCGGAGCACCGCCCCGTGATGGCGGTTCGAGAGGAGACCCGTCCCAGCCGGGGGAAAGTTCCCGACCGCAGGAACTTTTTTCGAGGAACCGTGTGGCCGCAGGGGTAGGCCATCACCGCGAGACTGGGACGGCCCCGTCGGGCGGCGAGGCGGGACGAGATCGAGAGCTGTCGGTGGCGGGCGGTAGCGTCGTTCTCCTGCCTGCCGCTCGGAACGGACCGACCCGCCAGCGACGGCACAGCCATGGCCCGCGCCGACGAGAAGGGCAACTCTGTGGACTGGCTGGATGAGAGCCGCTTCGCCGACATCCACACGTTTGTCTATTCCGGGATGCGCTTCGAGCCGGAGACCGGCGTCGCGGAATTCGACTTCGCACACGAGGGTAATGACCAGCGGTTGCATTTCATCGAGAACGTCGAGTTCCCGCTGCCTGATAGCGGTGTCAGCGCCGCGGGGCTGGCGACGTTCCATCGGGTCTTGGAGCTGCTCTACATAGCGGTCGGCACCTTCTACTACAAAGTGATGGCACCGCCGCAGGTGTCGATCACTGCTGTGCCGCTCGCCCCGGCGGCAGCGGACTGGGCTTGGCAGCTCTATCGCGACGGCCTCGCAGAGTATGCGCACCGCCACGCCTTGGAGTACGTTCTGGATCTCCCGGTGCACACCCGGTACCGAGTCCCGGCCGGCGTAGTGCACGATCTCGGGGCCAGCGGTCGCGCGCCGCTGGTCGGGTTCAGCGGCGGCAAAGACTCGATCGTGGCGCTGGAAGTCCTCAAATCCGGCGGCTTCGCCCCGGCCACATTTACGACCGATCGCCGAATCAAGCCACAACTCGAACTATTGATGCGGAAAGCGCAGGCCAGACTGCTGCGGGTGCGGCCCCGGTCGGACCCGCAACTGAAAGAATTGATGCGGCACACAGCGCTGCTGCGCGGTCATACCCCGCTCACCGCGATGACATCGCTGGTCGGAACCGCGGTCGCCGCACTCCACGGACTCGGGCCCGCGGTACTAGCCAACGAACGCTCGGCCGACGAGCCGAACCTGGTCTGGCGCGGCCGCGACGTGAACCATCAGTGGGCGAAATCCGCGGCGGCAGAACAGGCGCTCGACCGGGCGCTGCGTGAGCACGCGGGCATCGCCTCGGGCTGCTTCTCGCTACTACGTGGGATGGGCGAGCTGGAAATCTCCCGGTGGTTCGCCGCGCTCGAGGGCTACGACGAGCTGTTCAGCAGCTGCAACGTCGTGGTCCGGTCCACCGACCCGCACCGCACGCAGCGCTGGTGCCGGGACTGCGCCAAGTGCCGGTGGGTGTTCTTGGCGTTGGCGTCGGTCATGCCCCGGTCGCGGCTGGTCCGGATCTTCGAGCGAGACCTCCTCGACGATCGGGCGCAGGTCGAGGGATACCGCGCGCTGCTCGGGTTGGACGGACACAAACCGCTCGACTGCGTGGGCGAGATCGTGGAGGCCCGTGTCGCGCTCCGGCAGCTGGCCGAGGACCCGCAGTGGCGGGACACGGCCGTGCTCTGCGAGCTCGCGAGCCAGATCCCGCCCGTGGGACCCGACCAGACCGAGCGGGCGTGGCGGGTCGACCGGGTTGGGTCGGTGCCGGCGGCCTACCAGGCCGCGCTCGATCGTTGGTCCCCGAGCACTGCGGGGTCAGCGCACGGCGGGTCGTAGGACTCGTCCGGGGAGACGTAGGCGTCCCAGGCCTGCGGGGTCAGCGTGTCGGGGGTGGCGGCGCAGAGCTGGCGGATCGCCGCATGGACGTCGAGGTTTCGCAACAGCACGGTCTGGTCGCGCGCACCGCTGGCCAGCAGCGAACCGGTCGGTGCGAACTCGGCGGAATAGACGTTGTCGGTGTGCCCGGTGAGCGGATTCCCGATCGCGGCCGGCCGGGTCGGGCGCGCGACGTTCCACAAGGCCACGGTGCTGTCGTGGCTGGCGGCGGCCAGGGTGGCGCCGTCAGGGCTCCACGACGCCTCACCGAGCACGTTGCTCTGCTCGGTCAGCGGCGGGCCCAGCGCTCTCGCGGAGGCGGGGTCGCTGGTGTCCCAGATGCGGACCGTGTGGTCGTAGCCGGCGCTGGCCAGCCGCATGCTGTCCGGGCTGAAGGCTAGCCCGTAGATGTTGTCGGTGTGCCCGACCAGTGGGGCGCCAGCGGCGTGTGCGCGGGCGGGGTCGCTGGTGTCCCAGAGCCGGACTTGGTGGTCGTGTCCCGCCGTGGCCAGGGTGCGCCCGTCCGGGCTGAAGGCGAGGGAGGCGACGATCTCGTCGGGTGTGCCGGGCAACGAGACGTTCAGCGGCGTGGGCCGCGTCGGGTCGGTGAGCTCGAACAGCCGGGTGACGCCGTCCGCGCCGCCCACGGCGAGGGTGCGCCCGTCGGGGCTGATCGCCTGGCCGCCGACCTCCACGGGCAGTACGAGGTCGGGTCCCAGCTGGGTGGGCTGGCGCGGGTCGCGCATGCTCCAGAGCCGGATGGTGCGCCCGGCGCTGCTGACCAGCACGTTGTCGTCGCGCCCGGCGAAATCGACATTGAACCCGCGTGCGCGTAGAGCACCGCCCTGTGACAACGGGGGACCCATCCGAGCTGGCGAGCTCGGATCGGTGGTGTCCCACAGATAGATCGAGTTGTTGTCCAGGTTGCCGACCGCGAGCATCCCGCCGTTGTCGCGGAACGCCAGATCGACCGCGGTGCCTGAGCTGGCGGTCAGCCGGGTCTCCGGTAGCGACCACACCCGGATGATCCCGTCGCCGCTACCGGCGATCAGCTTGTTCCCGTCCGGGCTGAACTGGACCGATCCGATGCCGCGGCCGCTGTCGGTGCGCAGGGGCTGGCCCAGTGGGATTGGGTCGGTGGGGTCAGCGATGTTCCACAAGGTCACGCTGCTGTCTGACGACGCTGCGGCCAGGATGGTGCCGTCCGGGCTGATCGCCGTGGCGAGAATGGACGACGCACGGTCGACGGGCGGTTGTGCGATCGGCTGGGGCCGGGCCGGATCCGAGGTGTCCCACAGCCGGAGGGCTCCGGCCACGCCGCCGGCGGCGAGGATCTTCCCGTCGGGGCTGACCGCGACGGCCTGGGTCCGGGGTGTGCCGCCGTCCAGCGGTGGCAGCGCGACCGGACGGGCGGGGTCGGCGATGTTCCACCGGGCGACCGTGCCCTCGTCGCCCGCGGCCGTCAGCGTGGTGCCGTCCGGGCTGACCACCAGCCCGCTGCCATAGGCCTGGGTGCTCGCGCCCGGGAGCCGTGCGCCGAGGTCGACCGGTTGGGTGGGGTCGGTGATGTTCCAGAGTCGCGCGACGCCGTCCTCGTCCATCGCGATCAGCAGCCTGCCGTCCGGGCTGACGGTGAGCGCGCTGATCTCCGCTGGTCCGCTGGGTAACTCTGGGGTCAGCGCGGTGGGGCGGGCCGGGTCGGCGACGCTCCATGCCTGCAGCACGCTCTGTCTCGACTTCGCGTTGTCCACACTGCTGATCACGATCGGGCGGGCGGGAACCACCGCGAGACCGGTTACCGGTCCGGTCACCGGGAGTGTGCTGGTGGGGTGATGTGTCCCGGCCCGATCGGCGCCCCACACCCGGATGGTGTCGTCGTCGCTGCCGCTGACCACCGCGGAGCCCGCGATCACCGCGCGCGCCACGCCGCGGTGACCGCGCAGCGGGTGTGCCAGTGGCTGGTTCTGGGTGTCGAGCAGCGTGGTGTAGAGCGCCGGGTCGGGTTGGCGCTGATAGGCGGTGAGGTAGAGCTGTGCGGCCAGCGAGGGGTCGGTCGGTTGCAGGGCCTTCGCCTGAGCCTTGACTTCGGCGAGGATGGCGCGCTGCTGCGACTGGTACCTGGTCACCGCCTGATGGCCGGCGAAGACGGCCAATGCGACAATCACCGTGACCACCGAGACCGCCGCCACGCGTAGCCGCCACCGGCGGCGGGCGAAGCGGTGCTCCTGCGCATCCGCCGCGGCGAGGAACTCACGCGTGATGCGGGTGCCGCTCACCGCCCCGGACGCCGGACCAGTAGTAACGCGGTGGGCGTCGGTGAGCAGGGTGCCCCGATGCAGCTGCTCGTCGGGCCGGCCGGCCTCGTCCCAGAGTCGGGCCGATCGTTCGATCGCTTGTCGACGCACGTGGTCGGTGCGCTCGGAGTCGATCGCGTCGCGTAGAAGCGGCCATTCTCGCCACAACGCTTCATGCGTGATCTGCACGGTGGTCTCACCGACGGTGACCAGCCGCGCCGCGGCCAGAACGTCCAACGCGTGGGCGGTCGGGCCGCCCGCGGGCGGAACCACTTCGTGCCGGCTCAGCCTCTGGTGGGTGTCCTGGCCGGGGTGATCCCCGACCCGGACCATCCGCACGAGCAGCGCCAGGGCGGTCTCGCCGACCCCAGCCGCCTGGAGCCGTTCCCACGCCTGGGTGGCGGTGTGCGCGACCGCGCCGTCGAGGCCGCCGACCCGGTCGTAGGCGCGCACGGTCATCGGCCCGGACTGGTTCATCAGGCGCAGCACGTGGGAGATCAGAGGCAGCTTGCCCTCGATCATCCCGCCGTTGCTCACCCCGGCATCGGCGAGCAACCGGTTGACGAGGTCGTTGCCGACAGTGATACCCGCTCGCCGGGCCGGCTCCTTGATCGCTTCGGTCAAGGCCTCGCCGGTGAGTGGATCCAAGTTGAATGGAGCGTCGAGCACTGGCTTCAGTGACGGCATCTTCCGGAGGTCCGGGTAGAACTCGTTGCGGCAGGCGAGCACGACGATCGCGGCCGCGTGCCCCGCTCCGGCGGCGGCGTCCGTGGCCCGAGGTGTTGCCATGTCGAGCAGAGCGGTCACGAACTGGTGCCGAACCTCCTGGTCGGCCTGGAAGATCTCCTCGAACTGGTCAACCACCAGGATCATCTGTCGCTCGGGAGTCGGCCGTACGGCTGCACCCTCAGCGCCGGCCGGAGCGACGTCGCCGTCGTGGAGAGCCTCAGCTAGAGCCAGCAGTGGTTCCGGCCCGGGGGTAATCACCTCGGCTGGCCACTCGGCGACTGTGGTGTCTGGGCTGAGCCCGTGCTGGGCGAGTGCAGGAAGCAAGCCGGCCGCCAGCAGGCTGCTCTTCCCGATCCCGGATTGCCCCAGAACGAGCAGGATCCCGCCGGTCGACGACTGGTACAGCCCCTCGAGCCGAGCACGTACCGCCTCAATGTCGCGGTCGCGGCCGAAAAATCGTTCAGCATCGTCGCGGGCGAACGGTTCCAGGCCTTGGTAGATGAGTTGTGTCGCGTGCCCGTCAGCGCCGTTCCCGCGGCCGGACTCGCGCAGCGCGCGGTCGTAGGCATCGCGCCACCACGCGGGGCGCAGCAGGGTCTCCCGTACCTGGCGCGATGGGTTCCTGCTGCGCTCCCGGACTCCGAGCACCATCAACTCCAGTGGGCGGAAGCCGGTGGGCAGTGTGGCGCCGCTCAGCCAGCGACTGATGGTCGGGCGCGACGGCGCCTCCGCGCCGCCGATCTGCGCCGCCCACTCAGCCAGTGCGCGCGCCGACGCGGGCCGCGACCCCGGCACCCGCCGCAGCGCGTCCAGGTACCCCACGAACCACTCCGGTGCAGCCACCTACGCCCCCACGAGTTTCTCACTGAGCAACGATTTCGCCCCTACTGACCTGGGCAGATCGCTCCATTCTCGACACGGTCTGCCCACGCTGGGTCGCCGCTGGCGTATCGCGTCGAGGTACCTCACAAGCCACTCCGATGTAGCCACACCTACAACCCCACGGGGTGCTCACTGATCACCGAATCGGCCCGTCCTGACCTGGGCAGAGTGCTCCACTTCTGACACGTCGGCCCACGCTGTGTCTCTTTCGAGCAACGCTGAGTCACGTCTGAGGGGATCATCGTATAAGCCGAGGTGGCAACTGAATGTCCGACTGCGCGAACCTGACCGCGGCGGCTCAGAACATCGATCTCCCCGAAGGGGGGGTCCCGGTCACTCGATACGGACTCGCACCGGCCACGGTCCGGGACATCAGGGGCACGTCCACCATCGCCGGCGGCGGAGCCAACCGTGCGACCGGCGGACAGGTCCGAGCGCTCGACTCGCCGCCAGATGTCGAACTGTTGCGCGCCCATCTGAATGGTGACCCGCAGTCGTTCAACGAGCTGATTCGGCGCCACCGCACGCTGCTGCGCGTCGTCGCCCTACGGGTCCTCGAAAATCACTACGACGCCGATGACGCTGTGCAGGACGGCCTCCTGCGTGCCTTCCGTAGCGCCCACACCTACGTCGGGCGTAGTTCGGTCGGAGCCTGGCTTCGCACGATCATCGAGAACACCGCTCGCACCGCCGCCCGCAACCGGCAACGCGACCAGCGCCGCGTCACCGACATCTCCACCAGCCGCCTGGCCGACGCCGAACAGGCCGGTGCCGACCCTGCGGAGGTGGTCACAGACCGGGCTCTCATCGCTGCGGCGCTGGCCGAGATCCCTGACCCGTGGCGCCGCACCTTTGAGTTGGTCAAGGTCAACGGGCTGTCCTACGCGGAAGCCGCTGAGGTCCTCGATGTCCCCGTCGGGACCGTCCGCAGCCGCATCAACCGGGCCAACGCCGCCCGGGCACAGCTCCGGGCGCAGGCACGCCAAGATGGCGGGAACCTTTTAGGCTCCTCCGTGAGTCTCCTCTACTGACCAGCGCATCGGAGCGGCTGTGACCACACCGCCCGAGGACCCCAACTCCCCGGCACCGTTCAGCTGGGAGGACCTGGCGGACCTGCGCGCCGGGATACTCACCGCCGAAGAAGAGGAACGGCTACGCATCCTGATGGACCATAACCCTGACCTCGCTCAGCGCATGCTGGCCGACCTCGCCGCAGTCGAGACAGAGTTCCCAGACCCGCCCAACGCGCACGACCCGCTCCAAGTACCGCCCCACGTGGCCGCCCGGTGGCAATCGGCGATCGCGCGGGAAGCCGAACGCCGCGCTTACGAATACTCCACCGACCCAGACGCCAAATTGGACAGTTCTGGCACTACGGGACCAGAGCCGAACGACCACTATGCCGAACCGCCTGACCAGGAGGTGTGAAAAGGCGTCCGCGGCGTGATCGACCGGTCGCCGCAGGTGAGGCGGTGGACGTTCCCCGACCAGCTGTCGCCACGACCTGTCCGGCGCCCCGGAACCGGCGCTGCCCGAACTCGTCGAACGCCTCGCACACGAACGCCTCCGCCACGGCGAACGAGCATGACCCGCACCCGGCCCCCGCGTGGGGCCACGGCCACCCCGACACGCGCGCGGCTGTCATCGGCGGGCGCCGAGTCTCGTACGCTTCGCGGCATGTCGTCCCCCGAGGTGGAGCGCCGGCTCAGGCAGCAGGGCGCCGATGTTGACTCCCTGTACGAGATCAGCGGCCGCATCGAGGGCAAGGTCGACGCGCTGGACGAGCGCGTTGGCGCGCTGGACGAGCGGGTAGGCACGCTGGCCGTACGGATGGATGAGCGGTTCGCCGCGACCGACGCGAAGCTCGACGCGATCTTGGAGCGGCTCAACCGCGACTGAGCGGACCGCTCTCTCCCGGAACCTCGTGAGGTGACCCTCATGATCGGGGTCGTGGGTCGCGGTGCCAGTCGTGAGCCGCGCGGACAGGGGCGCGTAGGACCGCGGGACGCGGCCTGCCACTCGGCTGCGGCACGGTCGACCCGCACGACCACGAGCGTGGTCCGCATCCAGCAGGACGCCGGCCGATCCCGATGATCGTAGTGATCCGCGCGGTGCGGGCCGTCGACACGACTGGCACTGGTCAGTGGGACCGGTGGCGCCCGGCGCGGATGGGCACGACCGTCGCGCCCACGTCGGACGCGGGCGCGGCGGCGTCGGCGCGCAGCCCGTGCTCGGTCAGGTGGGCCGGCAGCTCGCCGCGGTGTTGGCGGATCAGGACCTCGTCCTCGGTGATGCCGAGCCCGGTGGCGGCCTCGGCGGGGGTGAGTGCGGTGGTGCTAGCGGGGGCGGAGCCCGGGCCAGGAGTGATCGGATCGGACGGCATCAACGCGGTCTCCTCGGATGTGACTGGGTCGGCGCGGTCTCTTACCGGATGGACACGACAGTGACTCCGGTCTCGAGCGCGGTCCAGGCGGTGTCGGCGGTGACCGCGGGCCCGCCGAGGCGGGCGGCCAGGGCCAGGCAGCAGCGGTCGCCCAGGGACAGCCCGGCGGTGCGGGTGGCCGGCCACAGCTTCGCCGCGGCGATCGCGTCGGCGGCATCGACGGGTTCGGTGCGGATCCCGAGGGTGCGCAGCTGGCCGACGGTGCGGTCGGCGTCGACGCCGCGCTGGGCCAGTTTCTGGTGGACCTCGCAGAGGTTGACCGCGGAGATCACGGCGGCGTCGAGGTAGCCCTGCACGATGTCGGCGCCGGGTTCGTCGCGGAGCCAGGCCAACACCGCCGACGCGTCGAGCACCGCCGGAGCGCCGTCGGGGCGAGCCGGGGAGACCGGGGGCTCGGCGCCGGGTCCGGCCGGGGAGTCGTCCGGGGTGTTCACGAGCTGCGGTCCTCGGTAGCGGCCTCGGCGCGGCGCTCGGCGATCAGCTCGTCGGCGGCCGAGGTGTCCGGGTCGCCCTGCCAGGACGCGGCGACCTCCCGACGGATCCGCGCGACCAGCTGGTCCCGGGACTCCATCACCACACGCCCGTCCTCCACCGACAACAGCAGTGCCGAGCCCTCACTCAGCCCGAGGTCGCGTCGCACCTGGGCGGGGATGAGCACTCGCCCGTCCCGATTGACGATGACCTCGGATCGATCGGGGTTACCCATCGTTTCCGACATCTCAACAGAGTACCCGACACTAGGCCCTGATGTGTCGTTGCCCGCCGTGTGTTGTCGACGTGAACGCTACACCACACAGAGGTGCGCACAACCTGTGGGCGTGAGGCGAACTGATGGCGATAGCCACACGCAAACCCATAGTTGGCATAATGGTAAATATGCCAACCTCAGATAGAGGCCGATCGAGCGCCGCACCGGTGCACGGTGAAATCATCGTCGCAGCCCTTGACGACGACCGCACCGCTGTGGATCAGGTACGGCCGCGGCGGCGCGAGACCATCGCTGGCGCCTGGCTGCTGTCGGTCCGCTCGCCGCGCACCCGCGACGCTTACCGTGTCGACCTGCAACAGTTCTTTCGGTGGGCCGACACGTTCGGTATCGACGCGCTGCGCCCTGCCCGGGTCCACGCCGACGGCTACCGCGAATGGCTGCAGACCACCGCGCGCGGCCACCACGACACCCGCTACGCCGACGCCACCGTGGCCCGCAAACTCACCGCCGTGTCCTCGTTCCTGCGCTACGGCGCCCGGCACTTCCCCGCCGACGTGCCCGCCAACCCCTTCGGCGACGTGGCCCGGCCCGAACTCGACGACGACTCGCAGACCGTCGGCCTGGACCTCGACGAGGCCGGCGAGCTCCTGGCCGCCGCCGCACGCATAGGTTCGCGGGAGCGGGCGCTGATCGAGGTCTTCCTCGGCACTGCCCTGCGGGTGTCCGAGCTCGCCGCGGCCGCGGTCACCGACCTCGGCGAAGAACGCGGCACGATGACCCTGCAAGTGCGGCGCAAGGGCGGGCGGCGCGCCCGCATCGCCGTCCCCGACGAAGCCGCGGTCGCGCTGCGCGACTACCTCGGCAAGCGAACCAGTGGGCCGCTGTTCCAGTACCGGGCCGCCTGGCCCAGCCGCCAGGTGATCGCCCACGCGATTGACCGGATCGCTCGCGCGGCCGGGCTCGGCGCCAAGGGGGTCAGCCCGCACTCGTTGCGGCACACCGCCGCCACCATCGCCCTCGACGAGGGCCGCGACCTTCGAGATGTGCAGGACATGCTCGCGCACAAAGATCCCCGCACCTCCCGACGCTACGACCGCGCCCGCGGACGCCTCGACCGCGCCGCTGGCCGCACCGTCACCGCCGCTCTGCACCGGACACGACCGGAACCCGCGCGCGGTACCGAACCCGGGATCGCACCGGAAGACGAAATGTAACGAGAGCCCGCATGGGCGCTTGGCGGCGCGGGTGCACGGCGGTACCGCTCACCGCCACCGAGCACAACGCGCCCGGACCTCCGGACAGTTGCGCACCGCAGGTCCGGCACTGAGGTGAGGCCCAGTAAACCTACGCAACACAGTCCTGCTTCTGTCGCGTAGCGCGACGCGCTCGCTACCCGAGATTCGATGCAATGATCCTGTCCTGTCTCACCGAAGTTGATGCCCCTGTCACAATCGGGGCATCGGCGGTGAGGCGGAGGTTGGCTGGTGACCGAGACCAGGTTGCGGACGCTTCGCGGAGGACACCGCCGAACGACCGCTGGGCATCAGGAGTCACCGGTGCCCTGCTAGTCCAACCGGGCCAGAGCCGCCAGGTCATGGCCGTGACCGGCGAACTGCGCCACCTCCGTTCTGATCGTGTTCTGGAACCCGGCGACCAAGCCGTCTCGAATGAGCTGGGTCTGGATGGCCTCGGTGACGCCCGTGCGTGGGCCAGCTGGCACGTCGAGCGTCGAGGTGGTGTGGGCCAGGATCGTTCGGTCGTCGAGCTGTCGCCTGGCCCCAACCGGGAGCCTCTACCGAACCCGGGGCGGTTCAACGCGTCACGGGTGCGAGGCCGGCGTAGGCGGCCAGGTGTCCGGCGGTGGGGAACGCGCTGCCATCGCCGACGATGGTGAGGATCTTGATGGCGGTCCTGGCCCCGAGTCCGGGCATCGAGGTCAGGACCAGCCCAAGAGGGTGGGCCTCCAGGCGAGCTTCGAGCTCGACAGCAAGGTCGTTGCGTTCGGCGTGGACGTCGCGCAGTTGGGCGGCGCCGCCGGCGATCACGAACCTCAGCGCTGCCGCGAGCGACGCGTTCCAGCAACACCCCGACTACGCGATCATCACCAGCTTCGACGGCCTCGGTGACCTCACCGGCGCCCGCGTGTTGGCCGAGATCGGCGACGACCCGACCCGCTTCGCCGACGCCCGAGCGCTCAAGGCCTTCGCAGGATCCGCCCCCGTCACCCGCGCTTCGGGCGGAAGCATCTCCGTCACCCGCCGCATCGTGAAGAACAACCGGCTCGCCGCAGTCGGCTTCGTCTGGGCCTTCGCCGCCATCCCCAGACCCGGTCCCGCCAAGCGGCACTACGACCGGCGACGAGCTCGGGGTGACCGGCACGCCGCAGCGCTGCGCAACCTTTACAACCGCCAACTCGGTCAGCTCTACCACTGCCTGCAGACCCGTCAGACCTACGACCCGATCAAGGCGTTCCCCGAGTCAGCGACCCACTTCCTGGAACACGCGGCTTGACTCCTTAACAAGATCGGAGGTCTATCAGCGGTCGTTGGCGCCCTCCGGCCGCGGTGACAACACCCCCCCAGATCATCGAGCGACAGGGGCAACAAGTCATGCCGTGGCCGGTGGCCTGCAAGCCCTCACCGGGCTTGATCAAGAAGGTAACGGGGGCGGGTTCAGCCCGATCCAAAGCTGCTCGAGGTACGTGGCGGATCGACAGCGAACCCCGCGACGGTGCTCACCACTTAGGCCGCGGAGGCGTACCGCGCGAGGTCGTCGAGCACCCGGTTCGCCGCGAGCGGGCCGATCCCGAGATACCAGAGGTCGTCGCTGACGGGGTGCGCATCGCCGCGGCTGACCGCGCCGAGGCGCTGCCACAGAGGACCGGCGGCGAGCTCGGCCTGCTTGCTTGCGCCGTCCTGCCCATAGCCTGCGTAGAACAGCAGATCACCGTCGGCGGAGGAGAGCTGTTCCGGGCTGACCTGAACGAACGTTTCCTCCGTGCGCGCGATCTGGGGCCGTGCGAATCCGACGTCGTTCAAGATCGTCCCGATGAACGAGCCCTCGCCGTAGACCCGGACACCGTTCGCCATGAACCGCACCATGCTGACCTCGACGCTCCCTGGGGTGCCGAATCTCGGCCCCAGCGCTTGGGCCTTCGCCTCGTACTCACCGAGGACGCGTTCGGCCTCGTCCGACTTGCCCAGGGCAGCGCCCGCCAGTCGGAAGTTCTCCTTCCAGGCCTTGCCGACAGTTTCGGCGAAGACCGTGGGAGCGATCCCCCTGAGCTGCTCGTAGATGTCCTTGTGGCGAACGCTGTTGGACAAAATCAGGTCGGGCTTCAGGGCGGCGATGGCCTCCAGGTTCGGGTTCTGGATCGTGCCGACCTCCTCGATGTTCTTCGCCTGGTCCGCCAGGTAGGACTGCGGACCGGTCGCCCCGTCCGCGTGCACCGTGCCGACCGGTGTGACACCGAGTGCGAGGGCGGAGTCGAGCTCACCGGTGTCGAGGACGACGACGCGCTGAGGGTCCTGCGGCACCTCGGCCGTACCCATCGCGTGCTGGATCTCACGAGTTGGACCTTCGGCCTCTCCGCCTGAGCCGGCACAGCCAGCGACTCCGAGACCCAATACGGCGATGATCGCGGCGAGTAACCGCCCTGCATGTGACACGTTGCCTCCTGACGGCTCGTCTTAACGAAGGCTAATCAATACAGCAGTGATGCGATCATGCGCCAGGCTCAATATGTGCACTTCCGCTCGGGGTGGCGTCACTCTTGGATGTCCTACCTGTCCGAACTGCGTGTCTCGCTCCGGGGCGACGCGGGAGTCCTCTGTCACGCTCCGTCGCAACTGTGGACTCTGAGGGATGGTCAAGTTAGGTTTGCCTCGCTTAAGTGAAGGCAACACCTGTTACGCGCCGACGGAGGTAGTGTGCCGCCGACCCATCCCTCGATCGAGCCGATCCTGGGCAGTGTCCTCGACTGTGTCGGGGTGACGCCGCTGGTCTCGCTCGATCGAATGTTTCCCGATGCCGACATCCAGGTTCTCGCCAAGCTCGAGCTGATGAACCCGGGCGGCAGCATGAAGGACCGCACCGCCCGACACATCGTCGTCGGCGGCCTGGAGGATGGGTCGATCTCGCCGGGCGGCCGTCTGGTGGAGTCCAGCTCCGGCAACTTCGGAGTCGCCGTCGCGATGGCGGCCCGGGTGCACGGGTTGCAGTTCACCTGCGTTGTGGACCCGATGGCTTCTGCCGCGAACATCGCCATCATGCGGTCACTCGGCGCCGCCGTGGAGCGGATCGAGACACCGGCCGAGACCGGCGGATACCTGGCCGCCCGGCTAGCTCGGGTCCAGCAGATCCTCGCCGATGAGCCGGACGCCTTCTGGATTAATCAGTACGCCAACGACCGCAACTGGCTGGCGCATTACCACGGGACCGGCGCCGAGATCGCCGATGCGCTGCTACTCCCGCCGACAGTTCTGATCGCCCCGGTCAGCACCACCGGAAGCATCCTCGGCTGCGCCCGCCGGCTCCGCGAGCACGCTCCCGATCTGCGGGTGGTGGCCGTCGACGCGGTCGGATCGGTGATCTTCTCGGGCGACCGCGCATCCCCGCCCGGCTCCCGAGAGCTGCCCGGCGCGGGCTCCAGCCGCGTCCCCGAGCTGCACAGCCCGAACGAGATCGACGACGTGGTCCACGTCGACGATGCGACGGCCGCCGAGGCATGCCGGGAGCTCCTGCTCACCGAGGCCATATTCGCCGGTGGTTCGACCGGATCGGTGGTGGCCGCGGTCCGACGGATCCTGCCGACCCTGGAACAGCCGGCTCGGGTGGTGGCGTTGTTCCCCGACCGCGGTGACCGCTATCTCGACCGGATCTACGACGACGAGTGGCTGGACCGGGCGCGGGAACGCGCCGGGCGTCCGGCCGACACGTACGGTGGAGCCCCGGCGATGACCGCGGTCGGAGCCACCTGATGGTCGACGACACATCCCCCGGGCGACGGGTGACCGCTGACCTGCTCGAAGCGGCAGCGATCGAGGGCCTGTGGAGGCTCGGCGAACGTGAGCTCGGCCCTCCGCCGCCCGGGCTACCGCCTGCGGCGCCCGCACCGGGCACCGGGTGGGTGCGGATCGATCTGCCGGGCGGCGGGTGGCTGGCCTGGTCCGCCACTGACGGAACGCCGGTTACCCGTACCCGGTATGCGGGCGGCCCGGTTTGGTACCGGGAGACAGCTGAGCACCGCTCGGCGTACCCGGTCGGTCCGGACCGCGTGCTCGACCTGCTCGAGCCCGAGGGCTCCCGGCCGCACCGGGACGCGGTGCTGTCCGACCTGTGCACTGCTGTCCGGCACGCACATGTCGTGCGGGTCGGCTGGAACCGGCGTACCGACCGCGTACCGCGTCCGAGCAACCGGGACGGCGGTGGGGGCGCGATGCTGGCCGGAGAGCGGCTGGCCGCCACCCGGGGCCGGCCGTTCCATCCCACGGCACGAGCGGTCGGCGGGTGGACCGGCGAGGAGCTGGCCTCCTTCGGCCCGATGGCGGCCGAGCCGGTGCCGCTCGACTGGGTGGGCGTACGGCGCGACCACGTGCGCCAAGGTCCGGGCCCGCACGCCGGCCGGATCGCCGAGCTGGTGCTCGACCAGACCGGCGTCGCCAGTGTCACGGCGGCGCTGGCCGAGCGGTGTGGGAGCGGATACCTGGCGCTGCCGATACACCCGTTCGACGGCGAGCACGTGCTGCCGAAGGAGTTCGACGAGGAAATCCGGGCCGGGATCGTGGTGCCGCTTGGCCGCGCCGGGGAGGGACGCCCCACGGCGTCGCTACGCACGCTGGCCCTGCCCGGGTGCGTTCCCCGGCATCTGAAGCTGCCGCTGGGGGTGACCACACTCGGCGCGGCCCGGTTGCTGCCCCCGCGCCATCTCGACCACGGCGACCGGGCCGCCCGGGTGCTCTCTACCGTGCTGCACGCCGACCCCTGGTTGGCCTCGCGGGTTGCGATCGCGGACGAGGGGGACTGGGCCGGTTTCGCGGTGCCCGACGGTTCGGATGAGTTCGCCGACCGCCCGGGGCGGCTGGCCGCCCAGGTTCGGCACTACCCCGGATTGGGCGAGTGCCCACTACCGCTGGCCGCGCTCGCGGCAGCGGAGTGGGACGTACTGGGTCCGCTGCTCGGCGTCGACGATCGGGTGGGTGCCGAGAGGTTCTTGTCGGGGCTCACCGCCGACGTGCTCGCGGTCGGGTTCGGCTTCCTCGGGCACGGCGTGCTGCCGGAGATGCACGGCCAGAACGTGGTGGTCGCCTTCGACATCGGGGCCGACCGGCCGGCACGGGCGCGGCGTCTCGTCCTGCGCGACCACGACACGCTGCGTGTGCACCCGGACTGGGCCATCCCGGCCGGGACCCCCGACCCGGGCTACCGGATCGCCCCGGGCGCGGCCCAGTCCCTGGTGCTGGAGCGGCCCGAGCAGCTCGTCGGGTACCTGCAGACGCTGGTGGTGCAGGTGGCGCTTCGCGGAGTCGCGAGGGCCGTGGGCGAGCGGTTCGGGCTGCCCGAGGACGCGTGGTGGGGGCTGCTGCGCGAGCTGGTACCGGTCGTGCTGGACGCCGCGGACCTGCCGGCACCGATCCGGGACACGGTGAGCGAGCTCCTGCTGGCTGAGCCGACCTGGCCAGCCCGGGCGGTTCTCGGGCCACTGCTGGACCGCGGCCCATCTGGCGGCGTGAGCATGCCCGCGGGCACGGTGCCCGTGCCGAACCCGCTGCGCGCGGTGCGGCGGGCGTCGTGACACGCGGGTCGTCCGCCGTCCACAGCCCCTCGCCGAGTCCGCCGAGACGGACCTCCACCGCCCACCGGGTGATCTGGTTCGGCCAGTTCAGCGCCGTGGCCGGGCTGACCGTCGTGGTCCCGCTGCTGCCGTTCCAGCTGGCCGAGCTGGGCGCCGCGCCCGAGACGGTGCCGTGGTGGACCGCGGCGTGCCTGGCCGCGCCGGCGATCACCCAGATCGTGTCCGGCCCGCTGTGGGGCGCGCTCGGCGACCGCTGGGGGCGTAGGCAGATGGTGGTCCGGGCACACCTGGGTCTGGCAGCCGCGGTCGGGTTGATGGCGCTGGCTGACACTCCCGGCGAGTTCCTGCTCTCCCGGCTCGCACAGGGTGCGTTCGGCGGGGTGCTCGCGGCCACGGCGGCCTACGCCACCACGCTGAGCGAGCCGGACCGGCGCGGCCGGACGCTGGGGAACCTGTTCGCCGCGACCGCGGCCGGTTCCCTGATCGGACCGCTGATCGGCGGCGCCACAGCCGGGCTTCTCGGCTACGAGGTGGTGTTCACCGCCATCGCCGGGTTGCTCGTGTTGGCCGGGCTGCTCGCGCTGGTGCTGTTGCACGAGCCACCGTCGGAGCCGACCTCCGACGGTGACAGCAGGGGGCGGTTGGCCGAAGCGCGCTCCGGCCTGGCAACCCTGCTCCGGACCCCGGCCACGCTCCGGGTTCTGGGCGCGGGTCTGGCCGCGCAGGCGGGTGTGTTCGGACTGGTGGTCGTGTTCGCCCCGAAGGTGGCCTCGGTCGTCGACTCCTCGGTCGTGGCGACCACCTGGGTCGGAGTCCTGCAGGCGCTGACCTGGGCCGCGTCGCTGCCCGGTGCCCGGTTCTGGGGAGCCCGCAGCGATCGTCCCGGACCGCGAGGGCAGCGCGGTGCCGTGCGGGTCCTGCTGCCGGCCACTGCGGTCCTCGCGGTGACGGTCGTGCTGCAGGCGCTGCCCGCAGATCCCGCCCTGCTGGTGCCGCTACGGCTCGTGCAGGGGTTCTGCATCGCGGCTGTCATACCGGCCGTGCTGCATGTGGTGACCTCTACCGTCGCCGCGCACACCCGGGGCGCCGCGCTCGGGGTCGGCACCGCCGTGCTCGACCTCGGGCAGGTCCTCGGGCCTGCTGCCGCCGCGCTCGCGGCCACGCTGATCGGCAGCACCGCCGCGTTCGGCGTGATCGGCGCGATGTTCCTGGTTGCCGCGGGCCTCGCGGCAACCGCCCGCCGGACCGGTGCGGAGGTGACCGGATGACGACCGCCCCGTCGAACCCGCTGCAACCCCATGAACGGGCCGAGGTGACGTTCGTCGCAGCGGAGGCGGCCGCCCGCGAGCGACTGCTGCGTTGCCTGCTGCGCGAGAGCGGCACCGTGGTGACCGAACCGGGCCCGCTGCGGCTGCCGGTCCCGGGCCGGACACTGATCACCCAGGTGGCGGCACCCTCGCCCTCCGGGCACCACCGTTTCACCGGGCCGGTGTGCGACGAGCGAGGCAGCCCCGTCGCACACGACGACGTGGTCGTCGCCGTGTTGCGCGCGGCCGACGCCGGCGGCAGTGATCTGGCCGGGGTCGCCGGGCTGGCGCGGGAGGTCGACGACAGCGCGGCCCGCACCGCCCGTTACCTCGCCGGCGCCCGGGGCCGGTGGAGTGGACGCCCCTCCGAGCTCTCGGTCTTGCGCGGCCACCCCTTCCACCCCACGCCGAAGAGCGCGGTCGGTTTCACCGACGCGGACCTGGCCGCCTATGCACCGGAGCTGGCCGCGAAGTTCCGGCTCGAGCATGTCGCCGTGCACCCGCGGCTGTGTGCTGAGCGCCGGGTCGCGCCCGGGGACTGGGGGGTGGCTCCGGCTCCCGAGGACGGCTGGCCCGTGCTGCCGATGCACCCGTGGCAGGCCCGGTGGTTGGCCGCGGATCCGCATGGGGCTGCGCTGCTGGCCGAAGGGCGACTGAGACGGCTCGGTCCGCGTGACCCGGTGGTGACACCGACATCCTCGGTGCGCACGGTGGCCGCCCCCGGCGCACCTGCGGTGTGGAAACTCCCTCTCAGCGTGCGGATCACCCACTTCGTCCGAACCAATCCGGCCGAGCACGTCCGGCGCGCCCTGGATGCCAGCGCGCTGGTGGCCCGGGTCGAGCCGGCACGCGACCTCGATGGATTCGAAGTCCTGATCGAGACCGGTTTCCGTGGTGTCGACCCGGCCGCGGCCGGCGTCGAACTCGCGGACGGGCTGGCGGTGCTGTTCCGCGAGCCGCCTCCTACCGACCTGGCGGTCGTCGCGGGGCTCCTCGAGGAGGGACCGGCCGGGGAGGAACCGGCGTTGGCCGGACTTCTGCAGGCCGCCGGCGGGGGGCCGGCGCAGTGGCTGTGCCGGCACCTGACCGTCGCGACGATCCCGCTGCTGCGGGTGTTCGACCGGCACGGCATCGGGTTCGAGGCACACGTGCAGAACTCCCTGCTCGCTACCCACGACGGCTGGCCCGTCCGATTCGCGGTCCGCGACATGGAAGGCACCCACGTAACCCGGGACGGTACGGCCGCCGCGCTGCTGGAACCCGACTCGCCGCTGCTCTACGAGCGTGCGGAGGCCTGGCAACGGCTGCGCTACCACGTGATCACCAACCATCTCGCCCATCTCGTGGCCACCCTCGGCTGGCTCGGCCCGGAGTCCGAGCACGAACTATGGGCGGTCGTGGCCAGGGAACTCGCTGCTACCGGTACCCCTTCGGCCATGGCCTTGACCCGGGACCCGACGCTGCCGGCGAAAGCGAATCTGGCCAGCCGACTCGGCGGTCGCGGTGAGCGCCCGGACTACGTCCAGATCCCCAACCCGATCCAGGAGGCCGCCCGATGACCCTCGCCCCGCCGCCGGCCAACGCCGTCGCGGATGCCCTGCGTGCCGCCACCGCGGACGCCGTGCGCCAGCGGGTGCTCGCGCAGCTGGTGGCCTCGTTGATCGCCGAGGACGCGTTGCGAGCCGAGCGGGACGGGACGTCGTACACGGTGCACGGCACGGCGATCTATACCTTCACCGCGCGCGAGCACGGCTTCGGACGGGTCCGGCTGCACGGCCCCGTGCTCCGGGACGGCGAGCCGGCCCGCTCCCCGGCGCAGTTCCTGGACGAGGTGGGCGCGCTGCTCGACGCCGACGCCGACCGGCTTCCCGGCTTCGCCCGGGAGCTGGAGGAGACCGTCCTCAAGGACGCGCTCGGTCAGTACGCTCGCCCGCCTGGCCCGATCGACCCGGAGGCCGGGCACGACGCGCTGGAGGCGCTGGCCGGTGACGGGCACCGCTACCACCCGGCGTACAAGTCCCGGCTCGGGTTCGATGTCGAGGACCAGTTCGCCTACGGTCCGGAGTTCGCCCCCACCGTGCACCCGGTGTGGCTGGCCGTGGACGCCTCGATCGCGTCGGTCACACCGTCGGCGACCGCGCCGGTGGGCAGTGACCCGGCGGCATTGTGGTCGGCTCAGCTCGACGGGACAGGTTTGGTCCCGCCCCCCGGCACGGTGCCGATCCCGGTTCATCCCTGGCAGTGGCGGACGGTCGTCGCTCGCGCGTTCGCCCCGGAGCTCGCCTCGGGCGCGATCCGGGTCCTCGGCCGGGACGGCCACGACTACCGGCCACAGGCCTCGATCCGCACGCTGGCCTGCCTGGACGCGCCGACGCTGCCGTCCCCGAAGCTCTCCCTGTCGATCACCAACACGTCCACGGCGCGGGGGCTGGCGCCCTACACGGTGCGCAACGCTGCCCGGATCTCGGACTGGCTGGCCGGGCTGGTCGCCGACGATCCGCTGCTGCACGACGAGGCCCGCGTGATCGTCCTGCGCGAGGTGCTGGGGGTCTCGGTGGGCGAGGGTGCGGGCCCTCTGGAGCGGGACCGAGAAGGCGCCCTCTCCGTGATCTGGCGGGAGAGCCTGCACACCCACCTGGAGCCCGGCGAGCACGCCGTTCCATTCCCCGGGCTGGCCGCCCGATCCCGGGAGGGCGTGCCACTGATCGACCCGTGGATCCGAAAACGCGGGGCCCGTACCTGGGTGCGCGAGCTTGCCGACGCTGCGGTGGTGCCGCTGGTGCATCTGCTGGTTCGGCATGGTGTCGCCCTGGAATCGCACGCGCAGAACATGCTACTGGTACATATCGGCGGTCGGCCCGTCCGAGTAGCTCTGAAGGACTTCCACGACGGTGTGCGCTTCTGCCGGGCCGAGCTGGCCGACCCGGGTGTCTGCCCTTCGCTGGAGGCGCCGCCCGCCCACCACGGCAACGCGAACTCGTTCATCGAGACCGACGATCTCGACGCGGTCACCGGCTTCCTCCTGGACGCCCTGTGCTTCGTAAACCTCACCGACGCCGCGCACTTGCTGGAGGAGCAGTACGGCCTGGCCGAGGAGGCGTTCTGGGTGGAGGTGGTCAGCGCGATCCGGGCCCACGCCGCGCGGGATGGTGAGTTCGCCGACGGGCTCGCCCGCTTCGATGTGTTCGCCCCGACCCTGGAGGTGGAGAAACTGACCTCAAGGCGGTTGCACCCGGACACTGGACTGCGGGTTCGCACCGTGCCGAACGAGTGGGCGGTGGCCGGTCGTGCGTGAGGCACTGCGCGCCCGCCGGGCGGTGTACGGACTCTTCGCGGCGCTGCCCTCGCCGTCACTGGTCGAGATGGTCGGTGCGGCCGGCTACGACTTCGCGATCCTCGACGCCGAGCACGCGCTGGTCGACGCCCAGACGTTGCAGCACATGATCCGGGCCGCGGAGGCATTCGGGATCGCGCCGCTCGTACGCGTGCCCGAGAGAGATACCGGGATGATCCTGCGGGTACTCGACGCCGGTGCGCACGGCGTCGTCGTCCCACACGTGCGCCGCCCGCAGGACGTCGAGGACGCGGTCGCGGCCGCCCGTTACGCCCCGGAAGGGATGCGGTCTCTGGGCAGCGGCCGCAACGTCGGCTACGGCCGTAACGAACTGCGCGAGTACGTGACCGCGGCGAACGCCCGGACGCTGGTCGTGCCGATGATCGAGGACGCCGAGGCCGTCGAGCGGATCGACGAGATCGTCGCGGTGCCGGGGACGGACATGGTGCTGGAGGGCGCCGCGGACCTGTCGCAGTCGCTCGGAGTTACCTGGCAGACCCGGCACCCCGACGTGCTGGCCGCGGTGTCGAAGGTGGCCGCGGCCTGCACGCGGGCCGGGGTGCCGTTCTGCGCGATCCCGCGGGTGCCTTCCGACCACGCGGCCTGGTACGCCGCCGGGGTCCGCGCGTTCGTCCTCGGCGAGGAACGTGGCGTCGCGGCCCGAGCGCTGCGGGCCCACCTGGCCGCACACCGCGACAACGGATCGGAGGTTGACCGTGCGTGACGTCTCCTCCTGGGTGCACCAGCGAACCAGGGACGGCGAGCCGGTCTGCTTCTACGCCCACGACCTCGCCGCTCTGCGCGCACACGTGCGGTCGGTCGTCGAGGCCCTGCCGGAGCCCTGCCGGATGTTCTACGCGGCCAAGGCCAACACAGGGGCTCCGCTGCTGGCGGCACTCGGGTCGGAGGTGGCCGGGTTCGAGGTGGCCTCCGGCGGCGAACTGGCCAAGGTTCGTGCCGCCGCGCCCGGCTCGCCCGTGGTCATGGGCGGACCGATTCCCACGCCGTCCGAAATCGACGCCGGGCTGGCGGCCGGGGTACTGCGCTTTCATGTCGAGAGCCTGCTCGGACTGCACCGGATCTCCCGGGCGGCCACCGCGGCCGGGGTCACCGCACAGGTGCTGCTGCGGGTGAACCTGGCCGGGCCGTTCCCCGCCGCGACGCTTGCGATGGCCGGCCGACCCACCCAGTTCGGGATCGACGAGGCCGACCTGCCCGACGTCATACGGGCCGCGCTCACCCTGCCCGGGATCCACCTGGCCGGGTTTCATCTGCACTCGCTGTCGAACAACCTCTCTGCCGAGACGCACCTGACAATGCTCGAGCTCTACCGAGACACCGTCCTGGCCTGGGAGCAGCGGTTCGGGCTGCGTGTCACGACGGTCGACGTCGGCGGCGGCGTCGGGGTCGACTACGGCGACCTGGATCGGCCCTTCGACTGGGCCACGTTCACCGCGAGGCTGCGCGACTGGGTGGACACGCTGCCCGACCACTGGGAGGAGATCGACTTCGAGTGCGGGCGGTTCCTGGTCGCGGAGTGCGCCGCCTACGCAGTCGAGGTGCTCGACGTCAAGCACACGCACGGACGCGCGTACGCCCTAGTCCGCGGAGGCACCCACCAGTTCCGGTTACCGTCGTCCTGGCAGCACAGCCACCCGTTCGACGTGGTGCCGGTCGAGCACTGGGATCCGACGCTACCTCGGCCGGAGGCGGCAGCGGAGGAGGTGACCGTGTGCGGGGAGCTCTGCACCCCGAAGGACGTCCTCGCGGTCGAGTATGTCACCCGCATCCGGGCGGGTGACGTACTCGTATTCCGAGCGGCCGGGGCGTACGGATGGGAGATCTCGCACCACGACTTCCTCAGCCACCCGCACCCCGAACAGCTGTGGATCGGGTGAATCGCGGTCGCCGACCGGTTCTACAGACGGAGCAGGGTCCCGATGCCGTCCCGCTCGGCGACGTCGCGCACCGCGGCCGCCATCCCGACGTCCAGTACCCCCATACCGAACGGGTTGCTGAGCACGATGTCGGTGTCCGCTCGGCGACCCGTGCGCGTGCCGGTGACGATGTCGGAGAGTGCGGCGTCCACCCGCCGGCCCGCGTCCGGGGTTCCGGCGACGTGCTGGCCGTCCGGGCCGGTCACGTCACCGGAGCGGTAGAGCCGCCCGAGGACGCGCCGGTCGTCGGCCGCGACGAGCTCCCAGTCGTCGACCACCAGGAGGTCGGCCTGTGTCACGACGTCGGGAAGCACGTCGTCCAGCGACACATGGGCGACCAGCGCACCCGGGGCGAGCCAGTCGTGGCCGATGTAGCCGGTGGTGGTCGTCGTCGTGCACAGCACCAGGCCCGCACCCTGCACCGCTGTGCGCGCATCCTCCACCGGACGGACCGTCAGTGTGGCCGCCGGGTCGGACCACTCGTCGGCCAGTGCCCGGGCCCGGTTCGGATCCAGGTCGTACACCACGACCTCGGCACCGGGCAGCTCCGCGGCGAGCAGCCGCAGGTGCGCAGCGGCCAGCGCGCCGCACCCGAGCAACCCGATCCGATCGGTCCCCGGAGCCGCCAGCATGCGGGTCGAGAGCACCGTGTACGCCGCGGTCCGGGTCGCCGAGAGCCACGCCGCCTCCATCATCGCCGTCGGCCGGGCGGTGTCCGGGTCGAACAGGAACGTCAGCCCCTGGGCTCGCGGGAGTCCACGGCCGGGGTTCTCCAGGCTCGAGTTGATCAGCTTGAGGCCGATCGCAGGGCTTTCGCCCCAGACCGCTCCGGGGAGGGCCAGACTTCGGGCGAAGGCCCCGCCCTCGGTGTGCCACGGCAAGTAGGCCTCATCAGGCAGGGTCGTGGCACCACGGGCGTGGTGAAGCAGGGTGTCGTGCACCACGGCAACAGGGTCGATCCCCGTCGCGGCGTGACGGACTTCGTCATGTCCCAACACTCGAAGGGGAGGCTCGCCGATCATGTCTCGGCACCTTGCCAGCGCGCAGTCGCTATAGGAAGGCTAACCTAAAAAGTGACGTCGGGGTCACTCGTGCGGGCTGCTCGAGTTGATCACGCAGTACCTCCGCTGCCGGGCGGTCCGATGAGACGGCCCCGTCCGCAGTGCCCACCACGTAGTCCCGACGGCGTCAGCTGGTCGCCGACGGGCCGAGGTGGACGAGGGCAGTGGCGCCCACTTGCTGAACCCTTCGGAGTTCACCGTGACCCGGAAGATCGTCAACTCTGCATCGTCGGGCGAGTTGCTACGCGTCTGCACTCCATGATCGACAAGATGGCGCCGCTTGAGCACGAACAGAACTACGACGTTGACCAGTCAGCCTGCCCCGACCTCGAGAGAATCCAGCCTCCACTGGGTACGGGGTGCTTCAAATTTTTTGAGACCGGCTGGAGCTACACCTCAGAGGAGAGGACTGTACCTGTGCTGGAGAGGAGATCAGGTGTTCTGGCGTTCCGTGACACCATCGTTTCGCTGCGATGAGGAGCGCCGGTTCAGAGATTGGGGTGGCCGAGCACGTCGAACTCGTTGGACCGCTCTGTCGATCGGCGAACGCGTTGAACAGGTCCGTGTGAGCTCAGGTTCGCCAGAACCACCTCGACACGATCGAGAATGACCCTTCGGCAGGTGTCGTCGACCCGGCGCGGTTCGATGGTTACCGTGCCCAGTAGTCCGCTGGCTGATCCGAACCACTCCTCGGACCATACGACTAGGAGTCCGCGCTCACCGTCCGGTAGATCGTCGCGGACGGTGCGATGGTCAATGCCGAATGTATTCAGTACCAGATCGTCCACCAGAGCGTTGCGGATCTGCTCATGAATAGTCGCATCTAGGCTGTTCACGCCGTCCCTTTCGTCGTCTGTAAGCGGTTGCCTCAGGATGACGCTAGGCAGCGGTTTGGTAGCGCCACAACATACGATGGTCAACAGTCGGTAGAACATTTTGTGCGGTCTGATGCGGCGTGTAGAAGGTGCTGACGACCCCGATCCGGTGGTGGCGCGGGCCAGCGCCACCACCGTGCGTGGTTCGAGGTGCCAGTTCGGGCCGTCGGCGACCGAGGTGCCGCCGATCGAGCGCCCGTCGGCGAATAGACCGCATCGAGCAAGCTACGCTCGGCGGTGCGGGCGACCCTCTCGTAGTAGCTGCTGTCGCCGAGTCGCTCGACCGTCGGACCGGGTGAGCCCCAGGCCGCGCTGTGATGTCCGCAGCCGCGGATGAACAGGTTGCGGTGAGCCATGGCTGCCGGCTCCTGGTCAGCCTTTCACCAGGCCGCCGTCGACGATCAGGTTCTGCCCGGTCACTGCCCGTGCCCAGGGGGAGGCGAAGAAGAGCACGGCGTCGGCGAGTTCGGCGGGGGTGGTGACGTGACCGAGCGGTGTGCCTTCGGCGATGGTGTCGAAGACCGCTTCGGGAGTGGCGGCGCTGGCGTCGGTGGTGCGCAGCAGACCGCCGGAGACCATGTTGACGGTGACGCCGGACGGCCCGAGGTCGTGGGCGAAGGTGCGGGTCAGCGCGAGCAGGGCGGCCTTGGCCGCGGTGTAGTCGTGGTAGGGCACGACCGGGTGCTGCACCAGGTTGCTGCCGATGTTGACGATGCGACCGAACCCGCGTCCGGTCATTCCCGGCATCGCCGCCTGGATCAAGAACAGCGGACCGTACACCGACCCGGTGAACTGGGAGGTGAGTCGGGCTGGGTCGAGTTCGTGGGCCTTCGGTCGTGCGTCGCTGGCGAAGGCGAAATCGACCAGGGCGTTGTTGACCACCGTGGTGATGGGCTCGCCGAAATGCTCGGAGGCGGTGTTGACGCCCTGTCGTACCTGGTCCGGGGCGGTGACGTCGAGCGGTACTGCGAATCCGCGGCCGGGGTACTCGGCGGCGAGCACTTCGGCGGTGTCACGGCTGCGGTAATAGCCGATCGCGACGCGGGCTCCCTGGTCGAGGAAGGCTCGGCTGATGGCGGCGCCGAGGCCGCGGCCCCCTCCGCTGACCACGACCACCTGGTCGGTCAGCGCGACCGCGGTCGGTTCCCCGGCGGCGGTGATCGGGTCGTGCGGTGCAGTGTCGGTCATGCGTCGTGCCTCCCGTGCTGGGCGAGGGCATACCGCACGGTGCACGCGGACGAGCCGGCGTTGCGCCGTGGCGCCCGCTCGGACACCACCGGATCCGGTTCCTCGGCCACCCGGCCAGTCTGCGGGATCGACGCGCTCGGCGTCACGGTCATCGTCATCGCGGGCAGTCTCCCTTCCCCACCCTCGGGGACATTGATCAGGTCCAGATCGGTGACTCACCGAAGGCTGACAGAGGGCCGAGGTAGCCGCATCGCCACTCGCGGCGATGCCCTACGACCTGCGCCATGCGTGCGTGTCCACCTGCGCAGCAGGAGGCTCGACCTGGCCATCGCCACGGCACGCTCGAGGTGGAGGAGCTGCGCCGGTTCCTCGATACCGCGGTGCCCGACGGCTTCCGGCCGGAGCGGCCCGGATCCGGTGCCGTGTGAGGATGGCCCTCCCGGGGTAGCCGGTCGCGGTGGACCCCTCGTTGACGTTCGTCGGGACCGCGACCACGGTGCTGCGGCTGGGTCGCTTCCGGTTTCTGACCGACCCCAACTTCCTGCACCGCGGGCAGCGCGCCCGGCTCGGCTGAGGCCTGTCCTCGCGCCGGCGTGCTGACGCCGCCGTCGACATCGATGGCCTGCTGCCGCTTGACGCTGTGTTGCTGTCGCATCTGCACGGCGACCACTTCGAGGCGTTCGCGTTCCTGTCGGATGGTTCCCAGCGCCTCAACCGCAAGATCCGCGATCTCGCCGACGCCATCGTCGCCGCCGGTGATCTGCCGAGACCGGCCGCTCACTGAGCCGGTGCCCGGCGGGCGGACGCAGCGGCTGATTTCCCAACCGCTGCGACCTTGACCTACCCCGTGCCCGGGACCCCAGGTGCATTCCGGTTACGAACGGCTGCTCGACAGGCCCGCGAATGGGTCCGGACCAGTGCCCGCTGGGCCGGCACCGGATTGATCAGCGGGCCCGAGCCTGCACTACAAGCGTGCTCGTAGAACCCGTACAACACGCTGAGCTGGTGATTGATCGTGCGGACCGTGTTGTGGCGGCCGGGCACCGTCATGCCGGTGGCCGGGTTGACCGAGCCGGGCGCCGGGGTTCCTGGGCGTGGACGGAGTCGCTGCGGCTTCGGTGTCTGGCGCAGGTACTCGACGAACTCGGGCACGTCGCTGCGCTCGGCCAGTTTCAGGCCACGACCGGGCACGCAGGAGCGGAACCAAACCAGCGGCGCCGGGCAAGCCACCGATGGGTCGCCTACCGACGGCCAGGTCGCTGAAAGTTCACGGAGGTCCGAGTCACACCCGGATTGATACCCAACAGTAACCTTTACGCTCCGCCGGATGGGTTCAACCTTGCTCAAGATCGTTACTGAGCGTGCGCGGATTGTCGGAGTCGCGGGTGCTACTGGTGCGTTGGCCGGAGTCTTCGCCTACTGGCGGCGGTCGGTCGACCGCCGTCGAGCCCAAGCGGGAAATGTCGCCCTTCGGAGCGCTTCGGTCGACAGTGGTGGAGACAAGGCGGCGCTGTATGTGACGAATCATGGCAACGAACCGGTCCGGGTGACGGCGCTCGACGGGTCGATCGATCTTCATGCGACGCGTTCGTGGCGACGGGCCTGGCTGCGCCCTCACGTGTCGCTGCGACTCACGCACCCGGTCCGTGTCGGGCGGACCCTGTGGCCTGGCGGGAGCGACGTCGTGACCGCTATCCCGTTCGGTGAAACCCCCGCCCTCCACATCTCTGACTCGGCCGGGCGGCAGTGGCTGCGATCCTCGTCGGGCGACCTCTGCCAGGTCGACCGCATGCATGTGCACCGGGACGGGCAGAACGAGGCCTGGACGGACCGACCCGTGTTCACTCGTCCCTGCGCCGCTGGATGAAAGCGGGGTTGGGTCCGGGAAGTACGATCCGGAGTTCAGCTTGGGGATCGCGACGTCCAGGGTGCCGGTGCGGGTGTCGAAGTCGCGGTGCCGGTAGCCGCCCAAGCTGGTTCACCCGCCCCGGGTCGTGCGGCGGTAGTCGCGCTGCTGGACCGGCCTCGACGCATTTGGCGCCTTCCCGGTTGCGGGCCTGCTCCCCGCGCGACGCCGCAACGGGGAGGTTGTCCCCGCCCGACCCGTGTGCTCCCGTGCTGGTCGACAGCGGCGGGTCTGGCCGCGGCCACATTGGTGCTGGCCACGACCCGGACATGCCCACGAGCTCACCGGCGTGCAGATCGGGCGGTATGTGTTGTAGCCCGTAGTCAGGTGCGGGGGCCGATCAGAGGCGGCTGACGTTCTGCTCGTTGAATTGGAGGCCGTCTGTCGACCCCCTGCCCGAGGGTGCGGGCCTCGACACGGTCGTGGTAGGCGGTGGGAGCCGGTGCAGCGGTCGGCAGCGGCACCGCCCCCGAGGTAGAGACCACAACTCCGCAGAGTCCTGCAAGCACATGCGGGACCGCAGCCATCCCCGCCGTGGTGCGGTATCGGGCGGGCGTGCCGGCCTGCGCTGGGGCTACTTCGTGCGGGGTCGCTACAAGACTGGTTGTCCCGCGAGCCTTCCCGGAACGTATCGGCCGAACACCCGGGCCAGCGGCGGGCAGTCCGGGCACTGTCCCGGCGACCCCACACACATCCGGCCCCTCCCTTGCGATCTTGAGTGGCTGTGAGTGCTGGTCCTGCAGCTGACCGGCGTGATATCGCCGCGCATATCTGCTAAGTGTCGTGACCCATCACGTTGTCGACAGGGCGAGTCGGCTGGCTGGTGGTCGGCCGCCGAGTGCGGAGTGGGCTCGTTCAGTGTTGTAGTGCCGGGTCCATTCGTCGAGTGCGGCGAGGCGGTCGGCGTTGCTGGTCCAGGGGCGGGCGTAGGCGAACTCGGTGAGCAGGGTGCGGTTGAGCCGCTCGGCCTTGCCGTTCGTCCAGGGGCATCCAGGACGGGTGAACCGGCGACGGATTCCGAGGCCGGCGCAGACCGCGGTCCAGGTCCCGCCGTGCCGGTAGGCCATGGCGTTGTCAGTCAGGACTCGTTCGATGCGGATCCCGTGCTGGTGAAACCAGGTCGCGGCGCGGTGCAGGAACTGTGCGCAGGTGGGGTCGCGTTCGTCGGGCAGGGCCTCGATGTAGGCCACCCGGGAGTGGTCATCGACGGCGACATGGAGGAAGTCGTAGCCGGTCGGGGTCTTCTTGTGCCGGTGAGCGACCGTGGCACCGCGGCCGAGCAGGCGCCACCCGCCGCCGTCGGGGATCCGTCCGAGTTTCTTCACGTCGATGTGGAGTAGCTCGCCGGGCCGCGAGCGCTCGTAGCGGCGCCCACCTCGCCGACGGCGGACCGCGACCCCGGTGATCGGGTCGGTCGCCGACAACGCGGGGACGTTGTGCCGGGCCAGGATCCGGCCCACGGTCGAGGCCACGAGCCCGAGCTCCCCGGCCAGGAACACCGGCCCCCGGTGACGAGTGCGTCGCAACGCCAGCACCTGGGTCTCCACCGTCGTACTGGTGCGGGTCGGGCTGCGACGAGGTCGCGAGGATCGATCGGCCAACCCGGCCCAGCCCTCGCCGCGGTGGCGGCGGATCCACTTGTAGACCGTGGCCCGCGAGATCCCGAGTTGCTCGGCGATGCGAGCGGCCGGCCACCCAGCCAGGAACCGTTCGACCAGCAGGCGGCGGGCATACGGGGTCAGACGGGCATTACGGTGCGCCATCGAGGGCCTCCGGTGTTGCGGGCGAGTGCGTCAGACACACCCACCCGCACCGGAGGCTCTCCCCGATCAAGGCGACACGCCGCCGTCAACAACCTCCGGGGTCACAACAGCTAAGCGGGCGGGCACCCCGGGGGCATGACCGATCCGCACGACAGCACGGGCCACGCGCCCGGGCGCGGTCCCTCAGACGACCGGCAGGCCGACGCCGGGGGCCAGGCGGTGTCCCGGCCGGTCGCGCTGGTCACCGGGGCCAGCCGCGGTCTGGGTTTCCTGCTCGCCCGCGAGCTCGGTGACCGCGGATACGACGTGGTGATCTGCGCCCGCAGCGGGGACAGTATGGCGGCGGCTCGCGACGACCTGACCCGGCGGGGCACCGACGTCCTGGCCGTCGAGGCCGACGTCGGCGACGCCGCGGACGCGCAGCGGCTCGTCGAAGAGACCGAGCGCCGTTTCGGCCAGCTCGACCTGCTGGTGACCAACGCCGGCGTGATCCAGGTCGGGCCCGCGACCCAGATGCGGGCCGAGGACTACGCGCAGGCGATGGACGTCATGTTCTGGGGGGTCCTGCACACGGTGAACGCCGCGCTGCCACTGCTGCAGCGCCGGCGCGGCCGGGTGCTCGCGGTGACCTCCATCGGCGGGAAGCTGCCGACCCCGCACCTGCTGCCCTACGCCGCAGCCAAGCACGCCGCCGTCGGCTACGCCGAGGGGCTGCGGGTGGAGGCCGCCCGGCTCGGCATCGGGGTCACCGTGGCCGTCCCTGGGCTGATGCGGACCGGATCGACGCGCAACGCCCTGTTCACCGGCGACTGGGCGGCGGAGCGCCGCTGGTTCACTCTCGCCGCGAGCACACCCCTGCTGTCAATGGACGCCGAGCGAGCCGCCCGTCGGCTGATCGCGGCCACATTGCGCGGCCGGCCGGAGGTGAGCCTCACGCCGGCGGCAAAGATCGGAGTGCGGGCACACGCGCTGGCGCCCGGGCTCACGCTACGCGCCGCGGCCACGGTCGAGCGGCTGCTGCCCCGACCGTCCGCAGCGATCGGGGACGAGCGGTCCGGACCCCCGCTGCCCGGGCACACGACCGGCCGACAGCCGGGCTGGTTTCACCGCCTCACCCGCCTCGACCGCGACGCCGCCCACCGCTGGCACGAACTCGACGACCCCGCCTGACCCACGGCGCGGTCCTGCGGCGCTTCCACGCCCGCCGGGCTCACCCCCAGCAGCGCAACCCGGCCGCAACGGTGCGGTCTGGTCAGGTGATCCCCGCCCTCGCCGACAACCCTGCCTCACGCGCCCGCGACGGAGTTGAGCTTGTCGCGTGGCGTCCGGAGGTCTACCGGACCGGTGGCAGCGCCTGGCGCAAGGTTAACGCGGTCGACTGACCCGATGTGCTGCCGCTAGTGTCGCGCCGCCTCGGTCCGTCCGCTGAGTGGAGTCGGTCCGTCCGCTGAGTGGAGTTGGCAACCCATGACCGTGCTGTCTCGATCGACTTCTGTCGATCACACGTCCTTCATGAACCCCGTAGACGTGAGGCAGCACAACAGACATGGATCTACCTCGTAGTTTCACTATTCGCGAAGCCGAATCGCGGATCGTCAATCCGTTCGACGAGCACAAACTGCACAGTCTCGGGGAGGTTTTGCGCCTGTCCAGAGGAGCGAGCATCCTCGATCTCGCGTGCGGCAAAGGCGAGATGCTGTGCACCTGGGCCCGGGACTTCGGCCACACGGGATCGGGCGTCGATGTCAGCAGCGCCTTCATCGCCGATGCCGACGCCCGCGCCCGAGAACTGGGTGTGGAACAGCAGGTCGCCTTCCGCCACGACGATGCCGCGGGGTTTGTCCTGGACTCCAGCGTCGACGTAGCGTCCTGCGTCGGCGCCAGCTGGATCGGTGGCGGACCGGGATGGCAGGACGCGGTCACGGGAACACTGGCCCTACTGGAACGCAGCGTCCGCCCCGGCGGCGTCCTCTTGCTCGGCGCGCCGTACTGGAAGCTGCGCCCGCAGAGCCAGGAAGCCCTGGCGGCCTGCCACGCGGAGTCTCCCGACAGCTTCGCCGAGCTGTCACACCTGCTCGACCACTTCGCCAGCCTCGGGTACGACGTAGTCGAGGTGGTAATGGCGGACGAGGACAGTTGGGATCAATGCCACTTAGTTAGGCTAGCTGGGTGACATCAGGCTTCAGGATCGCTGGTCGTGGATTGTAGTGATGTTGCCGATGTTCGGGCTTCTTTGTAGGGAAGCTGTGACGATTACCCTTCTTGGCGACTCGTGGGTAGGTTCGATAGCGGCGGACGTTCTGGCGCTCGATCGTTTCGGCGATGGCTCGTTCACGGTTCTGGCGTTGAGCGGTGGGGGGAAAATGCCGGCGGGTCGGCGACCTGTCGGCGGACTATGTTCAAGGTTCGGGTGAACGATAGTCGGTCGGGGTCGAGGTCGACGGTGTCAGCGGCCTCGGCCATGAATGCGCGTACCGCGTAGTGGGAGATGAGCAGACCCCACATCTCCTGGCGCACGAGTTCAGGGGTTTTTGAGCGAAGTCCGCACCCGCCAAGCAACTGAATTTCCAGTTCGCGGAACGATGATTCAATTTCCCATCGTTGATGGTAGGCGTTGGCGAGTTCAACGGCGTTGGCCTGCTCGGGGTCGAGGATCGAGGTGATCAGCCGGAAGGTTTCGGACTTTCCCTCCGAATCGGTGTGCCCTTCGATCTGATACTCGATGATTCGAACGGTGATGTGGCTGGCCAGGTGCGGGCTGTTCGGGACCGAGGCCAGCGGGATGCGGGTGGCACTGGAACGGGAGGCCTTGTTGCTGATCTCGGCGAGGTAGGAGCCGTCGTCGAGGACCGTCGTCGGCTCAAGAGTGATTGTTGACCAGGCGCGCCAGAGCAGCGCCGCGCCGGTGGCCAGGTACTCCCGCCAGAGCTCGTAGCTGTGAAAACCGCGATCGGCGATGAGCAGCATTTCCGGGGTGACCCGGTCGCGCAGCGGGCCGGCGAGCTCGCGTTCGCCCTGGTAGATCGTGCCAAGTTCGGCGGCGACCAGAGCGTGGGTGCCGCATTCGCTCAGGCCGACCGCGCGCAGCTGTGGGAACGGTCGCCGGGTTCCCCCTTCGGGCTTGCCGTAGTCCGCCAGGTTCGCCTCGGTGTCTGGCAGGTCGATCATCACACCGTCGATCGCCATGAGTCGCCAACCCCGCAGCCACGCACCCGGTGTCCCCGCTCGGGCTAACGGTACGGCGACGCGGTCGAACAGGGCCTGCATCGGCTCGGCGCCCAATCGGTGCCGGGCTTGCGACAATGCTCCTGTCGTGGGTACTGCCCAGTCTCGACTCCAGACTCGCGCGAACCGTAATCCATGCACGAGTTTTCGGACTACTTCTTCGTAGCCGTCGGTGAACAACGCCAGTGCGAGCACGAAGTACACGACGACATGAGCGGGTAGCGACCGCGTCCGTTTCTGTACCCGCCCCGTTTCGGCCAGCACTTCGTCAACCACCGATCGCGGTACGATCCGGGTGAGAACTCCGACCGAAACATGATCGGTCAGCTTCCCATTTAACGGCCGCACACCAGGGGTGTCACTCGACATGCCTGAATGATACGACGGCAGGCCGTTCATTCCCGCCATTCTCGACTCGACACGCCGGGGGCGAACTGGCCGAATAGTAGCGATCGTGATTGTGTCTGTGGAAAAAGAACGACAGGCCGTGGCAACGAAGGGCGCGAGGCGGCCAGGATGGGAATACTTTAGGCGTGAGAGACGTGTGCCGACCGTGCAGCACTGGCACCGCCGCACGGGAGTTACTGCGCCACACAGCTACGCAGGAGCGAGCTTAACTAAGTGGCATTGCAGTTGGGATCGCTACGCGGCCTCGCAATGGTTGTCGATCCGACGGTGGCTTGACGCCCACCCTGATGACGATCTCTACGACGAGTTCCGGACAGAACTCGACTCCTCCCCGCGTAAGCACCTGCTCTACCAGCGCTCACACCTCGGTTGGGGAGTGTTTGTGCTGATGCGGCGCTGACTGTCGGGCCCCGCTGACCGCCCGACGTTCTCCGTCAGCGGGGTCAGACCACGCCACGGACCGACGTCGCCGAAGCACAGTCACCGCAGCGCAGCAGCGCTGTCGCATCAGCGCTGTCGGGTCTCACCTGATGCTTGACGTTCCTGTCCCGGGTGATGGTTGACGTTCGGGCTAGGAAACTGTGCGGTCTGTCTGGGCCTTGAGATTACGGATCGCGCCGGTCGTGGTGCGGCTGTAGGTGCGTTGGGCGCCGTCGATGAGGTCGACGGTGATCGTGTGCTCGGCGACGTGGGCGGTGACCACGGTGCGGGCCTGCTCGCGGCCCAGCGCGATCAACTGTCGGGCGATCATGATCGTGCCGGTGGCAGAGACCCGGCGGGTGACGGTGACCGGCTCGACCGACGGGCGTGGTGGGGGCCCGGCCGGTCGGGCGCCGCGCAGGTGGCGGGCCTGGTCGTAGGTCAGCGGGTTCGGCCGTGTGCGCAGCAGCTCGCGGGTGTCGGGGTCGAAGATCAGCAGGACGTGGTCGTCGATGCGGATGGTGACCCGGCGTCCGCCGAGGATCTCCGCAGCGAGGTTCCAGCACCCACCGACGCTGATCAGGCCTTGACGGGAGACGGTGCGGTCGACCTCGATCGCGGTGCCGTCGGGTTCGACCGGTGGTAGCGGGGAGGGCCCGGCGGGGCGGCCTCCGGTCGCGGCGAGGGTGGCGAGCTGGTTGTCGGTGTAGGGCGAGCGGACGGTCTTGATTCGGGCCCGGCCGGCGGTGAGGTGGATGACCTGGTTGTCGGCCCAGAACGTGACCGTGATCCCGGCGCGGTGCGGGCCGAGCCAGAACTGTTTGCCCAGCACCGCGAGGTTCCCCGAGGCGGGGACGACCCGCTCGAACTCCACTGGCCCACCCCGATAGGCCTCGACCTCGGTGGTCGGCTCGTCGGCCGGGTCAGGACCGGTCTCGTCGCCGGGAGCGGGGGCGGTGGTCAGTCGTGCGGGCAGCCGAAGCGGGAGCAGCTCTTCGTCGCCGCGCTGGTGCTGGCTGGGAGCGAAGCGGTCGACCGGGCAGGCCATCTCGATCGCCTGGTGCGGACGCGCGCAGTTGTAGTCGCTGATCCAGGAGTCCAGCGCCGCCTGCGCCGCCAGCAGCGAGTCGAAGGGTTCGGCGTGGTCGAGCAGTTCCCGGCGCAGGGTCTGGTGGAACCGCTCCACTTTCCCGGTCGTGGTCGGGGTGGCGGGCTGGGTGAGGCGGTGGGTGATGGCGTTGTCGCGGCAGATCCGGTCGAACAGGACTTCGCCGCCGCGGCCGAAGCGGGCGGTGAACTGCTTGCCGTTGTCGGTCAGCACTTCGTCGGGGATGCCGTAGCGGCGCAGCGCCTCGGCGAAGGCGAGGCAGACCGCCCGGCCGGTCGCTCGGACCATCACCGTGGCGATCACGGCGAAGCGGGAGTGATCATCGACCCCGGTCACGATCTTCGCCTCGGTGACCGTCCCGTCCGGGCTGCGGACGTGGATGCCGCCGACGATGTCGAGCTGCCACAGCTGCATCGGCTCCGGGCGTTCCCAGCGGCGGTAGTCCGAGCGCAGCTTGCGCCTGCGCCGGGGTTCGACCAGGCCATTGCGGTGCAGGATCCGCGCGACCGTGCTTCGCGACGGGGCCTGCTCCCCGAAGCGGAAGCCGAGCTCGTGGGCGATGCGCCGTGGTCCCCAGCGGGGGTTCCCGCGGCGCATCTCGCAGACCGCTACCTCCACCGCCTCGCTGGCCTGATGGGGGCAGGCGTCCGGGCGGCGTGACCGCGAGGCCAGACCGGCCAGGCCGTCGGCGCGGTAGCGGGCGATCCAGGTGTGCAGGGTCTGGCGTGAGACGCCGAACTGGGCCGCGACCTGATAGCGCGGTTCACCTTGCTCGACGGCCAGCACGGCGCGGTAGCGCTGCTCGACCACGGTCATGTCCACCAGGGCCAATCCCGGCCTCCCCACCCACGCTGTCCAGCAAGGACAACGAGTAGGAAAGCCGATCAGGCCCGAACGTCAAGCATCAGGTGAGACCGGAACGTCAAGCATCAGCCGGGACACGACACTGTCGCATCAGCGCGCTGTGTTTAGAGCCTCCCTTCGGCATCAAGGGCGCCGCCTCCGGCGGCGCTGAGCTGCGAGGCCGATTCGGTCATTGCTCCCGCCTGTAGTGCAGCGAGACCGCGCCGTGCGGCAGGATCGTCGTCGAGGCGAGCCCCCAGGCGCCAGCAGCATCATCGGGAAGGAGCCGCAGGCCTCCACCGAGCATGACCGGCACAACGGCGAGTCGGAGGTCGTCGACCAGGTCCTCGTGGAGCAGCGACTGGATGAGCGTGGCGCTGTTCATGACGAGGACGTTCGTACCCTCCTCGGCCCGGAGGGTGTTGACCGCAGTGCGGGCGTCGTTGAAGATCCGGGAGTTCGACCACGGGGTCTCGGTGAGTGTCGTTGAGACGACGGCCTTGTCGACCTTGTCGAGCCACTCGCCGAGCGCACGGGTCCGGGAGTCGGTGGTGGGGTCTCGGGTGATGGTCAGCCAGACGGAGTGAAAGCCCAGGTAGTTGTTCTTCCCGACTAGCGCGGACGAGCAGCCGCGCCAGATGCCTTCGAAGTGCTCGGCGGTGTCATGGTTGAGCGCATGCTTGTGTAGCCAAGTGTCGTGGGCCGGGCCCGTCGGGGCCTGAGGAGTAGCCGTCGACTGACACGCTGCACCAGGCGATTACCCGCCGCGGCGCAAGACCGGCGGCACAGCTCCGAGCCACCCGGTCCGGCGCACGCTGAGGCGCCAAGTACGCCAGGCACAGGCACTGTCGTTCGGCCGTCGTTCACATCAGCTTCTTCGTAGCCAGGACCCCGCATCCCGCGGCACCGTTCGCCGCGTGTCCGCAGCTCAAAACAGTCACTGACTATGCGTGCCCGGTTTGACACGGGTCGTTACTGTTGCGATGGGCTACTCGGCGGCCCGCCGTCGTGTCCCCGCCCGCCCCCCTCGGGACGGGGCCACGACGGGTCCGGACCAGGGAGTGCTCCTCCACGAGGAGCTGTACACGACAGCGCCGCCCTCCATGGTGGAGAGCGGCGCTGTGCAGGTGCGGTCGTCAGGCCGCGTGTCCTCGGAAGCGGCGCAGTCGCAGGCTGTTGCCGACGACGAAGACGGAGCTGAATGCCATCGCCGCGCCGGCGATCATCGGGTTGAGCAGGCCCACCGCGGCCAGGGGAAGGGCGGCGGTGTTGTAGGCGAAGGCCCAGAACAGGTTGGTCTTGATCGTGGCCAGGGTGCGGCGGGAGAGCCGGACCGCGTCGGCGGCGGCGCGCAGGTCGCCGCGGACCAGGGTGATGTCGGAGGCTTCGATGGCGACGTCGGTGCCGGTGCCCATGGCCAGCCCGAGGTCGGCCCGGGCGAGGGCGGCGGCGTCGTTGACGCCGTCGCCGACCATCGCGACTGTCCGGCCCTGCTCCTGCAGTCGTTCGATCACGGCCAGCTTGTCGGCGGGCATGACCTCGGCGATGACGGTGTTCGGGCCGGGTTCGATGCCGACTTCGGCGGCGACGGTGTCGGCGACGGCCTGGTTGTCGCCGGTGAGTAGGACGGGGGTGAGCCCGAGGCGGCGGAACTCGGCGATCGCCTCGGCGGAGGTGGCCTTGATCGTGTCGGCCACGACGAGCACGGCGCGGGCCTGGCCGTCCCAGGCGACGGCCACGGTGGTGCGGCCCTTCGCGGCCTCGTCCGCGGCGGCGTCGGCGAGTTCCGCGGTGAGGGGGACCGACCACTGCTCGAGCAGCCGGGGTCGGCCGACGAGGACGGCGTGACCGTCGACGACCCCGTGGACGCCGAGGCCTTCGTGGTTGGTGAACTCCTCGACGCGGGGTAGGTCACCGGTGCGTTCGGTGGCGCCGGTGGCGATGGCGGCGGCGATGGGGTGTTCGGAGGCGGTCTCCAGCGCGCCGGCGAGGCGCAGTGCGGTGGTCTCGTCGACGCCGTCGGCGGTGTGAATGCCGGCCAGGGTCATCGTGCCGGTGGTGACGGTGCCGGTCTTGTCCAGTACCACGGTGTCGACCCGGCGGGTGGATTCGAGCACCTCCGGACCCTTGATCAGGATGCCCATCTGGGCGCCGCGGCCGGTGCCGACCAGCAGCGCGGTCGGGGTGGCCAGGCCCAGTGCGCACGGGCAGGCGATGATCAGGACGGCGACGGCGGCGGTGAACGCCGCGGTCGCGCCGACGCCGGCGCCGAGCCAGAACCCGAGGGTCACCGCGGCGATCACGATGACGATCGGGACGAACACCCCGGAGATGCGGTCGGCGAGGCGCTGGACGGCGGCCTTGCCGTTCTGGGCGTCCTCGACCAGTTTCGCCATCTGGGCGAGCTGGGTGTCGGAGCCGACCCGGGTGGCCTCGACGACCAGCCGTCCGCCGGCATTCACGGTCGCGCCGACGACGGTGTCGCCGACGGTGACCTCGACCGGCACGGACTCGCCGGTGAGCATGGAGGCATCGACCGCGGACCGTCCCTCGACGACAGTGCCGTCGGTGGCGATCTTCTCACCGGGCTTGACGACGAACCGGTCGCCGACCACGAGTTCGGAGACCGGGATCCGGGTCTCGGCGCCGCCGCGCTGCACCGCGACGTCCTTCGCACCGAGTTCGAGCAGGGCGCGCAGGGCGGCGCCGGCGCGCCGCTTGGAGCGCTGCTCGAAGTAGCGGCCGGCGAGGATGAAGGTGATGACCCCGGCGACGACCTCGAGGTAGATGTTCCCGGCGCCGTCGGTGGGCGCCACGGTCAGCTCGAACGGGTGCACCATCCCGGGGGTCCCGGCGGTGCCGAAGAACAGTGCATAGACCGACCAGGCCATGGCCGCGGTCGTGCCCATCGAGATGAGGGTGTCCATGGTGGCCGCGCCGTGGCGCAGGTTGGTCCAGGTGGCCCGGTGGAACGGGGCGCCCGCCCAGGCCCACACCGGTGCGGTGAGCACGAGTGAGAGCCACTGCCAGTGGGTGAACTGCAGCGCCGGGATCATCGACAGGGCGATCACCGGCACGGCGAGCACGGCGGAGACGATCAGCCGCTCGCGCAGGGCGCGCAGCTCGTCGTCGGCACGATCGTCGTCGTCCTCGGTCCGGTCGCCGGCCTGGTCGACGAACGGAAGGGTCGCCGAGTAGCCGGCGGATGCGACGGTGCTGACGAGCTCGTCGGTGTTGATGCCCGCGGGCGCGTGGACGCGGGCCTTCTCGGTGGCGTAGTTGACGGTGGCGGTGACGCCGTCGAGCTTGTTGAGCTTGCGTTCGACCCGGTTGGCGCAGGAGGCGCAGGTCATGCCGCCGATGGCGAGTTCGATCTCCTGGGTCGTGCCGTGCCGGTCCGGCTGCGCAGTCGTGGTGGTCATCAGTGGCCTCCCTCGCGGTGGTCGTCGCCGTGCCCGGCGGGCTGCGTCTGCGGCGCCGGGCTCGCGGCCGGTGCTGCTCCATGCCCGGCACCGGAACCGGCGGGGCCGCTGTGGGCGGTGGGGCGCAGGTGGTCAGTCGGGGCGACGGTCATGCCGGTCGCGAAAGCGCCGGCACCGAAGAGGACGACGGCCGCACCGTAGGCGGACAGTCGTGCTGCGGTCTTCATCGTGGAAGTCCTTCGGCAGGACCCGATGCGGGTGGACGACCGTCGCGCAGTAGCGAGGCCGTGACCCGTACCGGGTGGCGGACAGACGATCGGGGCTCTAGGCCCCCAGAGGTGAGCTCGTAGCCGGCTTCCTGCACGGCCGCGCGGACTACGTCGGCGGAGATCTCGCCGTCGCTGGTGACAGTGACCGCGCCGGTGGGCAGGTCCACCGACACGTCGGTCACGCTGGCGACCTCGCTGATCTCCTCGGTGACCGAACTGACGCAGTGACCGCAGGTCATACCGGACACGGTGTAGGTGGCGATGCTCATGACGGGGTACCTCCTCGTGACGGCCCGCGCGTCGGATGCGGGCAGGCTCCGGTCACCGGAGACGGGCTCGCCGCTCCGGTTTCCGGGTCTTCGGGGCCTGGGGTCAGGAACGGACCAGGCGCGCGATCGCGGCGCTGGCTTCCTGGATCTTCTCGTCGGCGACCGCGCCACCCTCACCGGCGGCGTCGGCGACGCAGTGCTTGAGGTGCTCGTCGAGCAGGCCGAGCGCGACGGCCTCGAGTGCCTTATTGACCGCCGAGACCTGGGTGAGGATGTCGATGCAGTACTTGTCCGACTCGATCATCTTGCTGATCCCGCGGACCTGCCCCTCGATCCGACGCATCCGCTTGGCGTGCGCGTCCTTGTTGGCGGCGTATCCGTGTTGCATCGCTCTACCTCCTCGAGATCGTCACCAACGATACCCCTAGGGGGTAGCGGCATCAATGGTCGGCCGCGAGAGGCCGCTCACCAGGTTGAACGTCCCGGTGAACACGTTGAGGGTCACCACCACGACGATGTCGGCGATCTCTCGATCGCTGAAACCGCACGCGTGCAGCTCGTCCGTCCGGGCGTCAGTCATGCCCCTCGGCCGCATGTAGCACAGCAGTCCGAATTCGACGGCTGCGGTGTCGGCCGCGGTGACTGCCGTACCGGAGCGCGCCAGTTCGATGTCGGCTTCAGTGACGCCCATTGCTCGTGCGGCCGCCTCGTGGACGTCGAGGCAGCGGTCGCACCCGAGTCGGGTCATGATTCCTCCGAGCGTCGATACCCTAAGGGGGTATTCGCTTCTTACACCCCCGGGGGGTATCAGGCAGAGGCGTGACTCGGCTCGCGTCGGATGCATTGCGGGGGTACGGTATGCGCCCGTTGCGGCCGATCAGGAGGGGGCCGGGGTGGGGGAGTTCGTTCCGCTGGCGATCCTTACCGGCGTGGTACTGATCCTCGTGGCGGCAGTGGTCGGGGTATCCCGACTGGTCGCGGTCGGCCCGGCTGCGGGGGGTCGGCTCCCGCACCTGGGGGGCCTGCCACCGGTCGAGCACGCGGTCTCGCGGTTTCACGTCCGCTGGTACACGGTGACGATGATCTTCCTGGCTTTCGACATGGAAATGATCTTCATGTACCCGTGGACGGTCGTGGTCGCGACGATGGGGACGACCGCGGTCGTGGAGATGTTCCTGTTCCTGGCCATCCTGCTCGCCGGGGTCCTGTATGCGTGGCGCGAAGGAGCGCTGCGATGGACCTGACCGCCGCTCTGCTGCGCTTCACCGCGCGCGTTCCGCACGTCCTGATCGTCGGAGTCGCCGGTTACCCGCAGGTGCACCTGGACGTCGACGAGGCGGTGCGGCTACGTGGCTGGCCGGAGGCGACCGGTCCGGCGGACGCCGACGTGCTGGTCGTGGCCGGACGCGCAGGGCCGGAACTACGCGAGGTCGTCGAAGGTCTGTGGCGGCAGATCCCCGCGCCACGAGTGCGCGTCGAGCTGGCCGACGACGCCACGCCGGCAGAGTTGGAGGACACGCTCGCGACGATCCCCGTGCGGCTCGCGGACGCGCGACACGCACGACGCGAAGCCGCCGCGGCCGCCGCCGATCTCGCCGACGACCGGGGAGCCGACGATGCCGCGCACGGACACGAACACAGCGGGCACGACTACGGCGAGGCAGCCGCGGGCGGGCCCGGCGAGCACACCGACCACGACCACCACGGCGACCACACCGGCCAGCAGCACACCCCCGACGACTCCGGCGTCGCTGACGAGCCCGACCACGGCGCGCACGGTGAACACAACGGTGGGCACGGTGGAGGACACGACCATCACCACATGGACATGCCGCTGCCCGGTGGGCTGGGCATGGCCGACGTCGCCGACGACCGCGACGGCCTCGCGCTCGATGTCCTGCACCTGCCGCTGGGGCCGGTACTCCCGGAGTGGCCGGCCGGGCTGGTCGTCGACGTCGAGCTGCAGGGCGACGTCATCGCCTCGGCCACCGCACGTGTGCTCGACGCCGTCCAGCCCCGCCCGCCGGCCCCGGCGCCGGTATCGGCCGCGGTGCGCGACCTGGACGCGCTCGCACGGATCCTGGCCATCGCCGGCTGGCACGGCCCGGCCACCCGCGCCCGCGTGCTGCGCGACCGCCTGCGCCGCGGCGAACCCGTGGCCGATCTCGCGCGTCTGGTCCGGACGGTCCGCCGATCGAGGGTGCTGCGGCTGATGCTGCGCGGCACGGCATCAGGTGCCGGCATCGACGTCGCGGACCTGCTCGAGCAGCGCCTCGTCCGGATCGAGGCTCGCGCTGCCGGGACACCGGTCGACGACCCGGTACGCCCGGGCCCCGCCGCCCTCGGGGCACGCCTGGCCGGCGCTGAGTTCGCCGCGGCACGGCTGCTGATCGCGGCGCTGGATCCGGACGTCGACGGGGTCGTGGCCGCCACCGCGGTCCCCGGCCCCGGTGAGGAGCAACGATGAGCCCGGCGATCCTGCTGCTCCCGGCGGGGATGGTCGTGGCGGTGTGGTTCGTCGCCGTCCTCGACGTCGCGGTGGGCGCCCGGGCTGCCGGTGGGCGGGCCGGGGTTCGGGCTGCGGTGGTTGAGCCGGTCCGCGCGGCGGCGCGGCTGGTGATCGGGCAGCGGCGCACGACGCTGGCTGCCGACGGGTTGCTGCGGTGGGCGGGGATCGTGTCGTTGGTCGTCGCCGCGGTGCTGGCGGCGGCCGTCGTCCCGCTGGGCGAGCGCCCGCTTGCCGACCTGTCGGTCGGTGTCGTCTGGTTCAACGCGATGGAGGTCGTGGCCTGGGCGGCTGTGTGGCTGGTGGGCTGGGGCCCCAACGGGGCGTTGTCGCTGGTCGGCGGGTACCGGTTCGTGGCCCAGGGGCTGTCCTACGAGCTCCCGCACATGTTCGCGATCATCACCGCGGCCCTGGCGGCGGGGAGTTTGCGGATCACCGACATCGTCGAGGCCCAGGCCGGCCTGTGGTTCGTCGTGCTGATGCCGGCGGCGTTCGTCGTCTACCTGCTCAGTGCGGCCGCGATGGCGTTCTGGGGGCCGTTCGACGCCCCGGTCGCCCGGGACACCGCCGGGGGCGCGGCGGCGGAGCTGTCCGGTGTGGACCGGTTGCTGTTCGCGGCCGGGCGCCGGCTGTTGCTCGTGGCCGCTGCGGCGATGGCGGTCCCGTTGTTCCTCGGCGGCGGCCACGGGCCGTGGCTGCCCGCCTGGGTATGGGTGGGGCTCAAGACCGCCGCGGTGCTGGCGGTGTTGGTCTGGCTGCGCCACCGGTTTCCGACGATCCGGATGGACCGCTGGGCGGAGATCTCGTGGGTCGTGCTCGTGCCGCTGACGATCGTGCAGGCGCTCGTCGTCGCGCTCGTCGTGCTGGCCCGGGGAGGGATGTAGATGGCTTTCGCCGTGTTCGGCCTGCTGGCGCTGCTGGCGATCTCCTCCGGCGTGCTGGTGTTCGTCGTCGACTCGATGGCGCGCGCGACGTTCTGCCTGCTGGTCTCCTTTCTCGCGGTCGCCGCGATGGTACTGATGACCGGGCTGGCCTACCTCGGCGTCGTCATCATCCTCATGATGATCATCGAGATGGTGATCATGGCCGTGTTCATGGTCATGTTCATGATGAACCCGGCCGGGCTGATGCCGATGTCGATGTTCCACAACACCCGCGGCGCGGCGGCCATCTGCGGTGTCGTCTTCGCCGGGCTGGCCGCGGGGATCCTCGTCGTGGACTGGCCGCAGCGCCGCGGTGCGCCGGCACCGGACCCGACCGTCGCGCTGGGCGAGGCCCTGATGGGGCCGCACATGCTGACGATGATGACCCTCGGCGTGACGCTGTTCGCCACCATCGTGGCCACGGTGGTCCTGGCCACCGGGCGCGGGCGCTACGACCGGCTCGGCGACGACCACGACGCCGAGCGCGCCGACGACCCGGCCGGCGGAGGAGTCGGTCGATGATCCTCGAGGCGTTCCTGCTGGTGGCCGCCGCACTGTTCTGCATCGGGTTGTTCGGCGCGCTCACCCAGCAGTCGATCGTCATGCTGATGATGGGCCTCGAGCTGATGATCAACGGGATCATCCTGGCCGCGGCCGCGTTCTGGTACTTCCTCGCCCCGGCCGCCTCCGACGGCCAGGTGATCGTGGTGGCGGTGGTGACCGCGATGGCGATCGAGATGGCGATGGGCTTCGCCGTGGTCACGGCGATCTACCGGGCCAAGCGCGTCGACATGACCGACTCGGCCGCCGAGCTGGAGGGCTGAGCCGTGCCCGGTGCCCTGCTCCTCGCCCTCCTCATCGGTCTGCCCACCGTGGCCGGGGCGGTGCTGCTCATCGCCCGCCCCACCCGCGGCGCCACCGCGGCCGGGGTCGCGACGGCCGCGGTCACCCTCGCGGTCGCGGTGGCCGCCGCGGTGACCCGGCCGGCGTCGGAGGTGGCGTTGCTGGCCGGTGTGCGGGCCGGGTTCGCGGTGGACGGGTTGTCGGCGGTGCTGGTCGTGCTGGTCGCCGCGGTGCTGCTCGCCGCGCTCGTCGTCGCCGCGGCCGAGCCGGACCTGCGGACCGGCCGGTTCCACGGCCTGATGCTGATCTTCGCCGGGGCGATGCTGGCGACCGTCACCGCTACGACGCTGCCGGTGCTGCTGATGGCCTGGGAGGTCATGGGCGCGATGAGCTGGGCGCTGATCGGCTACCGGCTCGACGACCGGGCGGCCGGCCGTGCCGGGACGGTCGCGTTCCTGACCACCCGCGCCGCGGACCTCGGGCTGTATGTCGCCGCGGGCGCGGTGCTGGCCGGTGGCGCGGGTGCGATGGCGCTCGCCGAGCTTCCCGGCCTGCACGGCGGCTGGCTGCACCTCGCGGTCGCGGGCGTCGTGCTGGCCGCGCTCGGGAAGTCCGCGCAGCTGCCGCTGTCCTTCTGGCTGTCCGGGGCGATGCACGGGCCGAGCCCCACCTCGGCGTTGCTGCACTCGGCGACGATGGTCGCCGCCGGTGGCTACCTGCTGCTGCGGATCGCCCCGGCGCTGGAGGCCACCGGTTGGGCGGCGCCGCTCGTGGCGTGGGTGGGTGTGGCCACGGCGCTGGTGCTGGGCCTGGTCGCCGCGGTCCAGGACGACCTCAAGCAGCTGCTCGCGGCGTCCACCTGCTCGCAGATCGGGTTCATCGTGCTGGCCGCCGGGACCGCCGCGACGCAGGCCGGGGCGCTGCAGACCGTGGCGCACGCCGCCGCGAAGAGCCTGCTGTTCCTGGTCGCCGGCCTGTGGCTGGCCACCCTCGGCAGCCGCAGCCTCACCGGTGGCCTGCGGGGCGCCGCACACCGCCACCGGGTGGTCGGGGCCGCGTTCACCGTCGGGGCACTCGCGCTGGCCGGCCTGCCGCCGTTCGGGTTGTGGGTCGGCAAGGACGCCGTGCTGGCCGCGACACCGGCGGTCTCGCCGGTGTTGTACGTGGCCGGGCTGGTCGCCGGGTGGACCGCGGCGTTCTACGCCGGACGGGCCCTGTGGTTGGTCTGGCGCCCCACCGCCGGCCCGGTCACCGGCAGCGGGCCGGCTCGCCTGCCCGTCCCGGCGGTGGCGACGACCGTCGTGCTCGCCGTCGCCGCCGCGGTGGCCGGGCTGCCGGCGCTGGGGCCGGCGCCGTTGCGCCCGCAGCCGGCCCCGCAGGCCTCGGAGCTCGCGGCCTCCGCCGTGCTCGCCGGGATCGGCGTCCTGGTGGCCCGGCACTACGCCGAGCGGGTTCCGGCCCCGGGGCTGTTGGTGCGCTGGATCGACCTGGAGTGGCTCGCCCAGCGCGGTCTCGCCCGGCCGGTGCTGGTCCTGGCCGGGGCACTGGCCCGGGTCGACGATCACGGCCTCGCTCGCGTCCCCGCCGGCGCGGCACGCGCCACCGCCCGGCTGGCCACGCTGGTCACCGCGCACGGCGAGCGCGGTGTCGACCGTGCCGTGTCCGGGATCGCCGACGGCGCCCGCGCGCTCGGCCGGGCCGCCCGGCGCCCGCAGACCGGGCAGCTGCACCAGTACTACGCGCAGGCATCGGTGGGGTTCGCCCTGCTCGCCGCGCTGGCCGTCCTCGTCCTCGTTGTGGGGTGACCCGTTGCTGTCGCTGATCGTGTTCCTGCCCGCCCTGGTCGCGGTCGCGCTGTCGGTGGTGCCGGCCCGTGCCGGCACCCGGGTGTTCGCCGGTGCCTGGGTCGCGACCGGGCTGGTGCAGCTCGGGCTCGTCGCCGTGGTCTGGGCCGGCCTGCCCGACACCGGCTACGGCTCGGTGGAGCGGCTCGCGTGGATTCCCAGCGCCGGGATCTCCTATCACCTCGGCGTCGACGGCCTATCTCTGCCGCTGCTGGCGCTGACCGCGGTGCTGTTCACCGCGACGGCGGTCTACACGCTGCGCGGCATCGCCCGCCCGAAGGGCTTCGTGCTGCTGTTCCTGGCGTTGCAGGCGGTCAGCGCGGGCCTGTTCGTCGCGCTCGACCTGATCCTGTTCTTCCTGTTCTTCGACCTGTCGATCGTGTTCATGTACTTCGTGATCGCCGGGTGGGGCACCGGCGCGCCGGCGCGGCGGGCCGCGCTGACGTTCTTCCTCTACACCTTCCTGGGGTCACTCGCGCTGCTGCTCGGGTTCATCCTGCTCGCCCTGGCCGGACCGCGGGTCACCTTCGACATCCCGGCCCTGGCCGAGCAGAATCCGCTCGCCGGCGGCGGCGCCTACGCCGGGCTGACCCTGCTGGTGATCGGGATCGGCCTGGCGGTCAAGACCCCGCTGTTCCCGTTCCACACCTGGCTGCCGCCCGCACACACCGAGGCACCCGCGGCCGGGTCGGCGATCCTGGCCGGGATCCTGCTGAAGATGGGCACCTACGGCTTCGTCCGGATCGCGATGCCCCTGCTGCCCGCGAGCTGGCGGCAGTTCGCGCTGGTCGCCGTCGTGGCCGGGGTGGTCTCGGTGCTCTGGGGCGCGCTGGTCGCACTCGCCCAGACCGACCTCAAACGCATGATCGCCTACACCTCGGTCAACCACATGGGCTACGTCCTGCTCGGCCTCGGCGCGGCCGGGCTGGTCGCCGGCAGCGGCGAGCAGGCCCGCACGCTGGCCACCGCGGGCGCGACCTACCAGATGGTCAGCCACGGGTTGATCACCGCGGCGCTGTTCCTGCTGGCCGGATCGCTGCACGAGCGCGGCCGCACCTACGACATGACCGCCTACGGCGGGCTCGCGACCCGCACCCCCCGCTTCGCCGGGCTGTTCGCCGTCGCCGCGTTCGCCTCACTCGGGCTACCCGGGTTCTCCGGGTTCATCGCCGAGTTCCAGATCTTCACCGGAGCCCTGGGCGCGGTACCGGTCGCGACGGTCATCGCGGTGACCGGTGTCCTGCTCACCGCGGCACTGTTCCTGGTCGCCATGGGGCGGATGCTGCCCGGCGAGGTCCGCGTGCCGGACGCGCCCGGCACACCGCGCCCGTTCCCCGATCTCGGCGTCCGGGAGCTGCTCGCGATCGCGCCGCTGCTGGTGCTCGCCACCGTCCTCGGTCTGCTGCCCCGGGCGCTGCTCGAGGTGATCGAGCCGGCCGCCCGCACCGTCAATGACCTGGTCGCCCGGTGAGCGCATGAACATGATGGTCCACAGCGACCCGACCGCTCTGATCCCTGAGATCGCACTGCTGCTCGGCGCGGTCGCCGGGCTGCTGCTCGGTGCCTGGACCCCGCGCCGGCGCCAGTGGACCATCCGGGTGCTGGCCGCACTCGTCGCCGCTGTCGGGCTGGTCGCCACCGCCGTCGCCGCGACCCGGCCGCCCGAGGTGGTGTTCGGGACCTACGTCCTCGACACCGCCACGCACACGACCCGGGCGATCGTGCTCGTCACGACACTGGCCCTGCTCGCGCTGTGCGGCGACACCGTCGCCGGGCACCGCCGCGAGACCGAGTTCGTGGTGCTCGTCCAGCTCGGCGCGCTGGGCTCGATGCTGCTCGGCGGGGCAGCCGATCTGGTCCTGCTGTTCGCGGCGTTCCTGCTCGCCAGCGTCCCGCTGTACGCCCTGGCCGGCTGGGCGAAGCGTGGCACCGCGACCGAGGCGGCGCTGAAGTACTACCTCGCCGGCGCGCTCGCCGGAGTCACCACCCTGGCCGGGGGCACCCTGCTGTTCGGCGTGGCCGGGGCGACCGGCTACGCGGGCGTCGCCGAGGGGATCACCCGGGGACCGGGCGGCGCCGCGGCGGTCGGGCTCGTCGCCGTGCTCGCCGGGCTGGCGTTCAAGGCCGGCGCGGTCCCGGCCCACTTCTGGGTGCCCGACGTCGCCGACGGCACCCCGCCCGCGGTCGCCGCCGTGATCACCACACTGCCGAAGATCGGCGCCCTGGTCGCCACCTACCGGCTCCTGGACACCGCCATCCCCGCCGACGTCGTGGACTGGCCGCTGCTCGTCGCGATCCTCGCCGCGGCGAGCATGACACTGGCCAACCTCGCCGCCTTCGCCCAGACCTCGATACTGCGCCTCCTCGGCTACTCGACCGTGTCCCAGGTCGGCTACCTGCTGATGGCCGTCGCCGTCGCCGGCCGCGCACCGCTGGCCCAGCCTGCGCTGCTGTTCTACCTCGCCGGCTACGCCGTCACCAACATCGCCGCCTTCGCCGTGGTCGCCGCCACCGCCCAGCGCAGCATCGACGGGCACCGCGGGCTGGCGCACCGCGACCCGTTGCTCGCGATCGCCCTCGTCATCGCGCTGCTCGGGCTGGTCGGCACCCCGCCGACTGCCGTGTTGTTCGGCAAGCTCGTCGTGTTCACCGCGGCCGTCGACGGTGGCCTGGCCTGGCTGGTCGTGCTCGCCGTGCTCAACACCGTCGCCTCGCTGTTCTACTACCTGCGCGCCATCGCACCCGTCTTCACCGACCCCGGCAACGACCACGACGGCACCGCCGGCCCCGTCGACCACGAGGGATCGGGGACCCGGTCGCGTCCGTGGGCGCGGTGGACGGCGCTCGGCACCGCTGCGGTGTCGTTGCTGCTGGGCGTGGGCGCCGGTGTGGTCCTGGCCGTGGTCGGGACACCGACATGAACAGCACGCACGGCCTGCAGGAGCCGCCCAGGCACGCCGGTACCGTGGCCGATATGGGCAACAGGCGGCACGGACTGCGGCTGGTGCTGCTGGTCCTGCCTGTCCTGCTCGGGCTCGTCGGGATGCACGCGCTCGTCGCCCCGGCTGCTTTCCCCGCCACGGACACCGGGCATCAGGTTGCGGTCGACGCGTCCGTGGCCGGACACACCGACCTGCGAGCCGACGCGTCCACGCCGCCGTCTGCTCCGGTGTCGGCCGCAGCCACCGACGACCCGATGCCGGCCGACCACGGTGAGCACGACGCTCACCTGCTGCACCTGTGCCTGGCGGTGCTGGCCGCGGTCGGGCTCGCGCTGCTTGCGGCGTGGGTGTTCCTCGGGCGCCTGACGCTCCCGGTCTCGGTCACCCCGGCCCGCCAGCTGGCCCGCAGCATGCCGGCCCAGCGGCCACCGCCCGTCCCTCGAAGACTCGCCCAGCTCTGCGTGATGCGGACCTGATCGGCCCCCGGCGCGACAGAGCGCCGGATCCGGCCCGATCACACCGACACGGAGAGCCAGAACCACACATGAAGATCACCAACGTGGCCACCGCGGCCACGACACTGACTGCTGCCCTCGTCCTGGCCGCCTGCGGCGGTGGGGACCCCGCCGGCAGCGCCGCACCCGCGAACCCGGCACCCGCCCCGACCAGCGCCGCCGCCGCTCCCAGCGCCGCGGTCTCGGCCGAGCACAACCAGGCCGACATCGCCTTCGCCCAGGGCATGATCCCGCACCACCAGCAGGCCGTGAAGATGTCGAAGCTGGCCACCGACCGCGCCGGCAGTGACGACGTCCGCCGGCTCGCCACCGAGATCGAGCAGGCGCAAGGCCCGGAGATCGCGCAGATGCAGGCCTTCCTCACCGCCTGGGGCGCGCCCGCCCCCGGCGCCATGCCCGGGATGGACCACGAGTCGATGGGCGACGGCCCCGACCAGAACGGTATGGGCCAGGGTGGCATGGATCACGGCGGCATGGCCGGGATGATGAACCCCGACCAGATGGGCCAGCTCGAGCAGGCCAACGGCGCCGACTTCGACCGCATGTTCCTCGAGATGATGATCGCCCACCACGAAGGTGCGGTGCAGATGGCCCAGACCGAACTCACCAACGGGACCAACCCCGAGGCGAAGGCACTGGCCCAGCAGATCGTCGACGCCCAGGAAACCGAGATCACCGAGATGCGCGAGCTCCTCGGCTGACTATCCCCCGGCCAGGGTGAGCCGGCACCGACAGGTCGCCCTCACCTCTGGCCGATACGGGTGGGGGGTATGTACCGTTCGGTGTTATATACCCCCCGCCCGTATCGACGAGGGAGGCCGTCCGATGGCGAAGAGCGCGAGTCGACCCGCTGCCCGAGCTCCGCTGTCCGCCGTGATCGCGGCCGCCACATCCGAACCCGGCCGTGCGGTTCTGCGCTGCCTGCTCGGGTGCGCGGTGCGGGCGCTGTCTGCCCGCACGCCCGCTGCCGACCGCCGCGCGGCATGTGGCAACGGTCGATGACCGCGCAGCCACGACGGTCTCCACATCCTGCTCAAGGCTCGGCCCGCCGAGCCCACCGCGCTGCCGGAGCACGCCCCGGCTGAAGAGAAAGCCACCACTGCTGATGCTCGACAGACGTCCTGCACGCCGCACGAACCCCAAGCCCCGCAGATCTCGCTCCCGCCCCGCCTACGCGCTGCTCACCGCAGGCATCGCCGTACTGCTGGCGGGCTGTGGCGGACCGGCTCAGCCGGCCACCTCCCCCACCGCTGCCGACACCACCGCCGGCCTGTTCGGGCCGGTCGGTCACGTGCACGGGGTCGGGGTCGACCCTGCCGACGGCAGCACGGTCATCGCAGGCCACCACGGTCTGTTCGGCCTCACCCCCGAGGGGACACTGGCCCCGCGCCAGGGCTCGCCGCAGACCGGTGGGCCGGACCTGATGGGCTTCACCGTCGCCGGCCCGCGCACCTTCCTCGCCAGCGGCCACCCCGCCCCCCAGGACACCAGCACACCGAACCCGGTCGGGCTCGTCCGCAGCACCGACGGCGGCGCGACGTGGGAGCCGGTCAGCCTGCACGGCGAGGTCGACTTCCACGCCCTCGACGCCGACGGCACCAGCGTCGTCGGTCTCGACGCCACCCGGGGACTGCTGATGACCAGCAGCGACAGCGGTCGAACCTGGCAGGAACGCGCCCCGCTGTCCGCCCTCGACGTCGCCCTGGCCTCCGGGGACGGCGCCCGGATCCTGGCCACCACCGAGGACGGGGTCATGGCCAGCGGTGACGGCGGCGCCACCTTCACCAGCGTCGCCGGGAGCCCGCTGCTGGCCTACCTGGCGTGGGCCGGCGACGGCACCGTGTACGGGATCGGACCGGACGGAACGCTGCACGCCAGCACCGACCGGGGCGCGACCTGGCAGCGTCGTGGCGGCACCGCGAGCCCACCGCAAGCGATCAGCGCCGAGCCCGGAGGTCGACTGACGGTCGTGACCGACGACGGCGTCGAGCACTCCACCGACGGCGGCGCCACGCTGCAGCGACTCGCCTGACCGGCGGTCACCGATCGGCGAGGCTCCACGGGATGTGGTCGTCCTGCCGCCCCTCGGGGGTGGGGTCGTGGACCTCACCCCTGGGTGGTCACCGTCGCCGGACGGCGCCAGGGAGATCGGCCAGGGGGCGTGTCTGCGCCGACGCTGCAGCCGCTCCGCGTTCGCCCGGACGGACGCGTGGCAGCGGGTGCGTCGGCCGGTCATCGTGCTGGTCGACCGCCCGCAACCGGATGGTCGCAGGATCGGCATCCGGTCCGGTGGGCGCCGCCTGAATGTCATCGTCGGGTGCGGTGAGCAGGCCACGCCGGTACAGCACGGCCAAGGCCAGCCCACACAGTAGCCCGATCACCAGCAGTACCAGCCACGGCGCGTAGGGGGCCCCGGCGGAGCGGGCAAGATCGATCGCCCAGCCCGTCCCCGCATTCCCGAGCAGGATCCCCACCCCGCACACGGTGTTGTAGAAGCCGTAGTGGGTCGCGACGAGCCGGTTGCGGGCGAGCCCGACGATGGTGTCCATCTCGAACGGCAGGACCACGGCGGTCCCGATCGCGAGCAGCGCCGCCGTCGCCAGCAATGCCGCCACGCCGACCACCGTCGCGGCCACCGCGCCGACCTCGGGGAGCACGACGAGCAGGGCATCGGCGAGCAGAAGGGGCACGAACGCCGCACCGAGCACCACGAGGCCACGACTGAGCGAACCGGCCGGCCCCCAGCGCGCACGACACCACGCGGTGACCTTCATCTGCGCGGCGATGGTGACACCACCGGAGACGACGTAGAGCGCGGTCACCAGCGCCGTGCCCGGGTCGCCCTGCCCGCCCAGTGTCCGGGCGTGCAGCGGCAGCGCCAGATACACCTGGTAGGACAAGACGTAGGTGCCGATCATCGCGACCGAGAAGGGCAGGAACCCGCGGGTCGCGGCGACGTCGCGCCACTGGCCCAGGACCGGGCGCCGATCCGCGTCGGTCCCCCCGTCGGCGTCGCCTCCACGGGCCGGCAGCGCCCGGATCTGCAGCACCGTGAGCACCGCGAACACCGCCGCCGCCACCAGGCAGGTCACGGCGAAGTCGATGCCGGTCAGCAGCAGACCCACGACGGGGCCGACCACGATGCCCGCTTGGTAGAACACGCTGAACAGCGCGAACGCCTCGACCCGGCGTTCCCCGGCATCGCGGGCGATGTAGGCGCGCACGGCCGGGTTGAACAGCGCCCCGGCGAACCCGGTCGCGGCCGAGGCCACGACCAGGGTCGTCACGTTGTCGACCAGACCGAGCAGCGCGAACCCGCCGGTCCGCAAGGCGCACCCGGCCACGATCATCGGCTTGTAGCCGAACCGGTCGGCCAGGCTGCCCCCCACCAGGAACATGCCTTGCTGGAAGAAGTTCCGCACCCCCAGGATCACCCCGACGAGCAGCACCGAGAGTCCCAGGCCCTGGGACAGGTGATCGGCCAGGTACGGGATGAGCATGTAGAAGCCGAGGTTGATGGTCAGCTGGTTGAGCAGCAGCAGCTGGACCGGCCGGTCGAACGACCGGTACCTGTCGAGGACGCGCATCAGCTCTCCGGCCCGGTGGGTGCGAGCACGGTGGTGCAGCGGGTCCAGCGGTGGACCTCGACCGCGTCCGGTCGGTCGATCTCGTCCGGGTCATGCACGGGTGGGCCGCTGATGGTGATCCCCTTCGCCTCGCAGAACTCGTCGTTGTAGACGGTGTCGAAGTAGCGCTGCGGCCCGTCGGGGAAGATCGCGGCGATCCGGGTGTCCTGCGGTCGGGTCCGGGCGAGCCAGCCGGCCACAGCACCGACCGCGCCCACGCTCCAGCCGCCGCTGGCGTAGCTGGCACACGCCATCGCCCGGCACGCCGAGACCGCCTCGTCCGCGGCGACCCAATGCACCTCGGAGAAGATGCCGTGATCGACGTTGCGCGGATGGATGCTCGAGCCCAGGCCGCGCATCAGCCGCGGCCGGGCGGGCTGCCCGAAGATCGTCGACCCGACCGTGTCGACGCCGACGACCTCGAGGTCGGGCAGGTGCCGGCGCAGCGCGCGGGAAACGCCCGCCGAGTGTCCTCCGGTGCCGACCGAGCAGACCAGCACGTCGATGTCGCCGAGTTGGCTGCGTAGCTCGTGCGCCAGCGGGGCGTAGGCGCTGACGTTGTCGGGGTTGTTGTACTGGTCCGGGCACCAGGCGCCGGGATGCTGGTCGAGTACCTCGGCGACGCGTTCGCGGCGGGCCTGCTGCCACCCACCGCACGCGGCGGCGGACGGCACGGTCACCATCTCGGCGCCGTAGGCACGCAGCAGGCGATACATCAGCGGTTCCATTCCCGGGTCGGATACCAGCGTCACCGGGTGCCCGTAGGCGATACCGGCCAGGGCCAGCCCGAGCCCCAGCGTGCCGCTGGTCGACTCGACGATCCGTCCACCCGGCTGCAGGTCACCGCGGTCGCGTGCCTGCTCGACCATGTGCAGGGCGGGGCGGTCCTTGATCCCGCCGGGGTTGGTGCCCTCGAGCTTGGCCCAGAAGCCCCGCCCATCGGAGGCGAACGGTGCGTCGATCCACACCGTCGGGGTGGAACCGACGACGTCGGTCAACTTCACACAGCGCCGGGGCGCGAAGCCCGGGCCATCGAGGGGAACAGTTGTGAAAGGCATGGACATGACAGACCTCGTTCAGGCGCGGCGACACGCCGCACCAGGGAGCGGTGATAGGACGCAGGAGACGGCGACCGGGGAAAGAGCCCGAGGTCGCCTGGCCTCTACGTCCGAGAGATCTGTGCCAGCGTCAGGTGGTGCCGCCCGCCTTGCGGCCGAGCGGGCGCGGTCTCGACAGCGCCGACCATCCACGGTGGTGCACGAGGCCCAGCCACTACACGGACGTCGATGCCCGCCCCCGCGACGACGTCGGGCACGGCGGGGCGATCCCCGCGAGCGGTCAGAGTCGACTCGTCATGGCTGCCGGCGTCATGGCAGACCGGAGCATCGTGCTCCGGATGCGGCGCTCCGGAGCCCTCGGCCCCGGCTTCGTCGTGATGGTCCGCCGACTGATCGACCGCGGCACTCGCGAACTGTGGACTCGCCGACTGTGCCGGTGCCCCTCCGACCACGAGCTCAGGCCCGTGCGCCGACGCGACCGGGTGCAGCCCACAGATCAACACGATCGCGGACAGAGCGACAAAAAGGACGAACCGGCGGACGCCGACGGCGAGTTCGTGCGCCTTCAGCTCGCCGACGGTGTCGCTCACAGTAACCGAACCGTACCAATGTGATCGGCACGCCGGACCGCGGCGTCGAGGCCCGCGCGTGCGACATCCCGGCAACCCGATCGACGTCGTCGAGGACGGCGCCCATAGCGGATAGCGGCCATGTCCGGGAGCCGATCCGACGGCGCTGTCATCTGTGTCGCGCGTCAACGCTGTCGTCCTGGTGTCGCTCCACACGCAGTGGAAACGCCAGCCAGGTCGTTCCAGCAGGAAGCACCACGGAAATGTCAGCCGGTATGGGACGCGCCACAGGGATGAGAGTGCTCAGCGGCAGCAAGATGAGAGCGGCTACGGCGCGACCGTCTCCGACGCTGATTAGCGACGCGTGTCGTCGACAACTCAACCTGCGGGCTCCCGACCGGTCGACGGGTGGCGAGAAACGACCCATTGCCGACAGCCGCGTCCGGCCGCCTGAGCCCTGGCCGCGCCGCACCTGAGGCCCGGTGTAACGCGGCCGGTGGCACCAGTGTCATCGCTCGCACCTACCGTCGTTTCGCCCAACCGCTCGTCCTGTGTGACAGGCCGGTCACCGAGCGTCCTTCTGCTGAAGCAACTCCGCGTGGTGCCCACCCGTCGTTGATATGAGAGCGGGACGAATCGGAAGGTCGTCGCTCTCCTCGGTACTTGACGACGCATGGAGGTATCTCGGGTGCGCTTCGGGATTCGACGGGTCGGCGCACTCCTCACGGGGATGGTCGCGGTGGTCGGTGTCGGTCTGGCCGGTACCGCGGTCGCGGCCGCCGGGCCGGAAAGCAGCGCCGTTGCTCAGGATGCTCATGCCGAGGCGTTGGTGCCGGGTACCCCGTGCACGGTATCGACGAGGGCGTGTGTCGACCTGGATTCCCAACGAGCGTGGCTCGTCAAGGACGGCGCCGTCTCCTACGGTCCCGTTCCGATCGCCTCCGGCGGTGCCGGGCAGGAGACTCCGGTGGGCCACTCGTTTCGTGTTTACCGCAAGTCCGCCGACCACGTGAGCGGGGAGTTCAACGGCCCGGATGGTCAGCCCGCTCCGATGCCGTGGTCGGTGTTCTTCGCCGACGGTGGTGTGGCCTTCCATGGTGGTGACCGGGCCAGGTCCTCCGCCGGGTGCGTGAAGCTCGATCCCGAGCCGGCACAGATGTTCTTCAATGATCTGGTCGAGGGAGACAAGGTCCAGGTCGTCAACGCGTCCGTCGAGCAGCAGGCGCGGGCGGCGGGCTGATCCTGGGTCACCTCGGACCGCCAAGGGTTCGGCGCGGCGGGTCGAGAACGTTCCACAGAAAGTCGGTCTGGTCGCGGACCACGCGACTGCGCCACGGTTCGTGGAAGAGGCCGAAGTGGTCAACGGGGTAGGACTGCAGGTGCCCGAGCGGAGCTCGGCGTGCCACTGCTTGCGCGGCTCCGCGGGGAGCGATGCGGTCGCGGTCGCAGACACAGACCAGAATCGGGCAACGGACGCTGCCGGCTCGGGTGACCGGCCGGTCTCGTGGCAGGTCCAGAACGATCCTGGCCGGAACCGCGGGTGACCGGCCGTGATCGTCAGGTGGCACCACGACGCGGTAGCTGCTCGCTGCCCCGGCGGCGGTGATCAGTGCGCGGGATCCGGGTTCGCCGACCAGGTCGACGCGGAGCGGTGAGGCGCCGAGCGCCCGCCGGATCCGGTCGATGATCCCGCGCAGCAGCAGGGCGCAGGCCGTCCGTCGGCCTGCGGTGCGCAGAACGATCGTCGCTGCCGCCCGACCATCGGTGTAGGGGTTGGTGATGACCGCGGCCGCGAGGTCGGCGTCATCGGCGGCGACCTCGAGTACGTGCCCGGCGCTCAGTGACGTTCCCCAGGCGACGACTCGAGTCGGGTCGACACACGTGAGCGTCCGTACGTGGGCGATCGCGGCTCGGTAGTCGGCCCGCTGCGCGTTGAGGTCGACCAGTCCCCTGGGCTGGCCGCCACTGGTGCCCCAGTACCGGTAGTCGAATAGGAACACCTGAAATCCGGTGGCGGCGAATGCCGTGGCGATCTCCGGGAGGACGGCGGACCGGACCCCTCCGAACCCGTGCGCCATGACGATGCACGGGGCCGGCTCAGCCGCCTCGCTCCGGTAGAATGTGGCATCGCACCGGAGCTCTCGTGATCGGAACGACACGGTCATCGGCGCAGAGGCGGGCCCGCTCGGGAACGTGTGGGTCATGCACCCCACGATCGGAGCTCATGTCGACATGAAGTCAACCGGTCTGACCATCGGCGAGGTGTCCGAGCGGTTCGGGCTGGCCTCGCACGTGCTCCGTCATTGGGAGACCGAAGGGCTCCTTTCCCCGTCACGGACGAGCAGTGGGCACCGGCTCTACTCGCGAACCGATCTCTTCCGGGCAGCGGCGATCATCAATGCCAAGCGAGCGGCGCTCTCCCTCGACGACATCCGGGCCCTTCTCGACGGCGGCACCGACGGTCGGCAGGCGCGCCTGCACCATCACCGGGACGTGCTCGCCCGCAGGATCGTCGAGCAACAGGCGGCGCTGGACCTGCTCGATCAGGTCCTCGCCTGCCGGCACAGCGATCCGGCCGACTGCCCGCGGTTCCGTGCCCTGCTTGCCGAGCAGGTCGGTGACGGACCGCCCCCGGCGACGCCTGCTACCCCGGAGGAGCACTGAGGCCGCTTCAGCACGGCAGGAGTCACGACCGGCGTCAAGGGACCCGATCTTGCACACGAGCGACCGCGCGGAGGTGCCCGTGCACGTCGCGTACCCAGCTGCGGCCCTGGGCACTGCTGAAGTACAGCACCGGCATCTCGTCGAATGCCGTTGCGGCAATGGAGATGGACGAGCCGGGCCAGAGCGCCCTGTCGACGGTGATCGGGTGCTCGACGGTGAGCGTCGTCTCCCGGGAGAGCCACGCGGTGCGGCGCGAGCGTTCTGTCCGGATGCGGACCGGCCGGACCAGCGCCGCGTGGACGGGCTCGTCGCTGTCGTTCGTGACTTCCAGCTGGCCTCGGCCCGGGTCTGTCGGCCAGGCTCGGAGGCGAATCCGGGATGCTTGCGCGTGGTGTCGCCTGATCGTCTGTCGGCGGCTGAGGCGCCAGGCGAGGAAGAACGCGAGGGCGGCGCCGGCCGAGCCCACAGTCCTGGTCACGTGATGGCGGATGGTCCACTCACCGGTGCCGTCGGCCGCCTCGGGACTCCCACTGTGCCCCCAGGAACCGCGTGTGATGCCGAGACGGGCCCGAGGGGCCCGCGACGACCGGTGCCTGTCGAGAATGTCGATCATCGTTGATCAGCTCGCCGCCAGTGCGTCGTCGAGCGCACGGGTCAGGTCGTCGTAGGACTTCGGGTTGAGCTGCTCGCCGTTGACGAAGAACGTCGGCGTGCCCCGCACATTGAGGGCCAGCCCGTCCTCGCGGTCGGCGAGGACGCGTTCGCGGGTGGCGGGGTCGTTGTAGGTCGCGTCGTAGCGGGCCATGTCGAGGCCGAGCTGCTCGGCGTATCCGCGGAAGCGCTCGTCCATCGGGACCTGCTGTTCGCCCCACTCCTCCTGGGTCTCGAACATCAGCCGGTACATCTCCTCGAGCCGGCCCTGCTGGGCGGCCGCCTCCACCGCGCGGGCAGCACGCTCGGCGTTGAAGTGGCCGGGCCCGGGAAAGTAGCGGATGACGAAGTTGACGCGGTCGCCGTACTGCTGGCGGAGCTGTTCGATCGCCGGATACACCGCGCCGCAGGCCTCGCATTCGAAGTCGAGGAACTCCACGAAGTTCACGGTGGCGCCGGGCGCGGTCGACAGCCGGTGGCTGTTATCGCGGACCGCGACCGATGCGGCTTCGGAGCTGTTGTCCGGGGTGTCGCTGCCGAGGCGCGTGAGGCCGAACAGCACGGCCACGACGAGGACGAACAGGCCGGCGATGAGCAGGGACAGCGTCGTGTTGGACAGACGACGCGGTGTGTCGGACGAAGGTGTGCGGTTGCGCGTAGCGCGTGACATGGAAGGCCCTCCGGGCAGACCAGGCGACCTGGCGTCGCGAATCGGAATTCTGCTGCGGTGGCTCCGGACGCGACGTCGGGCAGGACGGCCTCAGCGGCCGGTCACGCACGGGCAGTCGAACCTGGAGCCGGGCGGATCAGTTCCGATCGACGCAGAGCACGGCGACGGGCGTGCGAACCGCCGCCGGAGGAACCGGGTTCGACACCGGCGTGGGCAGGACGGGCCGCTCCGCTCGGTCCGGCCCCAGGCACGCGGGGACGAGTGCGGGGCCCGGGTCACGTGGGTTGTCGAGTCCGCGTAGCGCGGCGTCCTCGGCGGCGTGCGATCCGCTCGGTCCGTGACAGGGCCGATCCTGGGTGCACGGATCTGTCTCGTTCGGTGAGATCAGATCCCCGGCTTCGGGACTCCTGGTGGGGCTCTCCGCGTCGGGAGCCTCGTCGGGCCCGCAGCCGGGGCATTCTGCGGTCTCGTGGTCCGGAGGCACCGTGACGGAGGCGACGGTCGCCACCGCCTGCTCCTGAGTCATGTCGTCGCAGGCCAGGAGGGGGCCGAACGCGGTGTGTACGAGCACGGCCAGCAGCAGGACGACGAATGGGGTTGCGGGACGGCGCATCGCAGTACGCACGATCACCCACCCCTCCTCAGAAGGCAACGGGCCTGGTCATTCGTCCTGATGGACCCGACGTCATGCCACCGACCTGCATTTTCGACGGCTCGTAGAGTACGTCCGCCCTCCTGCGCTCTCGCCTCCGGGCAGCACTACCCAAACATATCGACGACCGTTAGAATGTTTGTATGGCCATGGATGACGCGTGTGACCTGCTCTGTCTCGATCTTCCGCACGCCGAACGGATCCGTGCCGCACTGCCGGACATCACTCGTGTCGAACCGGTGGCCGGTATGGCCCGCGGACTCGGGGATTCCACCCGGCTGCGGATCGCGGCCGCCCTCCTCGAGGGGGCCGAACTGTGCGTGTGCGACACCGCCTGGATCGTCGGAGCGTCGCAGGCACTGGTGTCACACCACCTGCGCCAGCTGCGCACGGCCGGTGTCGTGACCTCGCGCCGGGACGGCCGGATGGTGATGTACCAGCTCTCCGACCGGGGCCGCGCCGTCCTGTCGGTGCTGGTCGAGGTCGACAACGGCACAGCCGTCGACTCCGATGGCGACGGTGACGCGGTGCTGGAAGGGGCGGATCGTGTCTGAGTCCGGCACTGCATCCGCACCCGCAGCCGACAGCACTGCGGGCGGCGACGAGGGGCCTGGCCGTATCTGGCAGGTCCGGGAGTTGCAGTTCGCCGCGGTCGCTGCGGTGCTGCTCGCTGCCGCCTGGGTGATCGCTCTCGTCGCCGGTGTTCCGGCGCTGCTGATCGGCGGGGTCGAGTTGGTCGCGGCCGTGGTCGCGGCGTCGATGTTCGTGCCCGACGCGGTGCGCAACCTGCGCCACGGCCGGATCGGTGTCGGCACCCTGATGACGATCGCCGTGATCGGCGCCGTGGCGCTCGGACAGATCGCCGAGGCCGCCCTGCTCGGGATCCTGTTCTCCATCGCCGAAGGGCTCGAGCACCATGCCGTGACCCGGACCCGCCGCGGCCTGCGTGCCCTGCTCGGGCTGGTCCCCCCGACCGCCTCGGTGCTGCGTGACGGCGACGAGGTCACCGTGTCCCCTGACGGCCTCGTCGTCGGCGACGTCCTGATCCTGCGCCCCGGTGAGCGGGCCGCGACCGACGGCGCCATCCGCACCGGGCGGACCAGCCTGGACACCTCCGCGATCACCGGTGAGTCGGTCCCGGTCGAGGCGGGACCGGGCGACGACCTCTACGCCGGGACGATCAACGGCGGTGGCGCGATCGAGGTCGTGGTCAGCGCCCCGGCCTCGGACAGCTCGCTGGCCCGGATCGTGCACATCGTCGAGCAGGCCCAGGAGCGCAAGGGCTCCGGTCAGCGCCTCGCCGACCGGATCGCTCGCCCGCTGGTTCCCGCGATCATGGTCCTGGCCGTGCTGATCGCCGGGCTGGGCGCGCTGTTCGGCGACCCGATGCTCTGGCTCGAACGAGCCCTCGTCGTGCTCGTGGCCGCGTCACCGTGCGCGCTGGCGATCTCGGTACCGCTCACCGTGGTCGCCGCGATCGGCGCGTCCAGCCGGCACGGCGCGCTGGTCAAGGGTGGTGCGGCGCTGGAGGAACTCGGCCGGATCCGAGCCGTCGCGTTGGACAAGACCGGCACCCTGACCCGCAACGAACCCGAGGTGGTCGAGGTTCTCGCCGCACCCGGCGAGGACCGCACCGACGTGCTGGCCACCGCCGCCGCGCTGGAATCCCGGAGTGAGCATCCGCTGGCCCGGGCGGTCCTCCCCGCCGCCGAGGCGGCACCGTGGTCGGTCGCGGTACGGCCCGCCGACGACGTCACCGCCGTGCCCGGGCACGGCCTGATCGGCGTCCGCGACGGGGTCGAGCTGCGGCTGGGCAAGCCCGGCTGGGTCGACGCCGGCCCGTTGGCCGACGACGTCGCGCGGTTGCAGGACCAGGGGGCGACGGTCGTACTCCTCGAGCGCGGCGGCACGCTGCTCGGCGCCGTCGCCGTCCGTGACGAGCTGCGCCCCGAAGCCGTCGAAGCCGTTCGCCGCATGCGCGCGCTCGGGATCGAGGTCGCCATGCTCACCGGCGACAACCAGCGCACCGCGGCGACACTCGGTGAGCAGGCCGGGATCGGCGTCGTGCACGCGGAACTGCGCCCGCAGGACAAGGCTCGTCTGCTGCCCGAGATCGCCCGGGGCCGCCGGATAGCGATGGTCGGTGACGGCGTCAACGACGCCCCCGCGCTGGCCACCGCCGATGTCGGCATCGCGATGGGCGCCATGGGCACTGACGTCGCCATCGAGACCGCCGACGTCGCGTTGATGGGCGAGGACCTGCGCCACCTCCCGCAGAACCTCGCCCACGCCCGCCGCGCCCGCACGATCATGCTGCAGAACGTCGGCTTCTCGTTGCTGATCATCGGTGCGCTGATCCCGCTCGCCGCGTTCGGTGTCCTGGGGCTGGCCACCGTCGTGGTGATCCACGAGGCCGCCGAAGTGCTGGTCATCCTCAACGCCGTCCGCGCCGCGCGGACACGGACCCTGCCCGGTCTGACCGCCGCCCCGGCCACCTTGGGGCGACACCACATCACGGTCGAGCCCGCGCCGGAACCGGACGACCCCTGCTGCGCGCCGAACCCCGACCGGCCACACCCCACACGGTGGCCACCGGACCGTCGCCGCTCGACACCGCCCCGGGATCCGCGCCGGCACCGTGGCCGCACCAGAGCGGTTGCGCGAATGGATGCGCATGCTGCAGCCCCGAACGGTCCGCTGCCGAACGAGAGACACAGGCACACGAGAGGTCTCACCCATGACCACGGCCAGCCGGGCGGCACGACTGGCCAATACCGTCCTCACGGTTGCCGTGATCCCGCTTCTGCACCGGATGCAGAACGAGCTGGACCGCAACGGAACCCTGCGGCGGGGAACCCAGATGATGATGTGGGCTGCCTACGCGACGTTCGGAGTCCTGCTCACCGAGTCCCTCGCCCTCCGCCGCGACGTGCCGACCGGCCGGCGCGTCGCCGGCTACGCCGTCGCCGCAGCCGGGACGACTCTTGCAGGAGCCGGCATGACGCCGTTCGCCAGCCCGCAGCAGCTCAACGGCGGCGAGACCGGTGAGCTGATCATCGGCGGGGTCTACAACTACAGCCGCAACCCCCAGTACACGGGCTTCGTCGCCGCCACCGCCGGGCTCGCCGTCGCCCGGGGCTCACCACGGGCCGCGCTGCTGGCCATCGAACTGGCCGTGATCATGCGCGCCTGGGTAGCGGTCGAGGAAAGGCACCTGCGGCGACAGTTCGGAACGGCCTACGGGCGCCTGTGCAGCCGAGTTCCGCGTTGGATCGGCGTTCGGTCATAGGGGGCGGGGGCCACGCGCCCCGCCCTTGACTCCGAACATGCGACCAGGAGGTCAGCACCATGCTGGTACAGCACCTGCGGGCGCGCCCTCGACCCGGCGCCACCCTGCCGATCAACGCCACGGCCGGCCGCGGTCGACCGGCGGCACCGTGCCGACCACGCCGCCACCATGACGACCACCACCGACCGAAATGCCCGACTCTGATCTGCACCCTCGATGACGCCGACATCTTCCTAGCCCGAACGTCAAGCATCACCCGAGCCAGGAACGTCAAGCATCAGGTGGGACCAGACAGCGAAACCCGACAGCTGCCATCACCCACCGACTCACCCAGCCCGCATCACCGACCACGACCGGGAAGGTCGAGCGGTTCCACCTGACCCTGCGCCGCGAGTTCCTCGACCCCACCGGCCCCTTCGAGACCGTCCCGGCCGCCCAGGCAGCGCTCGACTCCTGGATCACCAGCTACAACTGCGACCGCCCGCACCAAGCCATCGACATGGCCCACCCCGTCGACCGGTTCGCCCCCAGCCAAGACCGTCGCGACGACGAGGACCTGCTCCCGCTGCGGCTCCCGGCCCAGCTCACCACGGTCGAGCCGACGACCACGCTCGAGCCGAGCACCGCTGCGGCTGCGCCGCATCCCGACCAGGCCGACAGATGCGGATCGTGACCCGTCGTCCGCCGAGGATTTCTGCGGCCAGTAGCCAGGACCCGGCGAGGGAGATGGTGCCGACCCGGGAGACGGTGCGGTCGACTTCCAGGGCGGTCCCGTCGGCCTCGATCGGGGGCAGCGGTGGCACGGAGTCGACGCGCGGCCGGTCCCGATTAGGTGAACCAGCGAGAGACTCGAACTCACGGCGCGTCGGGACCCCGCTGTTTCAGATACCTGTGGCACGATCCGGGGCATGCCGAAGCGGGGAGCATACGGAGGTCGCCCTTCCAAGGGTGACCGCGACACGATGGTCACCCGGCTGCCCGCCGACGAGGGCGCCGAGGTTCGCCAGCTCGCAGTCGATCTCGACTGGAGCTACTCGGACACACTCGCTGCGCTGATCCGGCTCGGGATGCAGCACCGCGATCGGCTGCCGACCCCACCAAGTGGCCGCGACCAGGAGGAACTGCCTCTGAACAAGGCCTCCTAAACGAGAACGAGACGGCCCCCTGGCAGGGGGGCCGTCTCCGTTCGTTCTCGCGTCACTCGGACCTGCACCCGAGGTGACGCCGTAGCCCCGGCGAACCGGGGCCGATCCCCATCCGTCCAAGAAGGGGCGCTTTCGCGTGTCCAGGATACATCCTGGGCCGGGAGCCAACCACTACAGACACGGGGCGAATTCGGCGTGCCCGGAATCGGGTCGCTCGCCGGCAGCGGGCACCGGGTTCTGCGTGCTCTGCTACGAGCACGGCGCGTTCACCCTGGCCTCCGGCCCCTCCCAGCTCTGCCTGCTCCACGAGCTCCCCCTCGGTGAGCAGCCCCCTACCGGCGCCTACGGCATCCGCGCCGGCACCGCGCCGCGCCGGACACCCCGCGGCCGTGGCGCGCGCCGCACTACCGGACCGACCAGCGGGCCCGGCCTGACCAGCCGCGCGCTCTCACCCAGCCGGCGTGCTCGGGCACGGGGCGTCGCGCGGGCCCGCGCACGCCACCGGGACGGATTCGTCCCGCACCCGGGATGGCGCCACTTCATCGACCGCGAGTACCGGGTCCTGACCTCCCAGCGCGAGGCCCTCGACTACGTCGCCCGCCTCGTCGACGACGAGGACTGGCGGACGGACAAACGCCGCAGCTGGGCGGCGATCCTGCGCCGTCTGGTGTGCCACATGGACTGGGAGACCGGCCTGATCACCGGCCTGACCAGCCACCGCCTCGGCGCCGCAGGCGACCGGGCCACCCGCACCGTGTCCCGAGTCCTGGCCTGGGCCCGCGACTGCGGTCTACTCGTGGTCGTCGAGCCCGGCGCCAGCGCCGAGTTCCTCAGCACCGACACCGGACGCACCCCCACCTACGCCCTCGTTACCCACACTCCACCCCCCCACCTCGCCGGCCCCCAGCACGACGAGGAGCCGGGCACCGTGTCCGCAGGTCAGACCCCTGTGGAAGAAAGTGGCGACCTCCCCACTACTCCAGTGAGTACTAAGCCCTTGACGGGCGGCAGACGGACTCACCTCACTTCCCAGCCCAAGTGGCACCCCTACGACGTCCCCGACACCCCCGGAGCCAGAAACGCAGCCACCCGCACCCTGCTCTCACATCTCGGCCTAGGAGGCCGAAAAGGCGGCAAGATCGAGATCTGGCGGGCCCGGGCCCTGCTCAAACCGTGGTGGGACGCCGGCGCCACCGTCACCGGGCTGCTGCACGCCCTCGAATACCACCCCGACCGGCCCGACCACCGGCGCGGCGACCTGACCTCCGGGGCACGCGACCCGCTGCGGATCATCGGAGCACGGCTGCGGCCCTGGCACGGGCGCCTCGGCGAAATCCGGGCCGTACAAATCGGTCACATGCGCGCCACTACCTCCGGCTCCGCCGCGGCGAGCACCGCCCCGGCAGCGGCAGCCACTCGGCGTGACGTGGCGTCCACGCGCGCCCTGCTCGACCGCCCCGCCGGACGCGGCGCCCGCCAGTCCGCCCGCGACGCCCTCAGCGAACATCTCCGCCAGCTGCGCGAGACCCGCGGACAGCACCCCCACCAACCCGCTCCGGCGGCCCGCGGTGTCGCCGCACGCCGGCTGCGCCGCAGCCGGATACGACGCTGATCCGGCCGCGCCCGTGGATGGAGGCCGCCCGTGGCCTTCGCCGCCGGAGCTCACGCCCAACGACGAGGCCAGCGAGGTCGCTAACCACCAGCGCCGTGCGAGCTCTTCGCCCGAGCGACTCAGCAGGCTCCGCCGCGCCGAAATTGTGGTCTCTCCTCCGCATCCGTGGCGCTGAAGTGTCAGGGGCTTCCGGCACCGTGCCCACCGACAGCCCACCGGCGCATAAGGAGCTCCCGTGGTGGCAACAAGAACAACCGGCCCGTACCCGCTGGAAGGGCCGTGGCCGGAGCCAGAGATCGACACCGACTGGCACGCGGTCTACTGGATCTACGACGCCCGTCGACACCCGCGACCCACGCTGCTCTACATCGGCGCAGCGCGGTTCCCCGCCGACCGGCTCGCCCAGCACCGCCGCAACCAAGCACCGTTTTTGCCCTATGCCCGCTACTGGACCTACCAGTGGTACACGACCCGCGCGGCGGCACTGGCCGCCGAGAAGCACCTCAACGAGCAACTCGACCCACCGTTCGACTTCTCCCGCCGCACCGGCCCCGCGGCCCACCCCTCCGACCGGTCACGCGAACTGCGCCGGCCCCGGGAAGGCAGCCGCCTCCAACTGGTCGACCAGCCCTACGAGACCGGCGGCAGCGACGTTCGGCCCAGCGCGACCGCCCCCTACCGCGCCGCGCGGCCAACGCTCTACCTCAGTCCTGAAGAACACCGAGGCATCCGGCGGCGTCACGTGGACACCGGAATCGACACCAACCAGTTGGTCCGGTCCCTGCTACGCCTCTACCAACACGACCCCGACGTCGCCGCCACCGTCGACGAGCTGGCCCAAACCTGGGCCAACGAAACCGAGTAGCCCCGAAGCTCAACCGGGCAACGAACTCCTGGCCAGAGCACCGTGCAGAGCGAGCGTGGCCTGCTCGGCCAGCCCCGGGGTCGGGGAACAACCGAGCAGCCGTTGGCGGCGAGAACGATCTTGCACTGGAGCCGGACGCCGATCCCCGATCGGGCGTGATGTAGGCCACCTCTAGGGTGCGGCTTCGTGCCGGTGGAGTTCCTCAGCGACGCCCAGGTCGCCGCCTATGGCTGCTTCGGTTCGGAACTGCCGGCAGTGGAGATGGAGCGCTGCTTCTACCTTGACGAGGACGCCCACGATCTGATCGCGAAGCGGCGGGTGAACTCGCACCGGCTGGGCATGGGAGTGCAGATCGGTACGGTGCGGGCGGTCGGCCGGTTCCTGGAGGATCCGCTGGAGGTGCCGTGGCCGGCGGTCGAGTTCGTGGCCGAGCAGCTGGGTATCGAGGACGCCTCATGCGTGAAGGGGTATCTGGAGCGCTCGAAGACCGCCTACGAGCACGCGTGGGAGATCACCGAGCGGTACGGCTACCGGGCGTTCGAGGCGCACTCGGCCGCGGCCGAGTTCGCCCGGTTCCTCGACGGACGGGCGTGGACGCATGCCGAGGGCCCGGTGGCGTTGTTCGAGCAGTCCGTGGGTTGGCTGCGTCGGCATCGGGTGTTGCTGCCCGGTGTGACGGTGTTGGCCCGCCGGGTGGCCGCGGCGCGAGAGGCGGCCGAAGCCCGGCTGTATGACGCCCTGGCCAGCGCGGCGTCGCAGGCCGACCCGGAGCTCCCGCGGCGGCTGCGGGAGCTGTTGGTCGTGCCGGAGGGTGCGCGTCTGTCCCGGTTGGAGGCGCTGCGCCGGGCCCCGCGACGCAGCTCGGGCCCGGAGATGGTCAAGGCGCTGGAGCGGGTGGAGGATGTCGCGGGCCTCGGCGTGCGCGAGGTCGACGTGGCCGACATTCCGGCCAACCGGCTGGTCGCGCTCGCGCGGGTCGGGCTGGATAGCAAGACCGCCGCGCTGGCGCGGATGAGCGAGCCGCGTCGGACCGCAACCTTGCTGGCGGTGGTGCGGCATCTGGGCGCGGTCGCGATCGACGATGCGTTGGATCTGTTCGGGCTGCTGATGGCCACCAGGTTGCTCAGCCCATCCCGGCGGGCCTCGGCCGAGGCGCGGCTGGCGATGCTGCCGCGGCTCGAACGCGCCTCAAGGACCGTGGCGCGGGCTGGGCGGGTGCTGCTCGACGCGCTGACCGCCGCCGAGACCGCGGGCGAGGAGAGCGGCGAGACGGTCGCGGACGGCACGGACGCTGGCGCCGCCACGTTGTTGGATGTGGCGGGGTTGTGGACGGCGGTGGAGGCGGTGGCTTCCCGCAAGGAGCTCCGCGAGGCGCTCGGGATCCTCGAGCAGCTGGTGCCCGACGACGACGGCTCCGCCGACACGGCGCTGCGTACCGCCCTGGCCGGGCGCTACAACACGGTGCGCCCGTTCCTGGCGCTGCTGGGCGAGTCGGGCGCGCTGCACGCCGCCCCGGGTGGTGAGCGGGTGCTGGCCGCGGTACGCCGCCTGCCCGAGCTGGCTCGCCGCCGGGTCGGGCAGAAGCCGTTGACTCTGGACGAGGTCGACATCGAGCTGGTCACCCCGGCGTGGCGGCGGGTGGTGTTCGACAACCCGGCCCTGTCCGGGGCCGCCGTCGACCGCGACGCCTACGTGGTCTGCGTGCTCGAGGCGCTGCACCGGGCCCTGGGCCGTCGCGACGTGTTCGCCCGCCCGTCGGTGCGGTGGGCTGATCCACGGGCCCAACTGCTCGTCGGCGAGAGCTGGGACGTCGTGCGCGAGGACGTGCTGGCTGGGCTGGGCCTCGACGAACACGCGCCGGCGCATCTGGCGCGCCAGGCGATCGCGTTGGACGCGGCGTGGAAGCAGACCGCCGCCCGGCTTGGCGAGGCCGGCGACAGCGCCCGCGCCCGGGTCGTGGCCGGCCGGGACGGCCGCGCGCGGATCGAGGTGGACCCACTGGGGGCCAAGGAGGAGCCGGAGAGTCTGCGCTGGCTGCGCACGACCACCCAGGCCATGCTGCCGCGGATCGACCTGCCCGAGCTACTGCTCGAGGTGCATGCCTGGACCGGGTTCCTCGACGCCTACACCCACCTGGCCGAGACCTCCACACGCGCCACGGATCTGCCGGCCAGCCTGGCTGCGCTGCTGATCGCCGAGAGCTGCAACGTCGGCCTCACCCCGGTGACCAAGCCCGGGGACCCGGCCCTGACCCGGGCCCGGCTGGCCCACGTGGACCAGTACTACGTGCGCGCCGACAACCACGCCGCGGCCAACGTGGTGCTCATCGACGCCCAGGCCGACATCGCGCTGGCCCAGCAGTGGGGCGGCGGGCTGCTGGCCTCGGTCGACGGGCTGCGCTGTCTGCGGGGTGCAGATCTCGGATCGACGACTGCGGCTCGCTCCCCTCGCCGACCACTAAACCGACCACCTGCTCGACCGAGTCCCGCCCGGCAGGTCGCGGCCCGGCTGATCTGCGTAGACCCGCGTCGTTCACCCACGGTTGGTGTGCTGGCGGGAGCGCGTGGGCATCGCGAACGCCTGGCCCGCCGGTACGGCGGCGCTCCCTGGCTGGTTGCCGGCCTGACCGTCCGGGCCGCGACGGCACGCTGCACGCAACCCGGGGGCGGGCCGGTCTTACGCGTCGTCCACCGGACCGCCGCCTGCGCCATCCCGCCGCCGGCACCGGTGTGAGCGCCGTGCCTGCTCAGGGAGTGGGCGGTCCGGAGCGGCCTTGGGTGGCCTCGTTCAGCAGCCAGGTGGCGACGTCGCGCAGCTTGAGGTTGGTGTCCTGGCTGGAGCGCACCAGCATCGCGAACGCCTGGTCCTCGGACAGGGTGAACCGTTCGATCAGGATGCCCTTGGCTTGGCCGATCACATCGCGGGTGCGCAGCGCCTCGTTCAACCCGGCGGCCCGCTTGGCCCCATGCAGGGCGATCGCGGCGTGCGAGGCGAACAGTGCCCCGGTCTCCAGCGAGGAATCGTCGAACACGCCGGCCCGACCGGCGTAGAGGTTCAACGCACCCGCGTTGCCGTTCTGCGCGAACAGGAAGAACGAGCACATGGTGGCCACCCCCCGCTCGGCCGCGGCCGCGGCGAACCGCGGCCACCGCTCGCCCGCGGTGTCCATGTCGGTGACCAGGACGCGGCCGTGCTCGTGGATGGAGTCCCGACATGGGCCCTCGCCGAGCTCGTTCTGCCACGCGTCGAACTCGGCGACGACCTCGTCGCTGGGTGCCCGGGAGGTGATCGTGCCGTCGGCCTCGACGAACGAGATCCCGGCCCGGTCCACGTGCGGGATCGACGCGATCGCGCCAGCCACGATCAGCTCCAAGGTGTGCTCTACGCCGCCGTTACGCGCCAGCAGCTTGCGGGCGGCTGTATCGAGCGCCTGCGCCAATCCGGCGCCAACCCCCTGCTCACCGGCGCCCGACACGCTCGACTCCACCTACCACACCGCCCGCTATCATATCGCCGTCGTGCTCGACCATCGCTGGCAAGGGTACGGGCCCGACCGCGGCAGGCGACCACAGCCACCCCTGGCCGCCCCACTCGCCCGCAGTGGCTCACCGGAGCAGGGCCCGCCCGGTGGTTGGGAGCCGACACCGCGGGTACTCCTGCGGCTATGGAACCAATCCACCGGCTAGACGAGGATGAGCAGCAGCTGTCCTCGGAGACACTGCGGGTGGGTCTGGCGATGAGTGCACTCGATGTCGACACCCTGTGGTTGCACTGTGCGTCGCTCGCCTCGGTACCGAGCCTGGGCTGGCTGGTCGCGGTGCTCGACAACAGTCAGCCGCGCACCGCGCACGAGCACGATGTCGTCGCCCAGGCGCTCAACGACACCTTCATCGACGCGGCCCAAGACCACCCCGTCCGCTACGCCGCGCAGCTCAGCTAACCGCTATCCCAGCATCACCTACTGCGCCGCAACGGACTGGCCATCCCGGCGTGGGTCTCGAGCGCGGGGTGTCGCGAACCGGGTAGACGGGCCGAGGCCAGTCCCTTCCGCCGACACGCAGTCGCTGACCTCCGAGAGGGGTTGCCTGTTGACGTCCTCACCCCGCTCCCGGCGCGGAACCCGACCCACGACCTGCGCCGGATGCGTCCGCCGCGCTGGCAACCGGCCGCGCCGAACTCACCGGCCCACGCACTGACCGGCAGCTGCGACCCCTGACGCGTTCGCCGCATTCGACGAGTGGCGGTGACGCGGCTGGCCGAGCAGCTGGGCTGTTCGGGGTCGCGTTCGCGCACCCGGTGGCTACCGGGCTTAGCCTGCACCGGGCTCGTCGCGGTCGCCGCGGCGACCGCGTTGCTGCTGGTGGTGTCCCCGGCTCCGGCCGCGGTGGTGATCCGCTGAGCACCTGGCCACCTCGGCGGCGACCTCACGGCCGGCTTCGACACCGCCGCCGTGATCAACGTCGTCGTGCTCGGCGCCGGCGGTGCCCTGGCGCGCACGGTGCTAGTGCTCGGCAGTCGCCGCCCGCACGCGGATCGTGGCCTCGTCGCGGCCGGTGATCTCCTCAGCCAGCAACACCCGCAGCACCTCGGCCGGGTCCCAGCGTTGCGCCCGCGCGGTCGCGAGGACGTCGGGGGCGTGCTGGCGCAGGTAGGGCATCCGCAACCGGCGAGCCAGGCGCAGCATCTCCTCGGTGGGCTGCCCGGACGCGGGTGGCGGGCTCGCGCTGCCCGTGGCCTGTGAGCTGCCCGTGGTCTCGGGGTCTGCGGCTTGCGCTGTGCTGGTGGCGATCATGGCGCTGCCTCCTGGCCGGTGGTCGGAGCGGCGCCGAACAGGGCCCAGGCGCTCGTGCCGGTCTGCAGGCTGTGGGTCTCCGAGGCCCGCGCCGGTGTCGCGGCGGGTGGGCGGTTGCGTTGGTGGGCCAGGATCGCGGGCAGGTCGTCCTCGGCGAAGCGACCGGCCAGCGCGGCGGCGCCGAGGGCCATGGTCGACTGCGGCTCGGCTGTGCAGCTTGGCCAGCGATACCGCCTCGGTCATCTTCGAGCGCATCCGCCCGGTGCCGGCCGCGGCCGCCTCGGTGAGCCAGTCGGCGGCGCCGGGACCGATGGCCAGGAACGCCTCCTCCGCGGCGCTGCCGGCTCGCGGGGTGCGGTCGCCGGGGACGACGCGTCGGGACGGGTGGGTGTCGGGGTAGTGCTCGTCGCGGATCTGCGGTGTCCCGCGTCGTCCGCGGCGGTGGCGGGCGACCTCGCGGGGCCCGTCCGGGTCGACGACGGTGACCACCAGCTCGTCACCGGCCAACCGGGCCCAGGCCCGCTGATCCACCAGCTCGCAGGGCACCGAGTAGCGCACCCCGGCGACCGAGATCGTGGCGTCCCAGCCGACCCGGCGGGTCTCGCCGAATGCGGTGGTGACCGCCGCGACCGGCAACGTGTGCAGCCGGGTGGCCTCCTCGGCCAGCATCTCGACCGGTGTGCGTCCGGTCGCCCGGTGCGTGCGCGCGTTGACCCGCTCGCAGAACTGTCGGCAGGCCGTCTCGAGCTCGGCGAACTCGCCGTAGGCGTCGAGCAGGTTGGCATCGGTGGGGACCAGGTCGGCCTTCGCGATCCGCACGGTGGCCTCCGAGCCGCCCTTGGTCTGCGGATCCGCCGGCACACAGGTGCGGATGGTCATCCCGTAGTGCCGTCCGGCGGTCACCACGTCGGGGTGGCGGACCGGGACCCGGGCGATGTGTTCGACGGTCACGGTCTTCTCGTTGTCGGTCAGCGCATACGTCGGCGCCCCACCGATCCGGCGCAGCGTGGTGTCCACACAGGCCAGCAGCGAGGGCAGCGTCCGGTCCCGGACCGGAAGCACGACCCGGAACCTCGACGAGGCCAGCCACGCGCAGAACAGCAGCGTGTCCCGCCCGTCGACCCACGGTCCGGCGCCCGAGTCGAACTGCAGCCACAGCCCCGGCTCGGGCAACCAGGGCCGGAACACCCGCCGCTGCCCGGCCCGCCAGGCGGCCTTCGCCTCGGCGACCGCGCGCCGCGTGGTCCGCTCCGAACCGGCGAAGCCCATCGCGGTCAGCTTGTCGTGCACCCGATCCGCGCGGATCCGCCCGTTCGACCGCTCCACCCACTCCTCGATCTTCGGCAGGAACTCGTCCAGGCTCATCGCCCGCCCGGAGCGTGGCCGACCTCGCGCAGCGCGACGTAGTGGGCGACGGTCTTGTGATCACACCCGGCCAGGGCGGCGGCTGCTCGCAGCCCGCCGGTGAGGTCGTACGCCTCCAGGATCTCCATGATCTCCTCGCTGGTCTTCAACCCGGCTCCCTGCCCGCTCCCGACGATCACTGTCGAGGGCCAGCAAGCCGGACGACACCGCCGCCAACCGGCGGCGACACGGACTCAGTGGGGAAAAACCACGGCCATCAGTGGGGAGCATTCGTGGCCGCCAGCGGGGAGATCAGCCGCCCGCCACTGGGGAGGATCTCGTGTCCGCCGACAAGAACGCCGGCGGGCGCTCGGGTGCGATGTCCCGACCGGGTCCCCGAGCAGACAGATCGGAAACCACTGGTCACACCCCGGGTTCCGGGGGTGGGCACCGTGGCGGGTCCGGGGTGCGCACCAGCGTGTCCGCATCGTCGGGGTCCACGCTCGGCCCGATGCCCGCACCACCCGGCCGCCCGACGCGCGGCCCCCTCACCGGTGCGGCCTCATCGGAGTGGGTATCGGCGGGCCCCGGTGACCCGCGGCGCGCTATCGGGGGCAGGGCGGCGCAGTATCCGGGATTCGTGGCGGTGGGAGCCGAAGACGGTGACCAGGACGTAGAGGTCTTCGGCGTGGGTCGCAACGGCGGCATGGACCTGTTCAGTGACCGCGGTGGCGCAGTGGGGCCAGAACCCAACGACGCCGACGACGAGGATGCGCTCGTGCAGAGCGAGGCCAGCCAGCCAGCCGTGCGGGGTCCGGGTGGCGATGGCGCCGCGGGAGCCGGGATGCAGACCGGCTACCGCGGGGCAGCCCTGTACCGCCTGTGCCAGCGCACCGAGATCCACCGCGGGCGCGGCGACCGGCCGGGCCCGGTCGAGACGCGACTCGACCTCAGTCATCGGTGGACGCTGGCCGGGGGCTCGCTGGTGGGCGGGGCGGGTCCGGATCGGCGGGGTGCGGGTCGGTGGTACCGAGCCGGCGTACCTGCTCCCACAGCGACGCTTCGTCAACGCGCGGTGTCCGGTCGTGGGCGGTGTCGGGCAGGCCCGCAGCGGAGGTGGCGCGGCCGCGATCGGGCATCGGGGTGCTCCTCGCAAGTCGGTGGGTCTGGGGTCGGGCTGGGCCTCACGGAGGTTTCCCGGCGGCCGAGGTACGGGCACCCGGTCGAGCAGCCGAGCAGGCGAGCCCGAGCTACGCCGGGCTGCCCCCCGCCGGGGTCAGCGCTGGGGTCGGGGTGGGGCCGGAGTCGATCCGGGCCGCGCGCAGGGCGGCCGCACTCGAGACCGAGTCGCCGACCATCAGCGTCATCGATCCGCCGCCGAGCCAGGCGTGATGCTGGGCGGTGAGCAAGGAGGCGATCGCGCACGCGCCGAGGAACCGGACCTGGTCCAGATCGAGCACGACGTGATCTCCGACCGCGGTGGCCACCGCGCCCAGCACCGCATCCTCGAACGCGGCCCAGGTGGCCAGGTCGATCTCACCGGCCACGCTGATCACCGTCCGGCCGTCGCGAGATCGGCTGATCTGGATCTCTACCGCAGCGACGCACTCGGCGCCGGCCTCGTTGCGGTCGACCCAGCGTGCGCCGGATCCGTCAGGGGCAGCGGCGCCCACCGGGCGGGCCGGCGGGGCGGGCGGGATGGTCATCGGCAACAGAGCTCCACAGGTCCAACAGACACGCACCCACCCACCGGGTCCGCGGACCCGGCGCGGGCTCGCCCCGGCGTCCGAGTGGTGTCCGACAAAACCCGAGCAGGGCGAGGCGCGTCGCAGATCAGGACCGGGGCGTCGCGGTTGAACCCCGAAGATGGCGGGATCGCCCGCCGGCGACAGCGCATGCGAGCAGGCCGAGTTGGCCCACGCCATGTGCTGTCGCGCCACGACCGTATCGGTTGTCCGCAACCGGTGCGCGCCCGGCGGCGCTGCGGGCGGCGATGTTCGGTCGGCGTTGACCTGTTGTTCGCTGGGGGCCGGCTGACCACGTCGGGCCCGGGATCCGCTTGACCGGAACGAGACGCGTGAGGAGAGCTTCTGTGCGGGTGTGTGACGGGTCCGGCCCGCCACGAGGGGCCTGGAGTCGACATGTGGATCGGCAGCCGCCTTCGGCGCGCTGGAGGCGGGCGCTGGCGAAGACAACGGTGCCGGCGCGGCTCGATGTCGCCGTGGACCGTCGACGGATCGCCGGTTGCAGCCTCGGAACCCGGGTACCGCGCGAGCGCGCGTGTTCGCACCGAACCGTGTTGTGGTTCGACCTTTCGCATGTGGGTGTCGCCACGGCGGGTAAGTGGTTATGCCAGGCGAGACAGCGGTTAGTTGTGCACAAGCGGACGACATCCGCTCCCGGCTACCCGTCGGGATCTTCATCAGATGGGAACGACCCGAATGACCACGGATCTGTTCGACGGCGAGTTCACCGATCAGCAGGTGGAGCTGCTGCCCGCCCGCACGGTGATGACCACGCTGCTCGGCGGCGTCCTCGGCGGCGACGCCGGTGACGGCGGCGACGCTGGCGACGGCTTCGCCGAGAGCGGCGATGGCGGCGACGGCGGCAACGCCGAGGGCGGCGACGCCGGCAGCCTCGCCAACGTCAACGTGCTCGGCGAGCAGGACAACGACGCCGACGGCGGTGACGGCGGCGACGCCGGTGACGGCGGCGACTCCGGCGACGCCTCGGCCGAGGGCGGCGATGGCGGTGACGGTGGCGATGGCGGCGACGCCAGCGAGTCCACCGAGTCGACCGAGTTCAGCGACTCTAACGAGTACTGAGATCTGGTGATCTCGCGGTAGGCATGGTGCGGGGGCGGGTCGCCACCAGCGGCCCGCCCCCGCGCACGTCCCCGGGCCCCACCGGCCCGGTCGGTCATCTCGACAGGAGCAGTGCGTGAGCTCTGGCACCGCGGCGAGCACCCTCGAGCCGAGCGCGAGCCAGGCGCCCGTCCCGGTCGAGGGGATCGAGTTCCTCGGCCGCTACGACGGCTCCGGGTTCCGCCATCCGCGGTATCTGCTGCGCCGCTCGGATGGCCAGGTCGCCCAGCTGCCGTGGCTGCTGTATCGCACCGCCTGGCACCTGGACGGTCGCCGTAGCCTGGCCGAGCTGGCCGCGCTGCTCGGCGCCGACACCGGCCGGGACATCACCGCCTCCCAGGTCGGCTTCTTGATCGCGCATCGCCTGCGCCCGGCGGGTCTCGCCGGGGCGGCACCGACCACCGAACCCCCCGATCAGCCACCCGGTAGGGCCCCGGGTGAGACCGGCACAGTGGCCGCGGCCGATACCACCGGGTTGGACCACACCCAGCCGCCGCGTGGGGATCACTTGCTGATGTTGCGGCTGCGTACCGCGCTGGTACCCGACGCGGCGGTGTGGCGGGTCGCTGGACCGCTGCGGCCGCTGTTCCGCGCACCGGTGGTCGTACTCGCGCTGGCCGCGTTCGTCGCGGTCGACGTCGCGGTGGTCGCCGTGCACGGCTGGGCCGGGGTGGTGGCTGCCGGGCAGCAGTTGACCACCGCACCCGCGCTGACGTTGGCGGTGCTCGGGGTGATCGTCGCCGGCGGAGTGTTCCACGAATGCGGGCATGTCACCGCGTGTCGCTACGGCGGGGCCACGCCCGGCCCGATGGGCGTGGGGATCTATCTGGTCTGGCCCGCGTTCTACAGCACCGTCACCGACGCCTACCGGCTCGACCGCGGCGGGCGGCTGCGCACCGACCTGGGCGGGGTCTACTTCAACACGATCTTCCTGACCATTCTGGGCGGGGGGTATCTGGCGACCGGGCAGGCCTGGCTGCTGGCCGCCCTCGTGGTCTGGCACGTGGAAACCGTCTGGCAGTTCCTGCCCTCGCTGCGCCTGGATGGCTACTACATCCTCGCCGACCTGGTCGGGGTCCCGGACCTGTTCAACCGGATGCGGCCCATCCTGCGGTCACTTTTCCGCCGCGAGCACGCCGACCCGCTGGTCGCCGACCTCAAACCGTGGGTGCGCCGCGTGGTGACCGCCTGGGTCGTGCTGGTGGTGCCGTTCCTGCTCTACTGGGTCGTCCTGTTCGCCGTGCTGGCCCCGCAGCTGGCCCCGGCGGCGTGGCAGTCGCTGACCGACTTCGGGGGGCAAGCACTCGAGGCCGCCCGGTCCGGGCAGCCCGCCGCCGCGGTCGTCGGGGTGCTCGGCGCGCTACTGCTGGTGCTGCCGTGGGCGGCCGGCAGCTACCTCGTCGCCACCCTGCTGGGCCGCCTCGCCCGCGCGGTGCGCGGCTGGCTGACCCGCCGCCGCCGTGGCGCCGCGGCCCCGACGCCGATCGCGCGCGCTCGCCTCGCGCCGCGCACGGCTCGATCCGGGCTCGCCGCCGGGTGCCTGCTCGTGTTCGGCGCCGGTCTCGCCGGCGCCGCCGCGCTGGGCCCGCCGGACCGGTCCCCGTCGGCGTCGCCCGCCGTGCCCGCGGCCGCGACCGCACCCGGCGGCGCGGGCGTGCTGGCCGGGATCAGCGGCCCGCCGACCCTCTACGGGCAGGTCACCGCCGTGCGCGACCCGGACACCGCCGTCGTCGAGGTCGCCGGCCGCCCGATCACCGTCGACGTGATCGGAGCCGACGCCGCGGCGATACCGGTCTGCGCGCTCGACGCCGCGACCGCGTTCGCCCGCGACACACTCCTCGACCAGGCGGTGACGCTGGTGCCAGACCCCACACTGGCACCGCCACCACCGGACTCGCCGACCTGGCCGGCCTACCTCGTGCTCGACGATCAGCAGTCCTACACCGACACCGCAATCACCGCCGGCTGGGCCGGCGCCGGCCAGGGTCGCTACCGGCCCGGGTTCCTCGCCGAACAACAGCAGGCTCGCGACACCGGCGCAGGCATGTGGGGACTGCCCTGCGCAGGACCACCGCCCTGAACTCACAGGTACTCGACGTTTCGCCCCACCACCGCAGACGTGACCACCGCCCCGGAGAAGAGCAACCCGGTCACCAACGGCTCCGAGACCGAGCGCCAGGCCACGCAGCGGCTCCGGATCGGGTACCGACCGGTTTTTCGATGATCGGGTCGGGGAAGCAGAGGACATGAGGATTCTTGTCACCGGAGCGCTGGGCAAGGTCGGTCGGGCCACCGTGGCGGTCGCGCAGCGGGCCGGCCACGATGTCACCGCCACCGACCAGGCACCCCCGGCTTACGGGCCGACCGACCCGTCGGCCGCGCCCTATCTGCGGGCCGATCTGACCGATTTCGGCCAGGCCGTCGACCTCGTCGGGCGCGTGCGCCCCGATGCCGTCGTGCACACCGCCGGCATCCCAGAACCGTTTCAGGACACCGAGGTCGCGATCTTCGACACGAACCTGCCGGCGCTGTTCCACGTGACCGAGGCGGTCCGGCTGGTCGGCGTGGCGCGGCTGGTGGCCATGTCCAGTGAGACCGCGCCCGGCTACATGACCGGCGATCCGGTCCTGCTGCCCGACTATCTGCCCGTCGACGAGGACCACCCACTACGCCCGCGCGAGGCCTATGCGCTGACCAAAGTACTCGGCGAGCACATGCTCGACGCGCTGGTCCGCCGCGCCGACAACGCCGTACCGGTCACCGGTGTGTCCATCCGCCCCTCGCTGGTCACCACCGGCGAGATGTACGAAGGCTATATCGCACGGACCCGTGAGGCCGGGCTCGCGCCGTCGTTCAACCAGTGGACCTTCGTCGACGCCGACGATCTCGCCGACCTCGCGCTGCGCGCCGCGACCTCGACCACGCCGGGACACGAGGTCGTCTATGCCGCGCAGCCGGACAACCTGCGCGGCGAGCCGCTGGCCGACCTCGTGGCCCGGGCCTACGGCGACCACGCGCCACCGGTGCGCGACCTGGAGCGCCCGGACGCCGCCGCGATCAACATCGGCAAGGCCCGGCGACTGTTCGGCTGGGCACCGCGGGCCGGGCTCGCCGCACCCTGAGGCGAACACCATCGCGTCCGGGCATGGCCTCGCAGGCCCAGAAATTTCATGTCCGAGGCAGCGGGAGGCACCGCGACCTGGAGGGTAGTCCGAGGGGCATGGAACCGATCCCCTACACCGACGACGTCGAGCAGATCGGGCCCGACGAGGACGACCACATCCAGCGCTGCATCGCGGCGATGCAGCGCACCAACGCCATGACCTTCGACCTGCACCGGCACGGCTACCGCGCCACGCACGCCAAGAGCCACGGCATCCTGCGCGGCGACTGCGGGTCCACGACGATCTGCCCGCCGAGCTGGCGCAAGGCCTGTTCGCCCGACCGGCGACCTACCCCGCGCTCGCCCGGATCGCGACCGAGACCGGCCAGCTCGACGACGACCGGACACCGAACGCCCGCGGGTTCGCGCTGAAGGTGCTCGGCGTGCCCGGCGAGACGATGCACCCGACCGATCCCGGCCACGACGTGCACGACCCGCTGTTCAACACCCTGCCCGCGCTGCCCCCGGGCACAGCCGAGAAGCGATCTTGGCGACGTAGTCGCCGTAGCGGAACGCGCCCTAGGTGAGCGGATGGATGTTGGGCGCGTTCGGGCAACCGCCGAACAGGTCGGCCAGCCAGTGAACGTCGCGGTCGTGGACTCCGGCGGGAACCTCGTCGCGCACATCCGGATGGACCGGGCCTGGATCGGCAGCGTGGACATCGCGGTGAACAAGGCGTTCACCGCCCGCGCGTTCGACCTGCCGACCGCCGATCTGGCCGACAACGCGCAGCCGGGCGGACAGTTCTACGGCATCGACGGCTCCAACCACGGCCGCGTCATGATCTTCGCGGGTGGTGTCCCGCTGCGCGCCGGCGACGAGATCGTCGGTGCCGTCGGGGTCAGCGGCGGCAGCGGCGACCAGGACCGCGACATCGCCGAGGCCGCCGCGGCCGCACTGTAGCCGCGCTGTCGCCGTCACGACGCGCCGACCGCGCCGTCCGCGCGGTGGACGGTGGCGGTCCGTGCGTGACGCACAGGCGCAGGCGGCAGAACAGGACACCGTGACCGGTCCCGACGAGCCCGTCGACCGTCTGCCCGCCCGTCCTGGAGGGGCGGGACGCCCCGGTCGTGCCCGCTCACCTCGGCGGCTGGGCATGCCGCGCGGGGGGTCCGACGATGTGTGGCGGGTACAGGCCGGGCATGAGCACAACGACGACCGGACGCGTCGCGAACCTCGCCGCCGACGTCGGCGTCGGCCTGCTGGCCGGCGCCCTGGGCACGGTGGCGATGACGCTGTCCAGCACGATCGAAATGAAGATCAACCAGCGCGGTGCAAGCTCGACCCCGGAAGATGCTGCCGGTGTGGTACTCGGCGTCCGGCCGGCGAGCGAGGCGGGGCAGCAACGCTTCGGGACGCTGGTGCACTGGGGCTACGGCATCGCCTGGGGCGCGGTACGGGGCCTGGTCGGTGCCGCGGGGCTGCGCGGCCCGGCCGCCGCGCTGGCACACTTCGGCCTGGTCTGGGGTGGCGAGCAGGTAATCCTGCCGGCCACTGGCGCCGGGAAACCGACCTGGAGCTACGGCGGGGCCGCGCTGGCCACCGACGCGTGGCACCACGCGGTCTACGCCGCCGCGACCTCGGCCGCCTACGAGTGGCTGGACCGACACCGCAGCCGCTGACCGAGCCGCCCGGGCGCGGCGGCGCCCGGCCCGCCGCCGCTGTCCGGGCTCATTGCGCCGGCAGCACCTTGTCGAGGGTGACCGGCAGGTCCCGCACGCGTGCCCCGGTCGCGTGCCAGGCGGCGTTGGCGACCGCGGCCGCGGTGCCGACGATCCCGATCTCGCCGATGCCCTTGGAGCCCATCGGGTTGACGTGCGGGTCGTGCTCGTCGATCCAGTGCGCCTGCAGGTCGGCGACGTCGGCGTTGGTGGCGAGGTGGTACTCGGCCAGGTCGTGGTTGACGACGTGCCCGGTGCGCGGGTCGAGCACGCTCTGTTCCATCAACGCCATGCCCAAACCCATCGTCATGCCGCCGAGGAGCTGGGAGTGGGCCAGCCTCGGGTTGACGATCCGGCCCGCGGCGAAGGTCCCGTGCAGTCGCGGGACCCGGATCTCGCCGGTGTCGGCGTGCACCGCGACCTCGGCGAACTGCGCGCCGTAGGCGTACATCGCGTAGCGGTCGGCGTCCGGGTTGGCCGGCACCGAGGCCTCGGTCTCGTCGCCGTCCTGCGGGTCGGTGCCGAACTTGTCCCGGAACTCTCGGGCTGCCGCGACGATCGCCGAGCCCCAGGTCGTGGTGCCGGACGAGCCGCCGGCCACGGACGCCGGCGGGTGCTCGGTGTCGCCGATCAGCACCTCTACCCGCTCCACCGGGACGCCCAGCGCGTCCGCGGCGATCTGCGCCAGCACCGTCCACGTCCCGGTGCCCAGGTCCGCGGCCCCGATCCGGACCACGTAGCGCCCGCCGGACCAGGCGATCGCGGCGGTGGACATCGGGAACCGGTACACCGGGTACGCCGCCGACGCCACCCCGGTGCCGACCCACCAGCCGCCCTCGCGGCGCACGGCAGGCCGCGGGTCCCGCCCGGCCCAGCCGAACCGCTCGGCGCCCTCGCGCAGGCAGGCCACCAGGTTGCGCGAGGAGTACGGCTTCCCGGTCTCCGGGTCGGCGTCCGGTTCGTTGCGCACCCGCAGCTCCACCGGGTCGATGCCCAGCTCGGCGGCCAGCTCGTCCAGCGCGACCTCGGGGCCGAACATGCCCGGGCACTCGCCGGGCGCGCGCATCCAGGACGGCACCGGCACGTCGAGGGCGGCCAGCCGGTGCGTGGTCCGCCGGTTCGGCGCGGCGTAGATGTTGCGGGTGGGCACCCCGGTCTGCTCGGCGAACTCCTTGATCCGTGAGGTCTGCTCGACGACGTCGATCGCGATCCCCGCCAGTCGGCCCTCGGTGTCCGCGGCCACGTGCATCTGTTGGATCGTCGGGGTCCGGTAGCCGGCCAGGGCGAACATCTGCTGGCGGGTCAGGGCGACCCGCACCGGCTGTCCGGGGACGGCGCGGGCGGCCATCGCGGCCAGCACCGTGTTCGCGTGCGGCATCCCCTTCGAGCCGAACCCGCCACCGACGTAGGGGCAGACCACCCGGACCTGCCCCTCCTCCAGACCCAGCACCGAGGCGACGGTCCGGCGCGCCGGGTGCACGCCCTGGGTGGAGTCCCACAGCGTCAGCGCACCCCGCTCCGGGTCCCACAGGGCGGTGGTGGCGTGCGGCTCGAGCGGGTTGTTGTGCAGCATCGGCGTGGTGTAGGTCCGTTCCAGGGTGACCGGAGCCGAGGCCATCGCCGCGGCCATGTCGCCCTGGGCGGTGTCGGTCTCGTAGGTCGGGTTGACCACGTCGGGGGCGTAGAGGTCGGCCCGGTCGGTGGACAGCCGCGCGTCGTGCTCGGCCACCTCGTACTCGACGCGGACCCGGGTGGCCGCGTCCCGGGCGACCTCGAAGGTCCCGGCGACGACCGCGGCCACGATCTGGCCGCGGAAGGCCACCTCGTCGGCCTGCAGCACGGCGAGCTCGCGGTCGGCGGTCGACGCCAGCCGCTCGGCCGTGGCCGGGGTGAGGACGGCGTGCACGCCGTCGAGGCCCTCGGCCTCGCTCGCGTCCACCGAGACCACCCGCCCGCGGGCGATCGTGGATTCCACGATGCGGCAGTACAGCGGGTTCTCGACCGGCGACTCGTCGGCGTAGAACGCCGCACCGCGGACCTTCGCCGCGCCGTCGCGGCGGGCCAAGTCCAGCCCGATCGCCTGCGGGGTCAGGGCCGGTGTCGTGTCGGTGTCGGTCATCTCAGGCCTCCTCGCGGGCGAGGTCGCGCAGGGTGGCGACCAGCGTCCGGGTGAGCAGCGGGATCTTGAACTCGTTGCCGCCGTCGATGCCCGGCTGCGGGCGGGCATCGGTGAGCTCGGCCGCCGCGGCGGCGGCGAAGGAGTCGTCGGACACGGTCGCCCCGCGCAGCGCCTGCTCGGCCCGGCGGGCGCGCCACGGCACGTGCGCGACGCCGCCGAACGCGATCCGCGCGTCCCGCACGACGCCGCCGTCCACCTCCAGCGCGGCAGCGACCGACACCAGCGCGAACGCGTACGAGGCCCGGTCGCGCACCTTGCGGTAGCTCGAGCGGCGGGCCATCGTCAGCTCCGGCAGGTCGATCGCGGTGATCAGCTCGCCGTGCTCGAGCACGGTGTCGCGCTGCGGGGTGTCGCCGGGCAGCCGGTGCAGCTCGGTGAACTCGATCGTGCGCTCCCCGGCCGGGCCGAGTATCTGCACCCGCGCGTCCAGGGCGGTCATCGCGACTGCCATGTCCGAGGGGTGGGTGGCGATGCAGTGCTCGGAGGTGCCGAGCACTGCGTGGTTGCGGGTGGAGCCGCCGATCGCCGAGCAGCCGGTGCCGGGCTCGCGCTTGTTGCACGGCGTGCTGACGTCCTGGAAGTACACGCAGCGGGTGCGTTGCAGCGGGTTGCCGCCGGTGGTGGCCATGTTGCGCAGCTGCCCCGAGGCGCCGGAGAGCAGGGCCTGGGCCAGTACCGGGTACCGGCGACGCACCCGCGGGTCGGCGGCCAGGTCGGAGTTGGGTACCCCGGCCCCGATCCGCAGGCCGCCACCGGTGTCGGTGATCTCGTCCGAGGTCAGTGCCGTGACGTCGACGAGCAGGCCCGGCGAGGTCACGCCCAGGCGCAGGTGGTCGACCAGGTTGGTGCCCCCGCCGAGAAACGCGGCGTCCGGCCGGTCGGCGACCGCGCGGACGGCGTCGGCGGCGGCGTCGGGGTTCTGGTAGGCGAACGGCCTCATCGGGACCTCCCCGCCGGGTCGGTGCCGGCGCCCGACCCGGCGGCGTTGCTCTGGGCCACGGCGGCGCGGATGCCCTTGTAGGCGCCGCAGCGGCACAGGTTGCCGCTCATCCGCTCGGCGATCTCGGCGTCGTCGAGCTCGGGGGCGGCGGCGACGTCGGCGGTCACCGCGCTGGGCCAGCCCCGGGCGAACTCGTCGAGCACGCCGACGGCCGAGCACACCTGCCCAGGAGTGCAGTAGCCGCACTGGAACCCGTCGTGGTCGACGAACGCCCGGTGCACCGGATGCTCCTCGCCGTCGGCGGACAGCCCGTCCGCGGTGGTGATCTCGTGCCCGTCCTGCGCGACGGCCAGCGACAGGCACGCCAGCACCCGCCGCCCGTCGACGAGCACAGTGCACGCGCCGCACTGGCCGTGGTCACAGCCCTTCTTGGGGCTCATCACCCCCAACCGCTGACGCAGGGTGTCCAACAGCGAGGCCCGGGTGTCGACCTCGAGGTCATGGGTGACGCCGTCGACCCGCAGCGTCAGTTCGGAATCCATCTGCTTCGGGTCCCCGATCGGCGCCGCCCCAACCGCGTCTACCGATCGATTTCCGACTGGTAGCGCGTCGGTCGAGCGGACGAGCATCAGCCCGAACGCTCCCGCACGCGATTGTGCCGGGTTCCACGCCGTGGCCACACCCTCGGCCTGGGGTCACAGTGCGGCCTTTGCCGCGGCCTCGGCGAGACTACGGTGACCGAGGCGATCGAGCACACCATCGCTACCGCCGAGACCGCGGCGGCGGAGTTCGTGCGCGACGCCTGGCGCCAGGTCTACGGCCGCCACCCGGACCCGGATGCCGGCTACGGCGACGCGGTCCGCGCGTTGGGCGCCTCGCCTACGCCCGCGGGTGCAGCCGAATAGCCCGAAGCCACTCGGCACGGTCGTCACGCACGTACGCGGCGCCGGGACCGAAGTGGGAGTGCTCCTTTGCTGGTGCACTGACCCGCCGGGCCGGTCGTGTCCGACCCGAGCTCGTTCCGGCCGAGCGCCGACAGACCGTGCTGCTGGACCGCCGGCCGCGGCGCCGCTCACCGGTTTCAGCTGCTCGAAGTCGGGGATCCTTCGAACACTCGCCCGGCCCGCCGGGCCACTGTTGAGGAGAGGACTCCGGTGAAGGGACTCGTCTACAACGGCCCGTTCGACGTCTCGGTCGACGACGTCGCGGACGCCCGAATCGAAGCGCCAACCGACGTCGTCGTCCGGATCACCACGACCAACATCTGCGGCTCGGACCTGCACATGTACGACGGCTGGACGAAGGTCCTGCTGCACACCGGCCAGGCCGCCTGACGGACACGGCCACCCCGACCTCGGCGGCGGAGCCAGTTCGACTCGGCCCCGCCGCCGTCCCGATCGAACGGAGCACCACATGCCTGCGGAGACCAAGAACGGGCCCGACCTGCACCCGATGACCGAGAAGCTCGCGACCGGGAGCAACTTCGCGTCCGTCGCGACGCTGCTCCCGAGCGGGGCGATCCAGAACCAGACGATCTGGGTACACGCGCAGGACGGGAGGATCCTGCTGAACACCGAGACGCACCGGGTCAAGCACCACAACGTCGACCGGGACCCGCACATCACCGTGCTGATCCGCGACGAGGACGAGCCGTACCGCTACGCCGAGGTGCGTGGACGGGTCACCGGCACGACGACCGGGCAGCAGGCCCGCGATCACGTCGACGAGCTGGCGCGCAAGTACACCGGCAAGGACTACCCGCCGGACGCGATCAAGTCCGCGCGCGTCACCTGGTGGATCACCCCGGACCGCCAGACGGTGATCGACCAGAACAACGGCGTGGCCGACTAAGAACGGCCTCATTGGACGACGACGGTCGAGGAGGCACAACGCGCTCCCGTCGTTGGCGCACCCGCTTCGGCCCCGCCACAGTCGACGACCTCCAGTGGTGGACCGGGTGGAACAAGACCACGGTCGGCCGCGCCCTCGACCGCCTGCCCGTCGAGGAGGTCAGGACGCCCGGGGGTGGGGACCGAACCCGCGATCCCGCACGCCGTGCGGTGCGCCGGGTAGGTGGCAGCTACGCCAGGCAAGTCCACACATCAGGAGGATCTCGATGGCCATCGACGTGCCAGCCGCGGAACGGCCCGACTTCAACGAGGGGTGGCTCTACTTCGTCGGGAACGCCACAACGGTGATCCGTTACGGCGGATTCTCGATCCTCACCGACCCGGCCTTCCTGCACGCCGGAGAGCATGTGCACCTGGGACACGGTGCCTACGCCCGGCGCGAGATCGAACCGGCGTGCCAGATCTCCGAGCTGCCACCGCTGGACCTGGTAATCCTCTCCCACCATCACGGCGACCACTTCGACGACGTCGCGGCACGCGAACTCGACAAGAGTCTGCCGATCGTCACCAACGACCACGCGGTCCGCCTACTCAGCGAGCAGGGCTTCCCCCACGGCTACGCCCTCAACACCTGGGAATCGCAGGAGGTGACCAAGGGCGACGCGCGGCTGCGGGTGACCTCGATGCCCGCCAAGCACGCACCCGACCACGTCGCCGGCCTGCTCCCGCCCGTGATGGGCAGCATGCTGAACTTCTACCACGCTGACGAGCACCGGTTCCGCCTCTACATCAGCGGGGACACGCTGCTGCACGAGCGGCTGCACGACATCGGCCGCTTCTATCCCGACATCGACCTGGCGCTGATCCACGCGGGTGGAACCACGCTACTCGGCACGGTCGTGACCATGACCGGGCAGCAGGTGGTGCGCTGCGTGGAGATCATCGGTCCACGCACGGCCGTCCCGATCCACTACAACGACTTCTCGGTGTTCCAGTCGGGCCTCGACGACCTCAAGCAGGCGGCCGAGACATCGTCGGTGGACACCGAGTTCCACTACGTCTCCCACGGCGACCAGTACCGATTCCGCTCACCGCGGTGAGCTCCCGGCGCACCGGCTCACCGGCTCACCTGGGGCCAGCCTGGGTCCGTGACCGCGGTCCCGCCGGCCCACGCTGCTGCCGGGTGGTCACCGGGGTGGTCGACGAGTTGCTCGGCGCCGCCGAGCGCGCTCCCGCCGGGCGCGCGGCGCATCCCACCGGCGCTGCCAGGCGAGGGGACGAGCAACCGTGGGCCCGGTGCGGGCCACCGTCCGCACCGCCCGCCGATCCGTGTTGACCACCACTCGGCGGGTGGTTTCGTCCGGGTCTGCCCGGGCACGCCTAGCCGGTCCGCCTGATCCTGCCGCGCCGCGGTCCTGCGGGTCGCGATATGCGGCAGAAACCGTTGCGAGGACAGGAGAAGACGACCAGCTCGTTACCGACCAGCGTCGTCAAGGGCCCGCCTAGGTCGACGCATTCCGGGCCCGCACCGCCGAGCGCTTCTACCTGAGGGAACGACACCTGATGACCGACACCGACATCCAGGACCGGATCGGCGAGCTGATCGGAGAGGAGCACCAGCTGCGTGAGCAGGTGGTCCAGGGCGAGCTGTCGCCCGGGGAGGAGTCCGAGCGGCTGCGCGAGGTCGAGGCCCGGCTGGACCAGTGCTGGGACTTGCTGCGGCAGCGGCGCGCGCAGCGTGAGTTCCACGCGCACCCGGACGAGGCGGAGGTCCGGCCGGCGCGCGAGGTGGAGAACTACCGGCAATGAAGCGCTGCCGTGAGGGAGGCACCCTGCCATGACGACGAACACGGCTTCCACGAACAGCACGACCTCGCACACGCCGACGCCAGAGGCGTACGCCGGCTTCGACACGATGCCGCTCGGCGGGCAGTGGCGGGCCGGCAGCTCGGGTGAGATCGCCACCGACAGCGACCCGTACACCGGCGAGACCCTCACCGAGATCGGGATGGCCACCGCAGCCGACCTCG
>NZ_JBKGXT010000011.1:0-190149 GCF_046546495.1 Pseudonocardia nantongensis | reverse complement strand
CGCCAACTCAGCAACCGACTGGTCGGCATCCTGCACGGCTGCCTCAAGACCGGAACCCGCTACGACGAAGCCACCGCCTGGGGGCACCACCAGCACGATCACCAGACCGCCGCTTGACAGCCCAGCCCGTGGGATGTCTGACGCCGGTCGGCTCACAGCAGCCGGGCTGCGGTGACGGCCCACGGCGCATCGGCGTCCGCGCGGTCGAGTCGCAGCGCCAGCGCTCGGATCCGGCCGCCGAGGAGCACCGTCGTGCAGACCTCCGCGGCATCCGGGTGCGGGTGCCCCACGTGCAGCCGCGGGCGCCGCCGGGCGCCCGGGGGCGTGCAGCCCGGGACACCCGCTCGGCCGCCCCGCCCGGCCGGCCGGGACCGGAGTGCCGTCGTCCCGGGGCGGGCGCAGGTCAGGTAGCGCAGCACCGACGGCGTCGCGACTCCGGTGAGGTGGCCCGGCGGGCGGTGCCCGGCCAGAACCTCGGTGACCGTCCGGACCAGCTCGCTCGCGCGGACGAGTACCCGCTCACGGTCGGCGGGCGCGCCCGGGACGGAGCCGCCCGCACCGGGCGCCGTGCCGTCCACCGGGACCGCTGCCGGGGGCGGCGCCGGTTCCGGCGCGGCCGCTGCCACGGGCGCCGGGGACTGCGCCACCGGGAGTCGCACGGCCGGCGGCTCGTGGCCGGGCGCGCGCATCCGGACCCCGCCGGGGAGCACGGTGACCCCGTGCTCGACGCCGGCGGGCCGGTCGCCCACGGTGGACGCGGCGGTGGTCATCGCAGCCATGCGACGAGCGTCGGCCCCGGCCGGTGCAAGGCGTGCGGATCGGCCCCGGTTGGGCACCGTTGCGTTCGGCCCGCACCGTTCGTGCCCGCACCGTTCACAGCCGCAGCGTCGGCACGGCGAACGGCCTCGGCGGGGACGGCGGCCGCCCTACCGTCCTGGGATGACCTCCGCGATGGCCACCTCCGACCGGCCCGTCCCGCACGCTCCCGGCGAGCCGGCGCCGCCGCTGGCCGATCTGGCCGACCTGGTCGCCCGGGCCGGGGCCGCCGTCGTCGCCGAGCGCAGGCGGCGGGCCGCCGAGCACGGCACGTCGGCGACCGCCCTCGCCGTCCTGCGGGTGCTCGCCCGGGTCGACGGCCCGGCCCAGCGCGAGCTCGCGGCCCGCGCCGGGGTCGCACCGGCCACGCTCACCCCGGTGCTCGACGCGCTGGCCGAGAGCGGCGACGTCGTCCGTGCCCGGGACCCCGCCGACCGCCGGGTGCAGCGGGTCGCGCTCACCACCCGGGGCCGCGCGCGGCTGCACGCCGCGTCCGGAGCCACCGGGCCCGCCCTGCCGGACCCGCCGGACGGGCACGCGGCGGCCGTCCGGGAGTATCTGGTCGCGGTCATCGCGCGGCTGGAGCAGGATCGGTCCGTAGCCGCCGGGTGATCCGCGCGGCCGGAGGGGGAGCGACATGGGTGGCGCGGCGGTCGAGGTCGTCGACCTGGTGAAGCGGTACCCGAAGGCGCCCGGCAACGCCGTCGACGGACTGTCCTTCGAGGTCACCGAGGGCGAGGTGTTCGGCCTGCTCGGGCCGAACGGGGCGGGGAAGACCACGACCGTCGGGGTCCTGACGACGCGGGTCGTGCCGACCTCGGGCCTCGCCCGGGTGGCCGGGCTGAACGTGCGGACCGAGGCCGTCGCCGTCTGCGCCAGGCTCGCCGTCGTCCCGCAGCGGGTGAACCTGGACCGCTCGCTCGGGGTTCGCGACAACCTGGTCTTCCACGCCGCCTACCACGGTGTCGGCCGGGCCGAGCGCAACGCCCGCGCCGACGAGCTGCTGGAACGGATGGGGCTCACCGGGAAGGCGAAGGCGATCGCCGACGACCTCTCGGGCGGGCAGGCACAGCGGGTGATGATCGCCCGCGCGCTCATGCACCGGCCGGAGGTGCTGTTCCTCGACGAGCCCTCCACCGGCCTCGATCCGCAGGCCCGGCTGTTCGTGCACGACCAGATCGCGGGCCTGCGCGCCGAGGGCATCACCGTCGTCCTGACCACGCACGACATGGACGAGGCGCACAAGCTCTCCGACCGGGTCGGCATCGTCGACCACGGCACGCTGCTCGCGTTGGACACCCCGGACGCGCTGGTCCGCGGGCTCCCCGGCGGCGCGACCGTCGAGGTCGTCGCCGTACCGGGGCCGGGTGGCGCGGAGGCGCTGCGCACCGCGCTGTCCGGGGTGGACGGCGTCGCCCGGGTGGAGGCGCCGCCGGGCCGTGCACCGTCCGAACCGGACGACCCGGCGGTGGCGGTGCGGCTGTCGGTGACCTGCGACCCGGCGACCCTGCTCGCCCCGGTCGTCGACCTGCTCGGCCGGCACGGTGCCGTCGTGCGGGACGTCTCGCTCGGCGAGGCGACGCTGGAGGACGTCTTCATCGACCTCACCGGGAAGGACCTGCGGTGAGCGGGCGCGCGTTCCTCGCGGTGCTGGGCCGCGACATCTACGTCACCGGCCGGGAGCTGCCCTCGTTCCTGGCCCAGGTGCTCATCCAGCCGTTCTTCTTCCTGCTGGTCTTCGTGGTGGTGCTCGGCCGGGGCGGGTTCGTCGCTGAGGGCTACGGCGAGATCATGCTGCCCGGTCTGATCGCGCTGAACGCGATGTTCGGGGCGCTGCAGAGCGTCGCGTTCCCGCTGGTGTTCGAGCTGTCCTTCAGCCGGGAGATCGACGACCGGCTGCTCGCGCCGCTGCCGGTGTGGGCGGTCGCCGTCGAGAAGGTCGTCTTCGCCGGGCTGCGCGGGCTGCTGGCGAGCCTGCTGATGGTCCCGATCGGACTGCTGATGGTGGACGTCGGCTGGCCCGCCGCGGGGCTCCTCCCGGCCCTGCTGATGGTGGTGCTGGGCGCCCTGCTCGGCGCCGCGATGGGCCTGACCATCGGTACCGCGGTGCCGCCGCGGCGGATCAACATCCTGTTCGCGGTGATCTTCACACCGCTGCTGTTCACCGGCTCGGTGCAGTACCCGTGGCTGAGCCTGACCGACCTGCGCTGGTTCCAGGTGCTGTCCGCGCTCAACCCGCTCACGTTCGTCAGCGAGGGCATCCGCGCCGCGCTGGTGCCGGAGGTCCCGCACATCCCGCTGTGGATCTGCCTGCTGGTCCCGGTGGTGGCGATCGTGCTGTTCACGTTGCTGGGCATCCGCGGGTTCCTCCGCCGTGCCCTGGACTGAGCCCGGTACCGTCGAGCCGGTGGCGGAAGCACGCACCCTGCGCGGCCTGATCGTCGACTTCGGCGGGGTCCTCGACGAGCCCGGCGACGCCGACCTGCTGCTGGACTACGCCCGCCGCGCGGCCGCGGCGGGGGTGCGCACCGCGTTGTTCTCCGGAGCGCACGCCGTTCCGGACGAGTGCGCAGGCGCCTTCGACACGGTGCTGCTCGGGGCGGTGCGCGGCGCCCGAAAGCCCAGTCCGGACGCGTTCGCCGCGGTCGCCGCCGAGCTCGGGGTGCCGACCCGCGACTGCGTGCTGGTCGACGACACCGGTGTCTGCGTGCGGGGTGCCGTCGCGGCCGGGATGGTCGGGGTCCGGCACGAGAACGCCGGCGCCACCCTCGCCGAGCTGGAGATCCTGCTCGGCGTCCCAGCGACGGGCTGAGCCGCCGCCCGGCTCCGGACATGCGGAGGCGCCGACCGCGGATCGCGGACGGCGCCTCGTCGGCCGGTCCCGGGCTGCCGGGCCGGTCCTGCTGCGCCGGCGTCACCGGCGCGGTGTCACTGCTGCGGGGGCGGACCCTGCCCGGGCGGGGGCGGCGGGGCCTCCCCGGGCGGCGGGGCCTGACCCGGCTGCCCCTGGGTGGTGTCGCCCTCCCCGGTCTTGTCCCGGGCCATGCCCGTGGCCTTGTCGATGTGCTCCTCGTGCCCGGCGAACTTCTGCTTTGCCGCATCGCCGACCTTGTTCAGGCCCTGATCGACCTTGTCGTCGTGCTTGCCGAGCAGCTCCTTGGCCTTGTCCAGGAAACCCATACGGCCATCGTGGACCGGCCGAGCGGCTCACGCACCCGGGGCGCGTCCTCCGTTCGGGTGGCGGGAGTGGGCAATCGACGAGCGGAGGCGCGCGTGGTGGGGCCGCAGATCCTCGACCCGGGTGACCCCGACGAGCTGCATCGTCCGTTCCACCTCGGCCCGCAGGATCTCGATCGAGCGCTGCACCCCGGCCTCCCCGGCGGCCATGAGGCCGTAGAGGTAGGCCCGGCCGACCAGCGCCGCGCGCGCACCCAGCGCCACCGCCGCGACGACGTCGCCACCGTGCATGATCCCGGTGTCGACCAGCACCTCGGCATCGTCCCCGAGCTCCTGCACGACCGGCTCGATCAGCTCGGCCGGGACCGGGGCCCGGTCCAGCTGGCGGCCGCCGTGGTTGGACAGCAGCACCGCGTCCGCGCCGGCGTCGACGACCCGGCGGGCGTCGGTCACCGACTGCACGCCCTTGATCACAAGCGCGCCCGGCCACGTCTCGCGCAGCCACGCGACGTCGTCCAGGGTCAGCGCCGGGTCGAACACCCGGTTGATCACCTCGAACGGCGACCCGCCCCCGGCGGCGAGGCTCTCGAAGGTCAGCGGCTCGGTGGTGAGCAGGTCGAACCACCAGCGCGGGTGCCGGGCGCCGTCGACGAACGTGCGCAGTGACAGCGCGGGCGGGATGGACAGTCCGTTGTGCACGTCACGGCGCCGGTTCCCGCCGACCGGGGTGTCCACGGTGAGCAGCAGCGTGTCGAATCCGGCGTCCGCGGCCCGGGCGACGAGGTCGCGGGCGACCGCGCGGTCCCGCCACAGGTAGAGCTGGAACCAGTGCCGCCCGCCGGCGCCCGCCTCGGCGACGCCCTCGGCCGTCGTCGAGCCCATGGTGGACAGCGCGTAGGGGATCCCGGCACCGGCCGCCGCGGAAGCCACCGCCTGCTCGCCCGCGGTGTGCATCATGCGTGTGAAGCCGGTGGGGGCCAGCGCGAACGGCAGCGCGGAGCGCTTCCCGAGGACGTCCCGGCCGGTGTCGACCCGGGACACGTCGCGCAGCACGGTGGGGGAGAACTCGACCGAGGACCACACGTCGCGGGCGCGGCGCAGGCTGACCTCGTCCTCGGACGCGCCGTCGGCGTAGTCGAACACCGCGCGCGGCGCCCGCTTGCGGGCCAGGCGCCGCAGATCGTGGATGCTCGCCGCGCGCGCCAGCCGGGCCGCCGTCCGGTCCAGCGTGAAGGGCGCGGGCCGCAGCAGCGGCGCCAGCTCGGACGGGCGGGGGACGCGACGTCGCACCATGCGAGCCAGCCTAGGCACGTCACCCTCCTGTTGTGGAGCCATCAGGGTGGGGCTCCACGACGCGAGGGGGCGACGCAGCGCGAGGGGGACGCGGGTTCAGGGGCGTCGGCGGAGCAGTTCGTAGGCGGCGACCGCGCCCGCCGAGGCGACGTTCAGCGACTCCACGCCGCCGTACATGGGAAGTGACAGGAGCCCGTCGCAGACCTGCCGGACGTCGTCGGACAGGCCCTCGGTCTCGTTGCCGAGCACCAGCGCGACCCGGTGCGGGAGCTCGGCGTCGAGCAGCGATCCGGCGCCGGCGTCCAGGCCGAACACCGTGAACCCGGCCGCGCGCATCAGCTCGATCCCCTCGACCGTGGTGCCGCTGCGCAGCACCGACGCGGCGAACGCCACCCCGGCCGACGCCTTGATCACCAGCGGGTCGATCGACGGCACGCCGCGGCGGGGCAGCAGGACGCCTTCCAACCCGGCGGCGGTGGCGGTCCGCAGCAGCATCCCGACGTTGGACGGGTTGGTGACGGCGTCCAGCACCAGCACCGACGCCGGCCGGCGCGAGCCCAGATCGGACAGGAACACCGGCAGCGGCGCCATCCGCGGCGCGACGACGTCGGCCAGCACCCCCTGGTCGTGCCGGCCGTTGCCGGCCAGCACCTTCACCCGGTGCGCGCTCTCCCGCCGCACCGGCACCCCGCGGCCCCGGGCGGCCCCGGTGATCTCCCGCTCCGCCCCTCCGCGCACGGTGTCGGCGAGCACGACCTTGTCCACCTCGAGCTCCGGGTCGGCCAGCGCCTCCAGGACCGGCTTGCGGCCGTACACCGTGATGAAGCGGTCCTTCGGAGACACCGCGGGGGATGCCGCACGGGGCACTGGGTCGCTCACACGGCCCAGCCTCGCACGTAGGATCGCGACCATGCCGTCCCGGCTCTCCCCGCTCGACGCCTCGTTCCTGTACCTGGAGGAGGCGACCACGCCGATGCACGTCGGCGGCCTCGCCGTGTTCCGGCGCCCGCGCAGCGGCTTCGACTACGACCGCCTCGTGGAGCTGATCGAGCAGCGGCTGGCGTTGGTGCCCCGCTACCGGCAGAAGGTGCGGCACGTTCCGGGCAACCTGGCCCGCCCGGTCTGGGTGGACGACCCCGAGTTCGACATCGCCTACCACGTGCGGCGCTCGGCGCTGCCCCGTCCGGGCAGCGAGGAGCAGCTGACCGAACTGGTCGGGCGGCTGATGTCGCGCCCGCTCGACCACGAGCGCCCGCTGTGGGAGATGTACCTGATCGAGGGGGTCGCGCCGGCGTCGAGCGGGCCCGGCAGCGGCAAGGCCGGCCGGGCCGCGGTGCTCACCAAGACCCACCAGGCGATGGTCGACGGGATCTCCGCGATCGACATCGGGCAGGTCATCCTGGACGTGTCCGCCGAGCCCCCGGACATCCCGGAGGAGCTGTGGATGCCGCGCCCGGAGCCCACCGACGGGCAGCTGGTGCTGGACGCCGTCGGGGAAGCGGTGAGCCGGCCGAGCGAGCTGGTGGACAACGTGCGCACCGCGACCGGGGACGCGCTCGCCACCGTCGGCAAGGTCGGCCGGGCCGCCGGGAAGGTGCTGACGATGGCGCGCACCGCGGGCCGTCGCGCACCCGGGCTGCCGCTGAACGCCGAGATCTCCACCCAGCGCCGGTTCGCGCTGGCCCGCACCGACCTGGAGGACTACCGCAAGGTCCGGGCCGCCTACGGCTGCGACGTCAACGACGTCGTGCTCGCGGTGATCGCGGGGGCGCTGCGGACCTGGCTGATGTCGCGCGGCGAGCCGGTCGGCGGGTCGTCCACGGTGCGCGCGCTGGTACCGCTGTCGGTGCGCGGCGAGGGCGACGTCCCGAGCTCTGCGACCGGTGGCTCGCTGGGCAACCGGGTGGCGTCGTTCCTGGTGGACCTGCCGGTGGGTGAGCCGAGCCCGCTGGTGCGGCTGCACCAGGTCACCCACCAGATGCGCGAGCACACCGACACCGGCGACGCGGTCGGTGCCGACACCCTGGTCCGGATCGGCGGGTTCGCCCCGCCGACCCTGCACGCGGTCGGGGCGCGGGCGGCGAACGAGATGTCCCGGCACTTCTTCAACCTCGTCGTGACCAACGTGCCGGGCCCGCAGTTCCCGCTCTACGCCGCCGGGGCGCAGATGCTGGAGATGTTCCCGGTCGTGCCGCTGGCCAAGGGTCAGGCCGTCGCGGTCGGACTGACCAGCTACAACGGTGGCGTCTACTACGGACTCAACGGGGACCGGGACGCGATGCCGGACCTCGAGGTGCTCGCCGGGATGGTGAACGAGTCGCTGGACGAGCTCCTCGAGACCCTGCGTTAGACCCTCGCCGCCACAGAGACGGGAACCGATACACGTGCGGATCTACCTCCCCGCGACCTGGCCGATGCTGGCGCGCACGGTGTCCACCGGCACCTTCGAGCCACTCGGCGGAACCGCGTTCGCGCTGACCCCGAAGCTGCGCGAGTCCTACACCTCCGGCGACGACGAGGAGCTGGAGTACGCCGCGATGAGCGAGGCCGCCCGCGCCTCGCTGCGGCTGCTCGCCGTCGAGTTCGGGCTCGGCGAGGAGGGCACCCCGGCGCGGCGGGTGGTGGTCGCCGCCGACTCCGAGGACGTCACGCTGCGCCCGGACCTCGACGACGGCGCGGTGCGGGTCGCCGGCCCGGTGCCGGTCGCGAAGATCGTCGCGGTGCACGTCGACCTGCCGGAGGCCGAGCACGCCGTCCGGCAGGCCGCCGGGGTGGTGGACAGGGCCGATCTCGGCGACCTGGACGCCGAGTTCCTGGTCGGCGAGGTCGAGGACCACGACCTGGCCTGGTACGCGGGGTCCGAGCTGGCGTTCCTGGTCGAGCTGGGCTGAAGCCCGTGAATGGAGGCCGAATGGTGTTCACCGCACCGCTGATGCACGAGGTGACCCGCGGGCTGGCGTTCCCGGAGGGCCCGGTGGCTCTGTCGGACGGCTCGGTACTGGTCGTCGAGATCCGGGCCGGCCGGCTGACCCGGGTGCTCCCGGACGGCACGCACGAGCTCGTCGCGCAGACCGGCGGCGGCCCGAACGGTGCCGCGATCGGCCCGGACGGCGCGGTCTACGTGTGCGACAACGGCGGCTTCACCTGGCACGAGCGCCCGGACGGAACCGTCTACCCCGGGCACCAGCCGCCGGACTACAGCGGCGGGAAGATCCTGCGCGTCGACCTCGACACCGGGGACATTCGCACCCTCTACGACGGGCTGCGCGGACCGAACGACCTGGTGTTCGCCCCCGACGGCGGCTTCTGGTTCACCGACCTCGGCAAGCGTCGCGAGCGGGAGACGGACACCGGCGCGCTCTACCACGCGCTGCCGGACGGCTCGTCGATCACCGAGGTGGTGCACCCGTTGACCACCCCGAACGGCGTCGGTCTCTCCCCGGACGGGCAGCGGATCTACGTCGCCGAGACCGGCACCGGCCGCGTCTGGTGCTGGACGGTGACCGGCCCCGGCACCCTCGCGGCGCCGGCCGGGCTGCCCGGCCCGCCCGGCCCCGGCGACGCCCGGCTGCTGCACGGCTTCGCCGGGTTCCGCAACCTCGACTCGCTGGCCGTCGATGCCGAGGGCAACGTCTGCGTCGCCACCCTGGTCACCGGCGAGATCAGCGTGCTGGCACCGGACGGCGAGCTGCTCGGCACCGCCGCGCCGCCGGAGCACGACCCGCACGTCACCAACATCTGCTTCGCCGGTGCCGGGTCCTCCGACGCCTGGATCACCTCGTCCGGATGGGGCCGGCTGTACCGCTGCACCTGGCCGACCGAGGGCCTGGACCTGGCGTTCCGCCGCTGAGGCGGGACGCTCAGCCCGCGGCGGGCGGGTCCACGGTCACCGGAGAGCCCCAGTCCCGGTAATGCGTGACCAGCTCCAGGGTGCCCGCACCGGGCAGCGACCGGCGGATCCGGCCCTGCACCGGGTGCCGCTCGGCGTCCAGCCAGATCTCGCTGCTGAGCCGGGTCGTCCCGGCCTGCTGCTGGGCCTGCAGGGCCGCGCGGCGCGCCGGGTCGGCCTCCGCGGTGATGGCCCGGGCCAGGTCGACGACGAGCGTGTAGCGCACCGCCGGCACCCCGTCGACCCGCTCGTCGACGGCGTCCGCGACGAGCACGGCGTCGGCGTAACGGGAGACGTCGACCAGCGGGTCGGCGCCGGCGGCCGCGTTCGCGGCGATCATCGCCTCGGCGCTGGTGCTCGTTCCGCCGGTGCTGCTCTCGGTGCTGGTGCTCGTTCCGTTGGCGCTGCTCTCGGTGCCGGCCGGCATCGGGTCCCGGCCCGCCTCCAGCCAGCCGGCCCCGGGCGGGCGCAGCCAGGTCCGCCCGCCCGTGCGGATCAGGCCGGTCCCGGCCGAGGTACCGCCGGAGCGCAGTTCCAGGCGCACCGCCGGTTCGGCCCCGGGACGGGCCCGGTCGAACAGCAGCGCCCCGTCGCCGGTCACCGGGATCGGGCCGGACGTGCCGGTCAGGGTGCCCTCCAGCGACAGCTGCGCGCTGCCGTCGGCGTGCATCCGGGCGCCGACGTCGGCGAGCAGCCGGCGTGGGTCGTGGTACTTGGGCAGCACGACCGCGTCCGGATCGGGGTCGGCGAGCGGTGCGCCGGACGAGCCGCTGCACCCGGCGAGCAGGAGGACCAGCGGCAGCAGCAGGGCGAGCAGCGCCGGGAGCGCGGGCGGCGTCGTCGCGGGCCGGACCGGCACGCCTCGCCTCCTCGCCCGGGCGGTGCCGGCCGGTGCCGGGTCAGCCCTGGTCGAGCGCCACCAGGATGCGGCGCAACGCATCGAGTCTCCCCCCGGCGAGCGTGCCCGCCGACACCAGGTCGTCCAGTGCACACTCCGGATCGGCGGGCGGCCCGAGATGCCCGCAACCGCGCGGGCAGTCGTCGATCGCGTCGGCGAGGTCGCCGAACGCGGCGACGACGTCGTCCGGGCCGACGTGGGCGAGCCCGAACGACCGCACGCCCGGGGTGTCGACCACCCAGCCGTCGGCGTGCGGGAAGGCCAGCGCCGCGACCGTCGTGTGCCGGCCCTTGCCGACGCCCGAGACCCGGCCGGTGGCCTGCTCCGCCGCCGGTACGACGGCGTTGACGAGTGTCGACTTGCCGACCCCGGAGTGCCCGACGAGCGCGCACAGCCGTCCCGAGAGCTGCGCGCGCAGCGCGTCCAGCCCGGTGGTGGCCCCGTCGGCCCGCCCGGTCACCACCACCGGGAGGCCGAGCTCGCGGTACCGCGCGGCGAACGGCTCCGGGTCGGTGAGATCGGACTTGGTCAGGCACAGCACCGGTTCCAGCCCACCGGCGAACGCGGCGACCACGCAGCGGTCCACGAACCCGGAGCGCGGGACCGGGTCGGCCACCGCGGTGACGACGACGAGCCGCTCGGCGTTGGCCACCACCACCCGCTCGAACGGGTCGGTGTCGTCGGCGGTGCGGCGCAGCACGGTCTCCCGGTCGGCCACCCGCACGATCCGGGCGAGCGTGTCCGGCTCCCCGCTCAGGTCGCCGACCAGGTCCACTCGGTCCCCGACGACGACCGGTGTCCGGCCGAGCTCGCGGGCCCGCATCGCGGTCACCGGAGTCCGCTCTGGATCGGCTTCCGGCGCACAGGTCCAGCGCCCGCGGTCCACTGCGGTCACCATCGCCCGGGTGGCGTCGGCGTGTGCGGGACGGCGCTTGCTGCGCGGGCGCGTGCTGCGGCGTCCGGGCCGGACCCGGACGTCGGTCTCGTCGTAGGCGCGCGCGTCGCGGGGCACGGTCAGCGCGCTCCCGGCCCGGTCCCGAGCAGGTCGGCCCAGCGGCCGGGGAAGTCCGGGATGGTCTTGTCGGTGCAGCCGATGTCGTCGACCAGCACACCGGGCACCACCAGCCCGACGATCGCCCCGGCGGTGGCCATCCGGTGGTCGGCGTAGGCGCCCCACGGCCGGTCGGCACGGCCGGCGAGCGGCTTCGGGTCGATCGCCAGGCCGTCGTCGATCTCGGTGACGGCGCCGCCGAGCGCGGTGATCTCGGTGGCCAGCGCGGCGAGCCGGTCGGTCTCGTGACCACGCAGGTGCCCGATGCCGCGCAGCCGCGACGCCCCCGACGCCAGGGCGGCGACCGCGGCGACGGTCGGGGCGAGCTCGCCCGCGTCGTGCAGGTCGACGTCCACCCCGGACAGCCGGTCCGGGCCGGTGACGGTAAGACCGTCCACACAGGTCTCGACCCGCGCGCCGAACGCCTCCAGCACCGGCAGCACGTCGACGCCGGCCTGGGTGGTCTCCGCCGGCCAGCCGCGCACGGTGACCCGGCCGCCGGTGACGACGGCGGCGGCGAGGAACACCGCGGCGTTCGAGAGGTCCGGCTCGATCACCCGGTCGCGCACCGCGACCGGTCCGGGTTCGAGCCGCCAGGTGTCCGGCTCGTCGTCGCGCACCGTGACCCCCGCCGACCGGAGCATGTCCACTGTCATGTCGATGTGCGGCAGCGAGGGCAGCGCGGCGCCGACGTGGCGCACGGTCACACCGCGCTCGAACAGTGCCCCGGACAGCAGCAGCCCGGACACGAACTGGGAGGACGCCGACGCGTCGATCGTCACCTCGCCGCCCCGGATCGGGCCGGTGCCGTCCAGCCGAAAGGGGAGCGCGTCGCCGTCGATCCGGGCGCCGAGCGCGCGCAGCGCGTCCAGGACGGTGCCCATCGGGCGTTCCCGGGAGCGGGGGTCGCCGTCGAACCGGACCGCGCCGGTCGCGGTGGCCGCGGCCGGCGGCACGAAGCGCATGACGGTGCCGGCCAGGCCGCAGTCGACCTCCGCCGGGAGCTCCGGGGTGCCACCGCGCAGCCCGCCGTGCGCGCCGACGAGCACCGTGTCGCCCGCGGTGCGGACGGGCACCCCGAGCGCGGCCAGCGCGCCGGTCATCAGCGTGGTGTCCCGGGTCGGCGGGGCGCCGGTCACCCGGGCCTCGCCACCGGCCAGTCCGGCGAGCAGGAGCGCGCGGTTGGTGACCGACTTGGAACCGGGCACGGACACGGTGCCGGTCACCGGGGCGCCGGGCGTGGGGGCGGACCAGAAGCTCACGGTCCCATCCTTCCGCACGTGGAAGGATGGACGCATGTGCGGCCGGTACGCCTCCACGAAGGCTCCCGCGGACCTGGCGGACGAGTTCCACGCCGTCGATGCGACGGCCGAGGACGCGCGGTCCGCCGACTACAACGTCGCGCCGACCAAGGACATCACCGTGGTCGTCGAGCGGCACCCCCGCGGCGACGAGGGCGACGAGGGCGACGAGGGCACTGCCGACACGGGCAGCACCGAGCGGTCGCTGCGGACCGTGCGCTGGGGCCTGGTGCCGTTCTGGTCCAAGGACCCCTCGGCCGGGGCGCGGATGGTGAACGCCCGTTCCGAGACGGTCGCCGAGAAGCCCGCGTTCCGTCGGGCGGTGGCCTCGCGGCGGTGCCTGTTCCCGGCCGACGGCTGGTACGAGTGGCAGCGCCACGACGCGATCCCGAAGTCGGAGGGTGGGACCGGCAAGCCGTCCAAGCAGCCGTACTTCACCGGCTACGCCGACGGCGCGACGCTGGCGATGGCCGGCATCTGGGAGTTCTGGCGGCCGAAGGAGGGTGAGTTGGCCGAGAAGTACCCCGACGGCCTGGTCACCGCCTGCGTGCTGACGACCGAGGCGGTCGGGCCGCTGACCCAGGTGCACGACCGGATGCCGCTGGTGCTGCCCGCGGACGCCTGGGACGCCTGGCTGGATCCGGACTCCGGCCCGTCCGACGACGCCGTCGCCCGGCTGCTGGCGCCGCCGTCCCCGGAGCTGGTGTCCACCCTGGAGGTCCGGCCGGTGTCGTCGCAGGTCAACAGCGTCCGGAACAACGGGCCCGAGCTGCTGGAGCGGATCCCGGACGACCAGGTGCGCGAGCCGGTCCAGCTCGACCTGCTGTCGTGACCGAGCCGGAGACCGCCGAGATCGAGACTCCGCGCGGGCCCGCCCGGGTCACCCGGCACCGGGCCGCGACGCCGGTCGGGTTGCTGCTGCTCGGGCACGGCGCGGGCGGCGGGATCGCCGCCCCGGACCTGGTCGCCGCCACCGGTGCGGCCGTCGCGGCCGGTTGGGACGTCGGGCTGGTCGAGCAGCCGTACCGGGTGGCCGGGAAGCGGGCTCCGGCACCGGCCGGGCATCTCGACGAGGCATGGCTCGCCGTCGTGGACGCGGTGCGCGACGGGCTGCCGCTGGTCACCGGCGGGCGCAGCTCCGGGGCCCGGGTCGCCTGCCGGACCGCTGCGGCGGTCGGCGCGGCCGCTGTGCTGTGCCTGGCGTTCCCGCTGGTCCCGCCCGGGAAGCCGGAGAGGACCCGGCAGCCCGAGCTGGACGGGGCCGGGGCGCCGGTGCTGGTGGTGCAGGGCCGCAACGACCGCTTCGGCGTCCCGGAGGACGGCCCGGACCGTCGGGTGGTGCTGCTCGACGGCGATCACGGGCTGAAGAAGGACCGGGCCGCGCTGGAGTCGGCGGTCGGGGACTGGCTGACCGGGTTGGGCGCGACGTAGCGACGTCCGGTGCCGTGACCCCGATCAGATCGGATAGCTGCCCGAGTGCGCGTTCTCGCGGCTCGGTTCGGAAACGCCCTCGCGGCGGTCGTCGAACTGCTCGACGACCGTGGTGCTCCAGCCGCACCGGTTCAGCCACCAGGCGAGGGCGGGGCCCGCGATGCTCGGCGCCGGAGATCAGGATGCAGGGCGCCGTCACGGGGCATCCGCGGCGATCGGCGCGACCGTCGCGCCGGTGAGCGACACGAGGTCGTCCGGACCCAGCTCGATCTCCAGGCCACGCCTCCCACCGGAGCAGTAGATCGTCGGGAACTCCCGGGCCGAGACGTCCAGTACCGTCGACAACCGCTTGCGCTGCCCGAGCGGCGAGATCCCCCCGGCGACGTAGCCGGTGGCCCGCTCGGCGTCGGCGATCTCGGCGAGCACCGCCTTCTTCCCGCCGGCCGCGGCGGCCAGTGCCTTGAGGTCCAGCTGGGCCGAGACCGGCACGATCCCGACCGTCATCGTGCCGTCCACCAGCGCGACCAGGGTCTTGAACACCCGTTGCGGGTCCTGCCCCATGAGCTCCGCGGCCTCGGCGCCGTACCCGGCGCCCTCGGCGTGGGTGTAGGTGTGCAGCTCGTGGTGCACCTGGCGCTTCGCCAGCAGCGCCGTCGCCGGGGTGCCCTTGCCCGCCATCGTTCTCCCTCGCCCTCCCGCTGCGGTGTGCGCGGCGAACCTACGGGAATGCCGGGGCGGGTCGCACCGTTGTTCCGGACGTGAGCACAGCAGTGATGGAGGCGCCGTCGACCGGCTCGGGTCGGCGGGAGCGCGTACTCTCCGACGGGTCCGCCGCGCCGGTGAGCCGCACCGGCGCGCGGCTCGTGTCACTGGAGAGGGGACCGTTGTCGGAGAAGCCGGATCAGGACGATGCCCGCGCAGCGGGCGGACCCGGGCAGGAGCTCGACACGCCCGAGGCCGGTCCTGCCGACGAGCAGGGCAACCGGGCGCCCGAGGACGAGAGCGTCGAGGACCGCACCGCCCGTTTCGAGCGGGACGCGATGCCGTTGCTCGACCAGCTCTACGGCGCGGCGCTGCGGATGACGCGGAACCCGGCCGACGCCGAGGACCTCGTGCAGGAGACCTTCCTGAAGGCCTACTCGGCGTTCGGGTCGTTCCGCCGTGGCACCAACCTCAAGGCGTGGCTGTACCGGATCCTGACCAACACCTACATCAACGGCTACCGCAAGCGTCAGCGTCAGCCCGTGCAGTCGCCCACCGAGGAGATCACGGACTACCAGCTGGCACAGGCCGGTGGGCACAGCTCCACCGGGCTGCGGTCGGCCGAGGTGGAGGCGCTGGACGCGCTGCCGGACAGTGACGTCAAGGAGGCCCTGCAGGCGCTGCCGGAGGACTTCCGGATGGCCGTCTACCTGGCCGATGTCGAGGGGTTCGCCTACAAGGAGATCGCCGAGATCATGGGCACCCCGATCGGCACCGTGATGTCCCGGCTGCACCGGGGGCGCCGCCAGCTGCGCGACATGTTGACCGGCGTCGCGCGTGACCGCGGTGTCGTGCGCGGTGGCGCCTCCGTCGGCGACCAGGAGGTGACGGCATCGTGAGCGCCGAGGACGGTCCGCAGGAGCGTAATCCGCTCGCCGGGGACACCGGCTGCAGCGAGGTACTCGCCGAGGTCTGGATGTTCCTGGACCAGGAGTGCGACCCGCAGCGCCGGCGGGTGCTGCAGCAGCATCTCGACGACTGCGCGCCCTGCCTGGCGGAGTACGGCATCGACGAGAAGCTCAAGGCGCTGCTGGCCCGCAAATGCGGTGGCGAGGCGGCCCCGGCGTCGTTGAAGGACCGGCTGCGCTCGCAGATCCGCTCCGCGGTGCTCGAGCAGGCCCAGGTGACCGTGGAGTCCGGGCCGGAGGGCACCAGCGTGTCGGTGTCCCAGCGGCGCACCGAGATCCGCCGGGAGCGCTGACCGCAGGCGAACACGCGAAAGGGCGGGTACCGGAACTCCGGTACCCGCCCTTCGTCGTTCGCACGGCGACTCAGGTGTTCGGCTTCTTGCCGTGGTTCGCCTTGTTCTTGCCGCGGTCGCGACGCTTGCGGGCACGCTTCGACATGATCGGCCCTCCTTCCAGCGGATCTTGGCTGCGACGGGATCCCGCCGCGGGGGAACCCCGATTCTCGCATGTGGTGGGATGGGCGACCGTGACCACGCTGAGCGAGCTGCTCGCCGAGCACACGACGATGGACGGCGAGACCGCGGACCACCTCCAGCGGGTGGTCGGTGAGTGGCAGTTGCTGGCCGACATGTCGTTTGCCGACTTCCTGCTGTGGGTGCCGCTGGACGACCTGCAGGCGCCCGTCGAGCCCGGTGACTCCCGTGCCTCGACCGCGCAGTTCCTCTGTGTCGCCCAGGCCCGGCCCACCACGGCGCCCACCGCGCACGCGGACGACGTCGTCGGCCGCCGCGCCGTGCCCGTCGAGGTCGGGCAGCTGCGCCGGGCGGTGCTGGAGGGCCGGATCTGCCGCGACGACGACCCGCGCTGGCACCTGGAGGTTCCGGTACGCCGGGAGACCATCCCGGTCCGGCACCGGGGCCGCATCGTGGCGGTGCTGTCCCGGGACACCAACCTGTCGACGCCGCGGGTGCCGAGCCCGCTGGAGATCGCCTACCTGGGCAGCGCGTCCGACCTGTGCCAGATGATCGTCGACGGGACGTTCCCGCCGCAGTCCGGCCCACCCGGCAGCGCCGAGGGCAGCCCACGCGCCGGGGACGGCCTGGTCCGCCTGGACGTGCACGGCAACGTCGCCTACGCCAGCCCGAACGCGCTCTCTGCCTACCACCGGATGGGACACGCCAGCGACGTCGCCGGGGCCGACCTGGGGGCGGTCACCCGAGCCCTGGTGCTCGACCCGTTCGACGCCACGGAGGTCGCGACCCGGATCGGCGACGCGCTGACCGGCGTCCCCTCCACCCGGATGGAGATCAAGGGCCGGCGGGCGACGATGCTGATCCGGGCGTTGCCGCTGCGCCCGCGCGGGGATGCGGCCGGCGCGCTGGTGCTGGTCCGCGACGTCACCGACCTGCGCCGCCGGGACGCGGCGCTGCTGTCCAAGGACGCCACCATCCGGGAGATCCATCACCGGGTGAAGAACAACCTGCAGACGGTCGCCGCGCTGCTGCGGCTGCAGGGCAGGCGCAGCCCGCACCCGGAGGCCAGCCGGGCGCTGGAGGAGTCGGTCCGGCGGGTCACCTCGATCGCCCTGGTACACGAGGCGCTGGCCTACTCGGTCGCCGAGACGGTGGAGCTGGACGAGCTGCTGCCCAAGGTGCTCCCGGCGATCCGGGACGGTGCGACGACCGAGGCGCGCGCCCGGGTCCGGGTCGAGACCGGGTTCGGCACGCTACCCGCCGCGAAGGCCACCCCGCTGGTGCTCGTGCTGGCCGAGCTGGTGCACAACGCGCTGGCGCACGCCTACGACCCGGGAGTGGCCGGCGAGGTGGTGGTGCGGCCGGAGCGCTCGGCGGGCCGGCTCGAGGTGTCGGTCGCCGACGACGGCCACGGCATGCCGCCGGAGTTCGACGTCGAGACCTCGCAGGGACTGGGCCTGCAGATCGTCCGGACGCTGCTGCGGTCCGAGCTGGAGGCCACGATCACCGTCTCGGACCGCGATGGCGGCGGGACCGTCGCGCTGATCCGGGCACCGCTGGGCGGTGGCTGAGGTCCGGTGGGCGGCCACCTCCCGGTCACCGAGTGTGACCCGGGGCGTGGGCGGCTCCGTGAGCGGTGGGGGATACGCTCTCACCGTGGCCGTTGATCCCGGTGCCGAGGTCGCGCCGGCACCGTGTGGACGGTCCCACCGGGGTGGCAGATCGCCCCGGAACACACCTCGGGCCCGTGGCCGGTGGCGTCCGGCTACGGGCCCGAGGTCGGGGGAGCTGTTTCTTCGGCGGTCAGGCCGTGCGCGCGCGGGTGCGGCTGCCGCGGCGCTTCAGGGCGCGCCGCTCGTCCTCGCTCATGCCGCCCCAGACGCCCGCGTCCTGGCCGGACTCGAGCGCCCACTGCAGGCAGGACTCGGTGACCGGGCAGCGGCGGCATACGGCCTTCGCCTCGGCGATCTGCATCAGGGCGGGGCCGCTGGTGCCGACCGGGAAGAACAGCTCGGGGTCCTCGTCGCGGCAGATCGCGTCGTGACGCCAGTCCATGGTGACTTTCTCCTCTTGGTGCGCGATCGGGGTCGCGCCGATCGTCATGTTCGCTGGTGTTCCCGGAGCTTGTGAATGCTTTCACGAGCTCCAGCGGTCCTCAATGGAAAACTGCTTGCTGGGAGCGTGAGTGGCCTCATAACCACGCACGGCCGCCGCAACCCATGGCCTCCGTGGAGGCCGGGCCGGTCCTGACAACCAGTGTCCCCGTCCGACGGCGAGTCGGCTACCCGAATCGCTGTCGCACCAAACACCCCGGGCTGCACTGCCCGTGATCCCTCGCTTGCGTAGGGACCACCTTGGATCACCGGTTTGGCCTGGTGTAAGCCCCAACGGGACCGACGGTCCGCTCACATCGGTGAATGGCGCGCCTGCTCACCCCGGCGTGTGAGACCGACCTTCGAGGGTGCGGCGAACCGCCCGTCTCACACGACGACGCGTAGCGCCCCGGGCACGCTCAGGAAATCCACCTCGGTGCGTTCCCCGAGATGGTCGCCGTCCAGCTGCAGGGCCAGCGGGCGGTCGCTGGTGATCCTGACCTGGGGAACAGCGTCGTGCCGCACGATGTTCCGGCCGTGCGGGTCGCCGTCCGGGGAGAGGATCTGGCGCAGCGTGGTGGCGATCGTCCGCGGGCTCAGCCCGGTCAGCGCGAACAGCCCCAGCCCGCTGCCGAACGACGACCGGGGGTTGGTCCGGACCGCCCGGCCGGACAGGTAGGTCCACGGGTCGGTGTTGGAGACGAACGCCAGCCGCACGCCGTCCAGCGGGGCGGCGCCGGGCAGCTCGACCGTCATCGACGGCGGCCGGCGCAGCTGCACCAGGTACTGCGCGATGGCGGTCATCGCGTACCGGCCGGGGCTGGCGTCGTGGCCCTGCGCGCGGGCCCGCTCGACCGCGGCGACGACCTCGGCGTCCCAGCCCATGCCGGCGTTGAAGGTGAACCAGCGGTCGTCGGCGTGCCCGAGGCCGACCATCCGGTGCCGGCGCGCGGCCAGCGCGGACAGCACGTGCCCGGTGGCCTCGACCGGGTCGCGGGGCATCTCCAGCGCGCGGGCGAACACGTTCGCCGAGCCGCCCGGGACCACGGCGAGCATCGCGGTCGCCTGCGGGTCCGGCCGGGGCGCGGTGCGGCCGGTGCCCGTCTGGGCGGCCAGCAGGCCGTTGACGACCTCGTTCACCGTGCCGTCCCCGCCGAGCGAGACGACCAGCTCGACGCCGTCGGCGACGGCCGCCGCGGTGGCCTCCGCGGCGTGCCCCCGGTAGCGGGTCTGCAGCACGTCCAGCTTCAGCTCGCTGGCCAGTGCCTTGGTCAGGACGTCGCGGCCGGCGGCGGTGGTCGACGTGGCCTGGGGGTTGACCACGAGCAGCGCGCGCACGCCGGTGACTGTAACGACCGCACCCCGCCTATCCTCTGCGGCCGTGGCCGACGAACGGGAGAAGACGGGGGCCGGCCGACCCCCGGCGCCGGAGAACGTCCGGGTGGCCGGGTGGCTGGTGGCCCTGCAGGGGCTGGCCGCGGTCGTGGTCGCGGTGGTGTTCGGGGTGCGGTCGTTCGGAAGCGACCCGGCCCGCCTGTACTACGGCCTCGCCGAGGCCGGGATCTTCCTGCTGCTCGGGGCGGCCGTGGTCGGGATCGGCTACGGCCTGGTCCGCGGGGCGCACGGCTGCCGCACCCCGGCGATCGTGATCCAGCTGCTGCTGCTCCCGGTGATCTACAGCCTGCTCGGCCCGTCCCGGCAGCTGGTGTGGGGGATCGTGTGCGGCCTGCTGGTGCTGCTGACCTTCCTGCTGCTGATCAGCGAGCAGTCCCGGCGCTGGTCGATGGGCGACGAGTATCCCGACTAGCAGCGACCGGCACATGAGTGATCCCGCGAGCCGGGGCCATCACGTGCCCCTCGTCATGGTCAACGGCACCACAGCGCTGTCGGAGGAAGCTCTGGCAGCACGGGTGTGCCGCGGCCCGTGGAAGCGATCGAGGTGTGCAGACCGGTCACCGGGCCCACCAGCGCAGCATGTGCCGGACGCCCCGGGGCGACCTCAGCCGCGGGCCGCGAGCTCGGTCAGCGGTGCGCCGGTGAGCCGGTAGGTGGTCCAGCCCTCGTTCGGGCCGGCCCCGATCGCGCGGTAGAAGCCGATCGCCGGTGCGTTCCAGTCCAGGACGTTCCACTCCAGCCGGGCCCAGCCGCGCCGCGCGCACTCCGCGGCCAGCGCCGCGAGCAGCCGGAACCCGTGCCCGCCGCCGCGGTGCTCCGCGGCGACGTAGAGATCCTCCAGGTGCATCCCGGCAACGCCCTCCCAGGTGGAGAAGGTGCGGAACCAGATCGCGCAGCCGACGACCTGGTCCTGCCCGGTGACCGCGACCAGCGCCCCGGCGACCGGGTCCGGTCCGAACAGCGCGGCGTGCAGCTGCTCGCCGGTCAGCCGGCACTCGTGCGCTGCCCGCTCGTAGGTGGCGAGCTCGTGCACCAGCCGCACGACGGCCTCGACGTCGTCGGGCCGGGCGGGGCGGGTGCCGGCGGGACTCACTCGGACTCCGGTGCGGGCGGTCGGTGGTTGACGTGGTCGAGACGGGGCACGCCGCGCTCGGTCCCGAGCACGGTCACCCCGGCCGGGTCCATCCGCACGTGCACCCCGCCGGTGGCGGGCAGCCCGATCCAGCGCACGGCCAGCACCCGGGAGAAGTGCCCGTGCCCGACCAGGACGACGTCGGCACCGGGCGGAGCGCAGGCGGAGCCCGCATCGATACCGGGCGGAGCGCAGGCGGAGCCCGCATCGGCACCGGGCGGAGCGCAGGCGGAGCCCGCATCGGCACCGGGCGGAGCGCAGGCGGAGCCCGCATCGGCACCGGCCAGCCAGGCCCGGGCGTCGGCGAGCACGGCGTCGGCGCGGGCGCTCACGGCGTCGGGGGTCTCGCCGCCCGGCCACGGGCCGTCCCAGACGGTCCAGCCGGGCAGGGACTCCCGGATCTGCGGCGTGGTCAGGCCCTCCTGCGCGCCGTAGTCCCACTCGGCCAGCCGGTCGTCGACGGCGTCGACCCGCAGCCCGGCGAGCGCGGCCGTGTCGCGCGCGCGGGTGCGCGGGCTGCACAGGACCCGGGCCGGCCGGGTGTTGCCGCGCAGCGTGCTCAGCGCGGCCCGTACCCGGCGGGCGGCCGCGCGGCCGGTGTCGGTCAGCGGGATGTCGGAGCGTCCGGTGTGCTTCCCGGCCGCCGACCACTCGGTCTCGCCGTGCCGCACCAGGAAGATCCGACCGGCGGCGGGCTGCTCGGGGGTCACGGACGGCGACGCTAGCGCCGCCCGGCCGGCGGCGCCCGGTGCACCGGCGGCCCGGCGCCCGGGTCGTCGCCGCCGTCACCCGAAGGGATGGTCCGCGTGCCCGGCCGGGCGGTGGGCGGGCGCGGCGATCGCCGACCCGGCGGGTGACCGGGTCGAATGCGGGAGCTACCCGCCCCACCCCGAGGAGTGCCATGCCGTCGCCGACCGCCGCCCGTCTCGAGGACGTCCGGGCCCTGCCGCGCCGCCGCGCCGGACGCCGGCTGGCCGGACTCGGCGTCGCGGTGGGCCTGGTCCTCACGACCGCGCTGACGGCCCCGGTCGCCGCGGCGGCGCCCGCACAGCCGGCCCCCGGGCCGGGCGCGATCGGTCCCGGCGTCCGGATCGCGACCCCGGTCCGCGGCGGTGCCGAGCTGTGCACGGCGAACTTCCTGTTCACCGGCGCGGGCCGGCCCGACGGGCACGCCGACGGCGAGTGGGGCGCCGAGCACCAGGCGGCACCGTCCGGGGATCTCTACCTGGGGGCGGCCGCGCACTGCATGGCCGGGGAGGAGGCGATGTCCTCGGTCGACGGCTGTGTCGAGCCGGTGCTGCCCGAGGGCATCGAGGTGCGGATCGCGGGCCGCGACGGCCGGACCTACTCGGGCACCGTCGCCTACAACTCCTGGAAGGTCATGCAGGACCGCGGCGAGACCGACCGCGACCTGTGCCTGTTCAACGACCTCTCGCTGATCCGGCTGGGCCCGGAGGCCGCGGCCGTGGCGGACCCGACCGTCCCGGGCTTCGGCGGCCCGACCGGCCTGGACACCGACGGCACCGTCGACGGCGAGCCGGTCTACAGCCACCAGCCGAACCAGCTGCCCGCGACGCCGAACAAGCAGGGCGTGAGCCTGGGCCGGCCGGAGGGGCCGCGCACGCACGTCGTGCTCACGGTCCCCGGCGGTGTTCCGGGCGACTCCGGCGCCGGGTTCCTGGACCGGGAGGGCAGGGCGTTCGGGCTGCTGTCCAGCCTGCTGCTGCCGACCTCGGCGAACGGCGTCACCGATCTGGCGACGGCGCTGGACTACGCGACCGAGCACGGCCGGATCGGCCCGGTGGACCTGGTGCCGGGAACGCGGCCGTTCTCGTCCGCCGTGCTGCCGCTGACCGAGCAGCCGGCCGGTCCGTACGCCCCGCCGCGACCACTCCCCGAACTGGTCCCGGCACCACTGCGCTGACCAGCACGCCCCCTCTTCCCGCCGTCCGCGTTGTGGAGCCGTGACGCGATTCCCACGCGGCGTCCGGCAGCGATGTGGCTCCACCACGCGGGAGGTGGTGTGCGGGCGGCGTGCTGTGGGGAGGCCCACTGCAGGTGCGGTGCCGGGGCCGGCCTGTCCCGGCGCGAGCGGCCGTTATGCTCTGCCGCAGTACCCGACAGCCGAGTCCCGCCGCGGAGCCGCATCCGGCCCCGGTCCTGGTGGGATGGCCGTCCGGCACCGCATTCGGTCGACGACAACCCGCGACCTCCGGTGCAACGGCAGGCGCCACCGCGGCGCCGCTCGCAGTTCACCCGTAGGAGTTCGTGATGACGCTCGCCCATGAGACCGACCAGCACCGGACGACCGCCCCGGACCCCGACGAGGTGTTCGGCGCGCACCGGGGCGGCAAGCTGTCCACCGGCCTGACCGCCCCGCTCGCCGACGCCCGCGACCTGGCCATCGCCTACACCCCGGGGGTCGCCGACGTCAGCCGGGCGATCGCCGCCGACGCCGCGCTGGCCGCCCGCTACACCTGGGCGCACCGGCTGGTCGCCGTGGTCAGTGACGGCACCGCGGTGCTCGGCCTGGGCGACATCGGCCCGCGGGCCGCGCTGCCGGTGATGGAGGGCAAGTCCGCGCTGTTCAAGTCGTTCGCGGGCCTGGACTCGATTCCGCTGGTGCTCGACACCACCGACGTCGACGAGATCGTCGAGACCCTGGTCCGGCTGCGTCCGACGTTCGGCGCGGTGAACCTGGAGGACGTCTCGGCCCCGCGCTGTTTCGAGCTGGAGCGCCGGCTGATCGAGGCGCTGGACTGCCCGGTCATGCACGACGACCAGCACGGCACCGCGATCGTGCTGCTCGCCGCGCTGCGCGGGGCCTGCGCGGTGCAGCGGCGGCCGCTGGACTCGCTGCGCATCGTGATCTCCGGGGCCGGCGCGGCCGGGGTGGCCTGCACCCGGATCCTGCGCGCCGCCGGGGCGTCCGACGTCGTGCTGCTCGACTCCAGGGGGATCGTGGACGCCGGCCGGGGCGGGGTGAAGGCAGAACTGGCCGCGGTGACCAACCCGCGCGGGCTGACCGGCGGGATCGCCGACGCGCTCGACGGCGCCGACGTCTTCGTCGGGCTGTCCAGCGCGACCCTGCCCGAGGAGCTGCTGGCGACGATGGCCGGCGACGGCATGGTCTTCGCGCTGTCCAACCCGGATCCGGAGGTGCATCCGGTGGTCGCCCGCCGGCACGCCGCGATCGTGGCCACCGGACGCAGCGACTTCCCGAACCAGATCAACAACGTGCTGGCCTTCCCCGGGGTGTTCCGGGGCGCGCTGGACGCGCACGCCCGCCGGATCACCGACCGGATGAAGCTGGCGGCCGCCGAGGCCATCGTGGACGTCGTCGCCGACGAGCTGGCCCCGGACCGGATCGTCCCCGGCCCGTTCGACCCGCGGGTGGCCCCGGCGGTGGCCTCGGCCGTCGCGCGGGCCACCGAGGCGGGCTGAGCCTCCGGGGGCCGTTCCGGTTACCGCCCGTGCGCGAACGGATGCTGCGCCGAGCGTGTGGACCACGCTGTGAACGGTCGACCACGGTGGGTCAACCCGGCGCCGGCCGTTCGGCGCCCGGGCGACGCCCTTCGTCCGACCTCGGCCGTCCACATCGGGCGCCAATCGACGTGACACAGGCCACATTAGGCCGAACGGCCCCATCACTGCCGGTAAGGGATGGCTCGATCGGGCTACCGAGGCGGATCGCCCGGCCCGGTGGCTCGTTGGTCGGAGTGGACGTCGTACGAACTGGACGGAGGCGGGCGTGGGCGAGCAGGAACCGCGTGCGGGCGGTCACCCGGACGGTGCGGCCCGGGGCGTGTTCGACGACCCGCGGGCGGGCCGGGTGCCCGGTCCCGGCGTCCAGGACGTCCACCGTCCCGGCGGCTTCGCCGGGGACCTGCAGCGGGCGTTCGGCCCCGGGGCCGGGCAGCGGCTGCCGGCCCCCGAGGCCGAGCTCGCCGGGTCCGGTGTGGCCGGCCCCGCGCTCGGCGAGCCGTCCCTCGGGCACCGTCCCGGGCCGGTCGTGAGCGGTCCGGCCGTGAGCGGCCCGGCAGGGCACGCGCCGGTTCCGGACGGCGGCGCCGGGGACGCCCCGCACGCCGCACACTCGGACGTCCCGTTGCCGCCCTCGCCCGCGCTGGTCTGCGACGCCGGCGGGACCGTCCTGCACACCAACGCGGCACTGCGGCGCCTCGCCGGGTCCGCCGACCCGACCGGGATGAAGCTGCCGCAGCTGCTGGTCGGCCCGGACTCGGATGCCCGGCTGGTCCGCGCGGACCGGCGGCTGGCCCGGGTGAAGGCGGTCCGGTGGCCGCAGGGCCCGGACCACACCGTCGTGCTGCTCACGCCGTTCCCGGACGCCGCCCCGGCCGCGTCCGACGAGGCCCCGGCGCTGGACCTGGAGCGCGCCACCCGTTCCGGGACCTGGACCTTCGACCTGCAGGCCGGGACGCTGACCCGCAGCGAGGGCCTGGTCGAGCTGTACCGCTCGATGGACGTGCGCCCGGACGGGCCGGACGGACCGATCGAGGGCGACCAGGTGGAGCGGGTCTGCCGGATGTTGCGTCGGGGCCCGGACGCCCCGCGCGAGGCGCCGACCGGGCCGGCGGCGAAGGCCGCGCACCTGTCCGAGATCCGGCCTGAGGGCGGGGCCGTGCTGTCCTGCCGGACCCGGATCGACCGGACGCCCGGCGGTGCGCCGCTGCGGCTGATCGGCACCGTGCAGGACGTCACCGACCGCCGTCGCGCGGAGTCCCGGGCCCAGCGTTCCGGGCAGCGGTTCGCCGACCTGGTCGCCACGATCACCACCGGCGTCGCGATGCTCGACGGCCGCGGCCGGGTGGTGGACGCCAACCCGGCGCTGTGCGCGCTGCTCGACGCCGACCTGGAGATGCTGCGCGGGGTGCCGGCCCGCAGCCTGACCGCCGACCAGCCGCGCGGCGGCGGCCTGCCGGACTGGCTGCGCGACCCGTCGCACCCGGAGCCGACCTACCGGATCGACAACCTGCCGCTGCTGCGTGCCGACGGCACCCGGGTCGACTGCGAGGTCGTGGTCAACGCCGCCCCGTCCGACGACGGCCGTCCCTTCTGGCTGCTGGTGGTCACCGATGTGGACGAGCAGCGGCGCGCCGCCGACGTGCTCCGCGAGGCAGGCACCGTCGACCCGCTGACCCGGCTGCCGAACCGGGCCGGCCTGCTGGAGCTGTCCGACCGGCTGCTGTCCGGGCCGGACGCCGACCGGGTCGCGGTGGTCTGCGGCGACGTGGACGACTTCGCCCGGGTCAACACCGGTCTGGGGCACGAGGCCGGCGACACCCTGCTCACGGAGTTGGCCGGCCGGCTGCAGCGGGAGCTGCCCGTCGGCTGCACCGCCGGGCGGCTCTCGGCCGACGAGTTCGGCGTCGTCTGCGCCGACGTCGCCGGTGCCGGTGGCCCGCAGGCTCTCGCCGGCGCCGTGGCGGACCTGTTGCGCGGCACCGTCACCGTGACCGGACGGCCGGTCACGCTGACCGCCTCGATCGGCGTCGCGACCCGGGAGGCGGTCCCGGCCGGGCCGCACGCCCCGCGCGGCGACGACCTGCTCCGCTCGGCCGAGGTCGCGGTGCGCCAGGCCAAGCAGCGTGGCCGCGGCACCGTGGCGGTCGCCGACCGCGGGACGGTCGGTCCGGCCTGCCGGCAGCTGGAGCTCGAGGCCGAGCTGCGGGCCGCGATCGAGGCCGACGCGCTGCGCCTGGAGTACCAGCCGGTGATCGGCCCGGACGGCACGGTGCTCTCCGCCGAGGCCCTGCTGCGCTGGTCGCACCCGGTGCACGGGGAGGTCTCGCCGGGCGAGTTCCTGCCGGTGGCCCAGCGCAGCGGCCTGCAGCGCGATCTCGACCTGTGGGTGCTGCGCACCGCGGCCGCCGAGGCCGCAACCTGGCCGCAGCACGGTCGGCGGATCGCCGTGGCGGTGAACCTGGCCGGCCTGCTGCCGTCCGACCCGGAGTTCCTGAGCGAGGTCAGCGCGGTCGTCGAGGGCGCCGGGCTGGGCTGGGACCAGCTGGTGCTGGAGCTGGTGGAGACCAGCCTCGTCGCGCTGCCCCGGCCCGCACTGGACGCGATGAGCGAGCTGGTCCGCCGCGGTGTCCGGTTCGCCGTCGACGACTTCGGCACCGGCTACTCCTCGCTGGCCCGGCTCAAGGAACTCCCGGCGCAGACGGTCAAGGTGGACCGGGCGTTCGTGACCGGGGTCGGGACCGACCCGGCGGACTTCGCACTGGCCCGCGCCGTCGTCGAGGTCGCCCGGGCGATGGGCCGGACCACCGTGGCCGAGGGCGTCGAGACGGCCGAGCAGTTCCACGTGCTGCGCGGGCTCGGGGTGAACGCGTTCCAGGGATGGCTGTTCGCCCGCTCGCTGCGTCCGGACGACCTGCACCGGGTGCTGCGCGGCGGCGGCCTGGCCACCCCTGCGACGTCGGCCACCCCGCCGGGCGGCGTGCCGGGGGCCTGGTAGGCGCGGGAGAGCGGGGTCGCCGGTCGTGCGCGACCGGGTTAGTGTGCTCCCGACCAGACGGCCGCGGAACGGGCGGCCACCGAGGGCAGGGGGAGCCCGGATGATCGAGTTCCGGGGCGTCACCAAGCGCTTTCCGGACGGGACGGTCGCGGTCGACGAGCTCGACCTCGTCGCCGAGCAGGGACGGATCACGGTGTTCGTGGGCCCGTCCGGCTGCGGCAAGACCACGTCCCTCCGCATGATCAACAGAATGATCGAGCCGACCTCGGGCGAGCTCCGGGTGGACGGCCGGGACGTCCTGGCCGCCGACCCGGCGGAGCTGCGCCGGGGGATCGGCTACGTGATCCAGCAGGCCGGGCTGTTCCCGCACCGCACGGTCGTCGACAACATCGCGACCGTTCCGATGCTGGTGGGGCGCACCAAGAAGGCCGCGCGGGACCGGGCGATGGAGCTGATGGAGACCGTCGGCCTCGACACCTCGATGGCGAAGCGGTACCCGGCCCAGCTCTCCGGCGGCCAGCAGCAGCGGGTCGGGGTGGCCCGCGCGCTCGCCGCGGACCCGCCGGTGCTGCTGATGGACGAGCCGTTCTCCGCGGTGGACCCGATCGTCCGGGAGAGCCTGCAGTCCGAGTTGCTGCGCCTGCAGTCCGAGCTGGGCAAGACGATCGTGTTCGTCACCCACGACATCGACGAGGCGATCAAGCTCGGCGACCGGGTCGCGGTGTTCCGGGTCGGCGGCACCCTCGCCCAGTACGACGAGCCGGGTGTGCTGCTGTCCCGCCCGGTCGACGACTTCGTGGACAGCTTCGTCGGCCGCGACCGCGGCTACCGCGGGCTGGGCTTCCTGTCCTCGGACGCGATCCCGCTCGGCCCGCTGCCGATGCTCTCGGTCGGCGACCCGCTGCCCGACGACGGCTGGTCGCTCGTCGTGGACACCACCGCCCGCCCGCTGGGCTGGGTGCAGGCCGGACCCGGCACCGTCGCCGACGATGCGATCGTGCCCGGCGGCTCGCTCTACGCGGTCGGCTCCGGCTCGCTGCGCGGCGCGCTGGACGCGGCGCTGTCCTCGCCGTCCGGGCAGGGCGTGGCGGTGGACGCCGAGGGCCGGGTCGCCGGCTCGGTGACCGCCGACGACGTGCTGGCCGCGCTGCCCGGCGCCCGCGACTCCGCCGCCTGAGGCCGCCGTGGACTGGGTGTTCCGCAACTCCGACCTGGTGCTCGAGCTGACCGGCCAGCACCTGGTGTTCTCGCTGGTCCCGCTCGTGGTCGGGCTGCTGCTGGCGATCCCGCTGGGCTGGCTGGCGAACCGGCGGTCCTGGGGGCGCACGCTGACCCTGAACGCCTCCGGGTTCCTCTACACGCTGCCGTCGCTGGCGCTGTTCGTGTTCCTGCCGCCGATCATCGGCACCCGGATCCTGGACCCGCTCAACGTGATCGTCGCGATGACCGTCTACGTGCTGGCGCTGCTCGTGCGCACGGTCGCCGACGCGCTCTCGGCGGTGCCCGCGACGGTGGTCGCCTCGGCGACGGCGATGGGCTTCCGGCCCGGCCGCCGCTTCCTGGCCGTCGAGCTGCCGATGGCGGTCCCGGTGATCGTCGCCGGCGTCCGGGTGGCCGCGGTGAGCACGATCAGCATGGTCACGGTCGGGTCGGTGATCGGGTTCGGCGGGCTCGGGAAGATGTTCACCGAGGGCTTCCAGCGGGAGATCCCGCAGGAGACGGTCTCCGGGATCGTGCTGGTGCTGCTGCTGGCGCTGGTGGTCGACGCGGCGCTGGTGCTGATCGGACGGCTGCTGACGCCGTGGGAGCGCGCGCGGGCGGGGGCACGCCGATGACCTGGTACCTGGGCTGGCTGGTCGACCCGGAGAACTGGGGCGGGCCCGAAGGCATCATGGTGCGGCTGTCCGAGCACCTCGGCTACACGACGCTGACGATGCTGGTCGCGATGGTGATCGCGCTGCCGCTGGGAGCCTGGATCGGGCACACCGGGCGAGGCGGGTTCGTCGTCGTCGCGCTGGCGAACGCGCTGCGCGCGCTGCCCACTCTGGGCCTGCTGGTGCTGCTGTTCCTGGCTGTCGGCCTCGGGCTGCTCGGCCCGCTGATCGCGCTGGTGATCCTGGCCGTGCCGCCGCTGCTGGCCGGCACCTACTCCGGTGTGCGCAACGTCGACCCGGCGGTGGTCGACGCCGCCCGCGGGGTGGGCATGCGCGGGCCGGAGGTGCTGTGGAAGGTGGAGCTGCCCAACGCCCTGCCACTGATCATCGGCGGGGTGCGCAGTGCGGCGCTGCAGGTGATCTCGACCGCGACGGTCGCCGCCTACGTCGGCATCGGCGGGCTGGGCCGGTTCATCATCGACGGCCTCGGCCAGCGCGACTTCGGTCAGATGATCGGCGGGTCGATCCTGGTCGCGCTGCTGGCCGTGCTCGCGGATCTGGTGCTGGGCGCGGTGCAACGGCTGCTGGTCTCGCCCGGGCTGCGCCAGGCGCGGACCACCACCGGCGGGCCGGGGCTGCGGCTGGTCCGTGGCGAGCGCTCGGAGGAGGAGGCGGCATGAGGCGGCTCCTGGTCCTGCTCGCCGTGACGCTGCTCGCGGTGGCCGGCTGCGGTGGGAACCCGCTCGCCGGGCGGGCGGACAGCGACCCGGACGTGATCGCGATCGGGTCCGGCAACTTCACCGAGTCCCAGCTGCTCGCCGAGATCTACGCGCTCGCACTGCGGGACGCCGGCGTCGAGGTCGAGGACCCGCAGGCGATCGGCTCCCGGGAGGCGTACTTCCCCGCCCTGCAGGACGGCTCGGTCGACCTCATCCCGGACTACACCGGTGCGCTGCTGACCTACCTCGACGAGAACGCCACCGCCGTCGAGCCGGACGCCGTCTACGCCGGCCTCGGACGGGTGCTGCCGCCCGGGCTGGTTCTCGGCGCGATGTCGCAGGCCGAGAACAAGGACGCGGTCGTCGTCACCCGGGAGACGGCCGAACGGCTGGGTGTGCGCTCGGTCGCCGACCTGGCCCCGCACTGCGGGAAGCTGACCTTCGGCGGCGGGCCGGAGTTCCGCACCCGCCCGGACGGCATCCCCGGCCTGGCCCGCAACTACGGGTGCGGCTTCGGCGAGTACCGCACGCTCGACTCGGGTGGCCCGCTGACCGTCGCCGCGCTGCGCGGTGACGACGTGCAGGCCGCGAACCTGTTCACCACCGACCCGGCGCTGCCGGAGAACGACTTCGTGGTCCTCACCGACCCGAAGGAGAACTTCGCCGCGCAGAACGTCGTCCCGGTGATCGCCGAGCGCAAGGCCTCGCCGCAGGTCCGCGCGGTGCTGGACCGGATCTCCGGGGAGCTGTCCACCGAGGAGCTGCTGGCGCTCAACAGCCGGGCGGCCGCCGACGACAAGCCTGCGCTCCGGACGGTCGCCGCGGAGTGGCTGTCCGCCAAGGGCATCACCGGGGAGAACGCATGAAGATCGCGTCGCTGCGCCGTTACCCGGTCAAGTCCATGCTGGGCGAGGAACTGACGTCGCTGACCCTCGACGGGCACGGGGTCGTCGGGGACCGCGCGCTGGCCCTGGTGGACGCCGAGCACGGCCGGGTGGCGACCGCGAAGCAGCCCCGGTACTGGCGGGCGCTGCTGCGCTGCCGCTCGGCGGGGAGCGGGCCCGCGGTGCGGGTCACCCTGCCCGACGGCCGCTCGCTGCCCGCCGCGGCGGCCGCCGCGGCCCTGTCCGACCTGCTCGGCCGGCCGGTGCGGATGAGCGCGCGCCGGGCCGACGGCGCGGTCGTCGAACGCCCGGACCCGGAACAGCTGCTCGACGACCTCGACGCCGATGTCGAGGCCCCGCTGCTGGAGATCGGCCAGGGCACACCGGGCGGCCGGTTCGTCGACCACTCACCGGTGCACCTGCTCACGACCGCCACCCTGGACGCGCTCGGTGTGGAGGCGCTGCGCTACCGGCCGAACGTCGTCGTCGCGACCCCGGAGGGCACGCCGCCGTTCATGGAGAACGACTGGCTGGGCCGCGAGCTGACCCTCGGCGGGGTGCGCCTGGTCGGGACGCTGCCGACCCCGCGCTGCTCGGTGCCCACCCTCGAGCACGGCGACCTGCCGCGCTCGAAGGAGGCGTTGCGCGGGCCCGCCGAGCGCAACCGGGTCGACGTCCCCGGTTTCGGGGTGCTGCCCTGCGCCGGGCTCTACGCCCGGGTCGAGGCCCCCGGCACGTTGCGCTGCGGGGACCCCGTCTCGGTCGGCTGATCCGGGCTCAGAACAGCCGCGACTGCACGTCGGTGACCAGCAGTACCAGGAACAGCACCGACGAGACGCCCAGCACCGTGTTCGACAGCCATCCGTTGCGCCCCTGGCTCGGCACCAGCTTCGTGTTCAGCAGCAGGAGCAGAGTGATCGCCAGGAAGGGCATGAAGAACGAGCCCAGCACGCCGTAGACCAGGGTCAGGGCGAACGGCCGGTCCAGGAACAGCAACAGCATCGGCGGGAACGTCAGCCACAGCAGGTAGCCGCGGAACGGCCAGGACCGGTCGGCCGTCGCGGCCTCGTACGCACCGGCCCGGCCCGGTCCGTCGCCGCGCCCGGTCTCGGCGCCGACGAGCGAGTCCTCCGGCCCGATCACGGCCGCCTTCCCGTGCGGCAGCCGGATCGCCCGGGTCCAGTCGGTGAACAGCAGCGAGACACCGTTCCACACGCCGAGCAGCGAGGTGAGCGTCGCCGACAGGAAGCCGACCAGGAACAGGATCCGCACTCCGGGGCCGTAGAGCTCGCCGAGCCGGTCACCGAGGACGAGCAGGCCGTCGTCGTCGTCGGTGATCTCCATGCCGAGCAGGATCGTCGCGCCCACGACCAGCATCGCGATCACGAACAACCCGGTGAGGACGTAGCCGACCAGGTTGTCCAGCCGCATCATCGACAGCCACTTCGGGCCCTTCCAGCCCTTGGCGTAGAGCCAGTAGCCGTAGCTGGACATGGTGATGGTGCCGCCGACGCCGCCGATCAGGCCGAGCACGTAGACCGTCGAGCCGGTGGGCAGCCGCGGGACCAGTCCGGAGACCAGCGCGCCGAGGTCGGGCCGGACGAGCACCGCGATCCCGACCACCGACACGAACATCACCGCGACCAGGACGGTCATGATCTTCTCGAAGGCGCCGTAGCGCTGCAGCCACACCAGCACCAGCCCGACGACGCCGGCGAGCATGCCCCAGTAGCGCACCGACAGCCCGCCGAACAGCGCGTTCAGCGGCAGCCCGACCGCGGACATCGCCGTCGCGCCGTAGACGAAGCCCCAGAGCACGATGTAGATGCCGAAGAAGACCGTGGCCCAGCGGCCGAGCCGTCGCCAGCCGTCGAGCATGGTGGCGCCGGACGCGAGGTGCCAGCGGCCGACGCCCTCCCCGAGCGCGATCTTGACGAGGGTGCCGGCGACCGCCGCCCACAGCAGGACCGTGCCGAAGCTCGCCCCCGCGACCATCGTCGCGACCAGGTCGCCGGCACCGACGCCGGTCGCCGCGGCGACCAGGCCCGGTCCGATCGAGCGGATCTTCGCCGCGCCGGTCGGGGGCTCGAGGAACTCGGTCTGTGGACCGGGGGAGGTCATCGGTGCACGGTAAGCGAGCGGGCCGCCGCCTTCGAGAACGATCGGGTCACGAACTGGCCGTTCACGGAGTCCACGGTCACGTCCGGCGCGCGTTGCGCGGGGTGACGGGGCGGCTCACCATGGTGGCCGCGGAGCCGGCCGATAGGTTTCCCTGCGGCGGCCGGTTCCACGGGGCCGTCGGTACGCGCACGCACGGGAGAGGGCGGCATGGCGAACATCGACGAGATCCGGGCCGGCATCGGGCAGGCCAACCAACGGGCCACCGAGAGCCTGGGCGCGCTGCGTCACGTCCGGCAGTCGGTCGAGGAGGCCGGGGCGGTGTTCTCGCAGAACATCTTCGGCACCGCGCAGAACGACGCCGACGAGGCGCGCGCCGCGTTCGCGGCCGCCGCCGAGAAGGTCGACGAGATCGAGCAGTCGGTGCGGATCGCGATGGCCTCGGCCGACGACGTCGGCTCCCGCCTGTGACGGCGTCCGTGGCGCCGGTGCGAGCCCGGGACTGACCGCGATGGCCCGCCGCCCCGGCCGGAGCGAGCGCGTGCGGGGCGCGTTCGACCGGTTCCACTTCGCCGCATCGGCCGCGCTCGGCGCCGCCGAGCAGCGGCTGGAGCGGGCCGCCCAGGCGCACGCCGAGACGATGGCCGAGCTCTGGCTGCGCGAGACCGGTCACGACGCCGCCCGCAACGACCCGGCGCTGCGCCGGGTGCTGGACAACCCACGGCTGGCCGCGCCGGTGGCGCGGGTGGCCGCGGACCGGGCGCACACCTTCGACCGGTGGCAGGGCGGGTCGCCGGAGGAGCTGTCCGCGATCGTCGCGGAGGCCGCGCCCGGCGCGGCCGGGGACGAGCCGGGCGGCGGCGAGGGGACGGAGGTGCGCGCCGGCACGGTCGAGACGACCGGGCCGATCCCCGAGCTGTGGCAGCTGGGCACCGGCGCGGTGGAGGACGGTGCCCCGTTCCGGGTCGCCGTGCCGCTGCTGGACGGGGCGCACCTGCAGGTCACCTCCACCCCGCGGACCCGCGAGCGGGCCGAGGCGATGGTCGAGCAGCTGCTGCTGCGGGTGCTGCGGCACGTCCGGCCCGGCGTCGCCGGCGTGCACGTGTGGGACGTCGGGCAGCTCGCCGGGGCGCTGCCCGGGCTCTACCCGCTGACCCGGACCGGGTTGCTGACCGTGCACGACCCGACCCGGCTGGAGCCGCTGCTCGGCCAGCTCGCCGACCGGATCCGCCGGGTGCAGACCCGGGTGCTCGCCGAGGGGTACGGCTCGCTGCGCGAGCTCGCCGACGCCGGCGGTGACCGGCCCGAGCCGTGGGTGGTCGCGGTGCTCGCCGGCAACGGGCGGCCGCTGCCCGAGGCCGAGCAGCGCCAGCTGCAGCGGGTGGCCCGTGGCGGGATCCCGGCCGGCGTCGTGCTGGTGCTGCTGGACGTGCCGGTCGCCCTGCGGCAGGTCGAGTCGGTCGACTTCGGCGACCCGCCCGGCACCGACCCGGCGGACGGGCGGCGCCCGGTCCCGGTCCGGACCTCGCTGACCGGCCCGCACGTGCTCGTCGAGCCGGACCCGCCGCTGCCGCGGGACCTGGTCAGCGAGACCTGTCACGTGCTCGCCGCCGCGCACGAACGCTGGCGGGGCCGGCTCGGCGCGTTCGCCGACCTGCTCCCGCACGACGGGCGCCCGCCGGCCCTGTCGTCGAAGGACGGGCTGGGGGCCCCGGTCGGCTTCGCCGACGGCATCCCGTCCGGACTGACCCTGGACGACCACGCCCCGCACGCGCTCGTCGGCGGGCCCAGCGGGTCCGGCAAGACCAACCTGCTGCTGGCCTGGATCGCGACGCTCGCCGCGCAGTACCCGCCCGACGAGCTCGAGCTCTACCTGCTCGACTTCAAGGAGGGCGTGTCGTTCGCCCAGTTCGCGCCGGACCCGGACGGGTTCCGCCGGAACTGGCTGCCGCAGGCCCGGCTGATCGGCGTCAACATCAACACCGACCGGGAGTTCGGGCTGGCGCTGCTGCGCAGGCTCGCCGACACCATGCGGACCCGCGCCGAGCTGGCCCGCCGGCAGGGCGCCACCAAGCTGGCCGAGCTGCGCGACGTGCTGGCCGAGCGCGGCATCGACGACGAGCGGGCCCGGCTGCCGCGGATCGTCGCGGTGATCGACGAGTTCCAGTTCCTGTTCAGCGGCCGGGACGCGGTCACCGCCGAGGCCACCGCGCTGCTCGAGGACGTCGCCCGGCGCGGCCGCTCGCAGGGCGTGCACCTGGTGCTGGCCAGCCAGGACGTCTCCGGGATCGAGGCGTTCTGGGGCCGTCCGGCGATCTTCGAGCAGTTCGTGCTGCGGATCGCGCTGCCCCGGGCCCGGCGGGTGCTCGCGCAGAACAACGAGGTGGCGATGGAGCTGCCGCGCTGGCACGCGGTGATCAACCACGACTCCGGTGTCACGCACGGCAACGTCGTCGTGCGGCTGGCCGAGGCCGGCGGCCCGCTGATCCGCGAGGTCCAGGAGTCGGTGTTCGAGGCCTGCTCGCCCCAGCAGCAGCCGGTGGTGTTCGACGGAGCCCGCGCGCCCGCGCACGACGCCCTGGTCGCCCGGCTCCCCGTGGACGGCCCGCCGGTGCTGCTCGCCGGCCAGCTCGTCGACGTCGAGGGCAGCCCCGCCGCGGTCGGGCTGGCCGACTCGCCGGGCCGCAACTTCGGCGTGATCGGCCCGGACCCGGAGACCGCGGCGACCCTGCTGTGCTCGGCCGCGGACTCGCTCGGTGCGCAGCTCGCGGGCATCGACGACCGGGCCCGCTTCCTGCTGTTCCCGCTGGTCGGCGAGGCCGGACCGGCGGTGGATGCGCTGGGGGGCCGGCTCCGGCAGGCGGCCGAGAAGGTGTTCCCGGACGGTTTCGCCGGCCGGGTCACCGACCTCGCCGCCGAGGTGCGGGACCGCGCCGGGTCCGGCGGCACCGGCGGGCACCCCCCGCGGGTGCTGGTGCTGTTCGGCGCGGACGCCGCCGAGGCGATGCTGGACCGCAGCGGGCTCGAGGACCTGCGGGCGATCGTGCGGCACGGCCCGGAGGTCGGCGTGCACGTGCTGGGCTGGTGGCGCGGTGCGCAGCGGCTGAAGGCGTTGTTGAGCCCGCCCGGCGCCACCGTGGACGACCTCGGCGCCTGGGTGGCGACCGGCGTGCAGGGCGGTGACCTGACCTCGCTGGTGGGCGGCGGGATCACACCGGAGTGGACCCCGGCACCCGGCCGCGGGCTGCTGCTGGACCGGGCCCGCCGGTCGCGTCCGGAGCTGGTGATCCTGGCCGACTGGAAGGAGACGCCGTGACCTCCGGCGGGGACGGGCGGAACGCGGTCGAGCGCTACCGGGCGGTCGTCGCGGGCCTCGCGGACGCGGTGGGTGAGCTGCGCGAGCGGGACGCCGTGCGGGCCGAGGAGCTGCGCCGGGAGCTGCGCGAGCGGGAACGGGCGCTGCGCACGGCGGCGGACACCGTCACCCTCGGCCGGGGCATGTTCGAGCTGCGCTGGGAGGCGGCGCTGCGGGTGCTGTGGTCCTACGAGGAGCCCGGCCGGCCGCGTCCCCGGCCGGATCCGCGCGCCGACCCGGAGCGGGTCGACGAGCTGGAGCACGACGCCGACCGGGCGCTCGCCGAGCTGCGCGACGCGGGCTCGCGCCGGCTGTTGCCGCGGCGCCGGACCGGCGACTGACGACCCGGCCCCGGGTTCACTCGTCGTCGGCGTCGTCCCGGGCGAGGAAGCTGGACAGCCGCTCGACGGCCGTCTCGAACTGCGGGTTCAGGTCGACGAACGCGCGCAGCCGGTCCGCCAGCCACTCGACGCTGACCTCCTCCTCGCCGCGCCGGTCGACGAGCTCCTCGATGCCGCGGTCGGTGAAGTACACGCCGTTCAGGTTACGGGCCGGGTGGAGCGGATACCCGCCTGACATGAGTGTGGCGGTACGGCAACTGGAGAACACCGTCCGGGACCTCCTGGACGGCGGCAAGGGGCTGCTCGCGGCCGACGAGAGCACCGGCACGATCACGAAGCGGTTCGAGGCCGTCGGGGTGGCCTCGACCGAGGACAACCGCCGGGCGTTCCGCGAGCTGATGTTCAGCACCGACGACGTCGAGCGGTGGCTGGGCGGGGTGATCCTCTACGACGAGACGATCCGGCAGTCCACGTCGGACGGCACGCCGATGCCGGGTGCGCTCGTGCAGCGCGGCATCGTGCCCGGCATCAAGGTGGACCGCGGGGCCATGCCGCTCGCGCTCTCGCCGGGGGAGAAGGTCACGGAGGGTCTCGACGGGCTGCGCGGGCGTTTCGAGGAGTACCGCGACCTCGGAGCCCGTTTCGCCAAGTGGCGCGCGGTCGTCGAGCTCGGGGACGGCATCCCGACACGGGCCGCCCTCACGGCGAACGCGCACGCGATGGCCCGCTACGCGGCGCTGGCCCAGGAGGCCGGGCTGGTCCCGATCGTCGAGCCCGAGGCGATCATGGACGGGACCCAGTCGATCGACCGGTCCGCCGAGGTCAGCGGGGCCATGCTGCGGGAGCTGTTCGCCCAGCTCACCGACCAGGGGGTCGTGCTCGAGGGCCTGCTGGTGAAGACGAACATGGTCGTCTCCGGCTACCGGGGGGCCCAGCAGGCCGGGCCGGACGAGGTCGCGGAACGCACGGTGCAGGTGCTGCGCCGGAACGTGCCGGCCGCCGTTCCGGGCGTCGTGTTCCTGTCCGGTGGGCAGACCGACGACCAGGCGACGCGGAACCTGGACGCGATCGCCAGGTGCGGACCGCACCCGTGGACGGTCAGCTTCTCCTACGCCCGCGCGCTGCAGGGCGCGGCCATGCAGGCGTGGGCGGGCGCACCGGACGACATCACGGACGCGCAGCGGATCTTCCGCGAGCGCGTGCGGCTGACCGCGGCCGCGAACCGCGGCGAGCTGGACGCGGCCTGAACCGGCCGGCACTCATGCGGCATGAGTGCCGGCCGGCGCGTCAGACGCGCGCGAACGCCTTCTCGATCAGCTCGGCCTGCTCCACCTCGTGCACCTTCGACGAGCCGGCGGCCGGGGCCGCCATCCGCCGCCGGGACACCCGGGTGAACCGGCCGTTGAGCTGCGGGAGCTTCTGCGGCAGCTCCAGGCCGTAGTACGGCCAGGAGCCCTGGTTCGCCGGCTCCTCCTGGACCCAGCGGACCTCGGCGTCCGGGTAGCGCTCGAGCGTCTCGGTGATCTGCTCGAGCGGCATCGGGTAGAGCTGCTCCACCCGGACCAGCGCGGTGCCCTCGACCGAGGCGTCACCGTTCTTGCGGCGCTTCTCCCGCGCCGCGGCGAGTTCCCAGTAGATCTTGCCGCTGCAGAACAGCACCCGGTCGACGGCGGAGACCGGGCCGGTCGTGCCGGCGTGCTCCGGGTCGTCGATGACCGGCCGGAACCGGCCGTCGGTGAAGTCGGACAGCGGGCTGACGACCTGCTTGGCGCGCAGCATCCACTTCGGCGTGAACACCACCAGCGGCCTGCGCACCCCGTCCAGGGTGTGCTGGCGCAGCAGGTGGAAGTAGTTCGCCGGGTCGGACGGCAGCGCGACCGTCATCGAGCCCTCGGCGCACAGCGTCAGGAACCGCTCGATCCGGCCGGAGCTGTGGTCCGGGCCCTGCCCCTCCAGGCCGTGCGGCAGCAGCAGCGCGACGTCGGACATCTGGCCCCACTTCGCCTCACCGGACGAGATGAACTCGTCGATGATCGGCTGGGCGCCGTTGACGAAGTCGCCGAACTGGCCCTCCCACATCACCAGCGCGTCCGAGTTGGCCACCGAGTAGCCGTACTCGAACCCGACCGCGGCGAACTCGGACAGTGCCGAGTCGTAGGCCAGGAACCGGCCCTGGTCCTCGGAGAGGTTGCGCAGCGGGAAGTACTCGGCCCCGGTCTTGCGGTCGATGATCACCGAGTGCCGCTGGACGAACGTGCCCCGCCGCGAGTCCTGGCCGGAGAGCCGGATCAGCTTGCCGTCCATCGCCAGCGAACCCATGGCCAGCAGCTCGGCGAACGCCCAGTCGACGTCACCCTCGCGGGACATCTTGTAGCGCTTGCTCAGCACCGGCTCGACCCGCTTGTGGACGCTGAAGCCCTCCGGCAGCGAGCCGTGCGCGTCCCCGATCCGGTGCACCATCTCCAGCGGGATCGAGGTGTTCAGGTCGGCCGGGACGGTCTGCTCCTCCTCGACCGACGGGGAGACCACCGGCGGGGTCCTCTCCAGCTCACGCACCTCGTTGAACACGTGCTCGAGCTGGTTGGAGAAGTCCTTGAGCGCCTGCTCGGCCTCGTCGACGGTGATGTCCCCGCGCCCGATCAGCGACTCGGTGTAGAGCTTCCGGACGCTGCGCTTGGCGTCGATGATGTCGTACATCGACGGCTGGGTCATCGACGGGTCGTCGCCCTCGTTGTGCCCGCGCCGCCGGTAGCAGATCATGTCGATCACGACGTCGTTGTTCCAGCGCTCGCGGTACTCGACGGCCAGCTTGGCCACCCAGACGCACGCCTCGGGGTCGTCGCCGTTCACGTGGAACACCGGGGCACCGATCATCCTCGCGACGTCGGTGGAGTACTGCGTCGAGCGCGCGTGCTCCGGCGCGGTGGTGAACCCGACCTGGTTGTTGACGATGACGTGCACCGTGCCGCCGGTGCGGTAGCCGCGCAGCAGCGCCAGGTTCAGCGTCTCGGCGACCACGCCCTGGCCGGCGAACGCGGCGTCGCCGTGCATCATCAGCGGCAGCACCGTGAAGGCGCCGTCGCCCTTGTCCAGGATGTCCTGCTTGGCCCGGACGATGCCCTCCAGCACCGGGTCCACGGCCTCCAGGTGCGACGGGTTCGCGGTCAGCGAGACCGCCGTCTCGCCGTCGCCGAACATCCGGAAGTACTTGCCCTCGGCGCCGAGGTGGTACTTCACGTCGCCGGAACCGTGCGCCTGGCCGGGATCGAGGTTGCCCTCGAACTCGCGGAAGATCTGACTGATCGGCTTGCCGACGATGTTGGCCAGCACGTTCAGCCGGCCGCGGTGCGGCATGCCGACGACGACCTCGTCCATCTCCTGCTCGGCGGCCTTGTCCAGCACCGCGTCCATCAGCGGGATGACGGTCTCGCCGCCCTCCAGCGAGAACCGCTTCTGCCCGACGTACTTGGTCTGCAGGAACGTCTCGAACGCCTCGGCCGCGTTCAGCCGGGACAGGATGTACTTCTGCTCGGACTGGTCCGGCTTGTGGTGCGGGACCTCGATCCGCTCCTCGAGCCACTTGCGCTGCTCGGGGTCGGAGATGTGCATGTACTCGGTGCCGATGGTCCGGCAGTAGGACGCGCGCAGCAGCCCGAGCACGTCGCGCAGCTTCATGTGGCTCTCGCCGCCGAAACCGCCGACCGCGAAGTCGCGGTCCAGGTCCCACAGCGTCAGCCCGTGGCTCAGCACGTCCAGGTCCGGGTGCCGGCGCTGGCGGTAGTTCAGCGGGTCGGTGTCGGCCATCAGGTGACCGCGGGTCCGGTAGGACTCGATCAGCTCCAGCACCCGGGCGGTCTTGTCGACCTCGCCCTCGGGGATGTCGGTGACCCAGCGGATCGGCTCGTAGGGCACCCGCAGCGACGCGAAGACGTCGTCGTAGAAGTCGTTCTCGCCGAGCAGCAGCTGGTGCACCCGGCGCAGGAAGTCGCCGGACTCGGCGCCCTGGATGATCCGGTGGTCGTAGGTCGAGGTCAGCGTGATGATCTTACTGACGCCGAGCTCGGCCAGCCGCTCCTCGGACGCGCCCTGGAACGCGGCCGGGTACTCCATGGCGCCGACGCCGATGATCGCACCCTGCCCGACGGTCAGCCGCGGCACCGAGTGGTTGGTGCCCAGGGTGCCGGGGTTGGTCAGGCTGATCGTGGTGCCGGAGAAGTCCTCGGCGGTCAGCTTGCCGTCCCTGGCCTTGCGAACCATGCCCTCGTAGGCGGCCCAGAACTGCGCGAACGACATGCTCTCGCAGCCCTTGATGGACACGACGATGAGCGTGCGGTTGCCGTCCTTGCCCGGCATGTCCATCGCCAGGCCCAGGTTGACGTGCTCCGGCGTGACGATCGCCGACTTGCCGTCGGACTCGCCGAAGTGCCGGTTCATGTTCGGGAAGTCGGCCAGCGCCTTGACCAGCGCGTAGCCGATCAGGTGGGTGAACGACAGCTTCCCGCCGCGGGTCCGCTTGAGATGGTTGTTGATGACGATGCGGTTGTCGGCCAGCAGCTTGGCCGGGACGGCACGGACGCTCGTCGCGGTCGGGAGCTCCAGCGACGCGGTCATGTTCTTGGCGATGGCGTTGGCGGCCCCGCGCAGCGGGGTGGTGGTCGCGGCACCCCCGGCCTGGGCCGGCTTCGCGGCCTTGGACCCGCTGCCCGCCGCGGGCTTGCCGCGGTCCTGCGAACCGCCGGCCGGGGCGCCGTCGGTGGACGGCGCGCTCGCGCCCCGCAGCTTCTCGTCGATGGGCGGCGGTTCGGCCTTCGGGGTGACCGGCGGCGGCACGTCGCGGGCCGAGCCGGAGGCCCGCCCGGTCAGGGGGGAGCCGTTGGTCGAGCTGGGGACGGCCTTCTGCGCCGGCGACGACGTCGTGTCGCCGCTCGCGCCCGACCCTCCGCCCGACTGGTCGTCCTCGGTGGCCGAGCCCCGCGTCACGGCCCCCGAGGAGGGGGCGGCCGCGGCGGCGCCCGTGGAGGTACCGGCCTCGTCCTCGGTGCCCTGGTCCTGCTCACCGTCCCGGCCGTAGTCGGCGAAGAACTCGTGCCATGCCGGATCGACGGCCGACGGGTCCTCCTGGAATCGCTGGTACATCTCCTCGACGAGCCACTCGTTGGGTCCGAAGTCGCTCGCCAGTCGGGAAGTACTGCTCGATGACACTCTGCGTCAACCGCCTTGATAGCTGCTCGATTTGTCGCGACCGCGTACCAGGTTAGTCCCCTCCGGGCCAGGGGCGGCAGTGTGGCGTGACCCGGTCCGTGATCATTTCGTGATCGTCGGCATCGTGCTCGATTCAGAGCCTCGGCCGCCGCCGGGTCCCGGTGCCAGGGTTCCTGCCGCCGGCCTCGCTCAGAAGCCGGGTGGGGACCCGAGGACGTCGACGACCGAGGTGGAGACCGCGGTCTCGGCGACCACCGTCCCGACCGGTGGGCCGACCCGGGCCGGGCGGCGCACGGTGTCCCGCTCGCCCGTGTACTGGCCGTCGACCGGGGAGATCAGCAGCTCGCTGCGGACCGGGCCGTCGTCGTGCACCAGGGTGGGATGCGTCTCACCGTCGAGGTCGGTGCTCTCGCCCAGCGTGACGGCCGGCAGCTCGCGCAGCGCCGCGTAGATCACCGCGCGCACCTCGGCCGGGACCGCGCAGGTGCGCAGCGCGTCCACCGCGCTCTGGAACGGGCCGGTGTAGCCCCGCCCGGGCGGGCTGTCGTCGATCAGCCGTTGCAGCATCGCGTCCGGGTCCCGGGGCAGCGCGGCCACGAACGACGCCGTCGGATTGGACCAGCTGCCCGGCCGGGCCGCCGGGACGTGGCCGTGCAGCTCGGCGTAGAAGTCGCCGTGCGGGGCGCGGAACCGGCCGGTCGGCCACTGGTCGGCGAGCTCGAAACCGGCCTCGACGGCGGCCGCGCCGTCCCCGCAGAGCCACTGCATCCGGCCGGTCATCTCGCGGTCGAGCAGCCAGTCCTGCGCCGGGTCGGCCGGAGTCCACTGCTGCAGCAGATGCTCGGAGTAGTGCGCGCACAACTCGTCACCGACGAAGCAGGTGCCCATCCACCAGGCGTGGGTGGCGGTGTGCCGGTACTGGTCCGGGGAGATCGGCTCGTCGGAGGTCCGGATGGCCAGCTCCAGCAACTCAGCGCTCCTCCTCGTCGTGCCCGGAGCGGGGACGCAGCCGGGCGCGGTACCCGTGGACGACGTGGCTCATTCTGTACGGGTCGATGACGCGCCGTGATCCGGCCCCCGCCATTGGGCCGAACGGCGCAGCTCGGAGGGGGCCGGGACGGGGGCCCCGGCTCCGGTCAGGCGGCGGCGGGTGAACCGGTGAGCCGGAAGCCCTCGAACCCGCGCCGGGCGACGTCGGCGCAGGCCGCCGTGTACCGGGCGAAGCCGCCCGCGTAGGGCATGAACACCCGCGGCTTGCCGGGCACGTTCGCGCCCAGGTACCAGGACGTCGCCGCCCGCGGCAGCAGCGTCTGCTCCGAGACCTCCCGGGTGTGCTCGGCCCAGGCGCGCTCGGCGTCCCGGTCGGCCTCGATCCGGTCCGCGCCGGTGTCGCGCATGTGCGCCAGGCAGTCGGCGATCCAGTCCACGTGCTGCTCGATCGAGGTGGGCATGTTCGTCAGCACCGACGGGCTGAACGGCCCGGTGATCGTGAACATGTTCGGGAACCCGGAGACCGCGAGCCCGAGGTAGCTCCGCGGGCCCGCGGCCCACGCCCGGCGCAGTGACGTCCCGTCCGGGCCGACCGGGTCCAGCCGCAGCAGCGGCCCGGTGAGCGCGTCGAAGCCGGTCGCGAACACCAGGTCGTCGAGCTCGTACACGGTCCCGGACCGCAGCCGCAGCCCCTCCGGCACGACCGCCTCGATCGGATCCGCCCGCACGTCGACGAGCGTCACGTCGTCCCGGTTGTAGGTCTCGAAGTAGCCGGTGTCGATCGGCGGACGCTTCGTGGCGAAACCGTGGTCGCGGGGGAGCAGCGTCTCCGCGACCGCCGGGTCCTCCACGGTCTCCCGGATCCGGTCCCGGATGAACTCCGACGCGGTCTCGTTGGCGGCCTCGTCGGCGAGCAGGTCGGCGTAGGACGCCCGGAACCGCAGGCCCCCGCGTTCCCAGGCGGCCCGGTAGGCGCGCTCGCGCTCGTCGTCCGGGGGCTCCAGCGCGGACTGCGGGTTGACGACGAACGGGTGCCCGTTGGTCGAGCCCGCCTGGACCTCGCGGATCGCCGGGTAGTCGGCCTTGTAGGCGTCCGACTCGGCCCGGCTCAGCGGGCCGTTGCGGGCCGGGATCGAGTAGTTGGCGGTCCGCTGGAACACCGTCAGGTGTGACGCCGGCTCGGCCAGCACCGGGATGGCCTGGATGCCGGTCGAGCCGGTCCCGACCACGCCGACCCGGCGCCCGGTGACGTCGACGCCGTCGTGGGGCCACCGGCCGGTGTGGAACCAGCGACCGGCGAAGTCCGCCAGCCCCGGGATGTCCGGGACGTTCGCCGCGGACAGGCAGCCGACCGCGGTGATCAGGAACCGGCAGCGGACCGGGGCGGTGTCGGTGTCGGTGTCCGTGTCCGTGTCCGTGTCCGTGTCGACGGTCCACCCGCGGCCGTCGGCGTCGGCCCGGGCGCCGGTGACCCGGGTGCCGAACCGGATGTCGCGGCGCAGGTCGAACCGGTCGGTCACGTGGTCGAGGTAGTCCTTGATCTCCGGCTGGCGCGGGTAGCGCTCCGACCAGGTCCACTCCTGCTCGAGCGCGGAGTCGAAGGAGTAGCAGTAGTAGTAGCTCTCCGAGTCGCAGCGGGCGCCCGGGTAGCGGTTCCAGTACCAGGTCCCGCCGACCCCGGCGCCCTGCTCGAGCACGACCGCCGAGAGCCCCAGCCCGCGCAGCCGGTGCAGCATGTAGAGCCCGGCGAACCCGGCTCCGATGACGACGGCGTCGAAGGAGTCAACCTCGGTGTCGGCCATGCCGCCAGAGCATCACGACCGCGCGGGCCGGGCAACCGTCGTCAGGAAATCCAGTTCTTGAGCTTCTCGAACATCGCCGTGGTGGACGTGCCGCCGGAGGTCATCGGGTTCACGTGCAGGTGGGTGATCCCGTTCTCGCGCAGCGCCGCGATCCGCTCCCGGACGTGGCCCTCCGGGCCGATCAGCGAGACCTTGTCGATGAAGTCGTCCGGGAGGGCGGCCATCGCCTCCTCCTTCTTCCCGTCCAGGTAGAGGTCCTGCACGGTCTTCGCCTCGGCCTCGTAGCCCTGCTTGGCGAACACGGTGTTGTAGAAGTTCCTGCCGCGCGCGCCCATCCCGCCGATGTAGAGCGCGTACAGGCCACGGGCGGCCTGGCGGGCCGGCTCGAACATCTCCTCCTCGAGCGCGCAGATCCCGCCCCCGGTGATCTGCAGCGGGCCCAGCTCCGGCGCCCGCTTGGCGAACCCGGCCTGCAGGGCGGGACCGAAGACGTCGGAGATCTTCTCCGGCAGCACCGCGTGCGGCAGCCAGCCGTTCGCGAGCTCCGCGGTCATGGTCAGGTTCTTCTCCCCGAGGGCGGCGACCCAGATCGGGATGTCCGCCCGCTGCGGGTGGTTGATGATCTTCAACGGCTTGCCGAGTCCGGTGCCCTGGGCCTCGGGGAGCGGGATCGGGTAGAGGCCGTCGTTGGTGACCTTCTCCTCGCGCCTCCAGACCTTGCGGCAGATCTCGATGATCTCCCGGGTGCGGCCGATCGGCTTGTCGTAGGGCACCCCGTGGAAGCCCTCGATCACCTGCGGGCCGGACGCGCCCAGGCCGAGGTTGAACCGGCCGCCGGACAGCGCGTCGAGGCCGGCCGCGGTCATCGCGGTCAGCGTGGGGGTGCGGGAGTAGATGGGCAGGATCGCCGAGCCGATCTCCAGCCGCTCGGTGCGTGCGGCGAGGTAGCCGAGCAGCGAGACGGCGTCGAAGCTGTAGGCCTCGGCGGCCCACACGGCGTCGAGGCCGGCCCGCTCCATCTCGGTCACCGCGTCGGCGTTGCGGATGGGGTCGTCGCCGTAGGGCAGTACCGTCGAGAGCTTCACACCGACGTGACTAGCCCCAAGTTACTCACGGGTCAAGTCGCCGCACGGCAGAACCCGACCCGGGATAGGGGGGATTACCGCACTGCCGGGAGGGCCCCTCCGCGGGTCTCATGGAGCCATGACGCTCGAGGCCGCCCCTCCCCGCAGCAACACCCGCAGCGCACCCGCCCCCGTCACCGACGGCACCCGCCCCCCGGGTGCGATGGCCCTGATCGGCGTGTTCGTGGCCCTCCCGACACTGGCGCTGCTCGCTGCCGTACCGCTCGCCTGGGGGTGGGGCCTCGGCTGGGTCGACGTCGCGCTGTTCGCGATCTTCTACGCGGTCAGCGGTCTCGGCGTGACCGTCGGGTTCCACCGGTACTTCACGCACGGCGCGTTCAAGGCCAAGCGCCCGCTGCGGATCGCGCTGGCGATCGCCGGGAGCCTCTCGCTGCAGGGCAGCGTCCTCGACTGGGTCGGTGACCACCGCCGGCACCACGCGTTCTCCGACAAGGAGGGCGACCCGCACTCGCCGTGGCTCTACGGCACCGGCCCGAGGGCGCTGGCCAAGGGCTTCGTGCACTCGCACCTGGGCTGGCTGTTCGACCGCGACCTCACCAACATGAAGCGGTTCGCGCCGGACCTGCTCGAGGACAAGGACATCATGCGGGTCGGGAAGGCCTTCCCTCTGATCGTCGTGGCCAGCCTGCTCGGCCCGGCGCTGATCGGCGGTCTGATCACCATGTCCTGGTGGGGCGCCTTCACCGCGTTCTTCTGGGCCGGCCTGGTCCGGGTCGCGCTGCTGCACCACGTGACCTGGTCGATCAACTCGATCTGCCACATCTGGGGCGAGCGTCCGTTCGCCTCGCGGGACCGCTCCGCCAACGTCTGGTGGCTGGCCGTGCTGTCGTTCGGCGAGTCCTGGCACAACCTGCACCACGCCGACCCGACCTGCGCCCGGCACGGCGTCAAGAAGGGCCAGGTCGACATCTCGGCGGTCGTCATCCGCGGCTTCGAGAAGCTCGGGTGGGCGACCAACGTCCGCTGGCCCACCGCGCGCCGCCTGGAGCGGCTGGCCGGCAAGAAGAAGCAGGCCGCTGCCGCCTGATCTCCTCGCGTCATCCCGACGGCCCCGGCCGCACCACACGGTGCAGCCGGGGCCTCGTCGTTCGTGGGGTCAGCGGATCAGCGGCAGGACCGGCTCGAACGTCCGGCCGAGCGCGTGCCGCACGTCGAGCAGCCGGTCGGCGGCCCGGAACAGGGCATTCCTTTTGCGGGCCGAACCTGTCCGCGTCGGGTCGTAGCGTTCCGGTCATGACGACGTATGTGCTGGTCCCGGGGTTCTGGCTCGGTGCGTGGGCGTGGGACGCGGTCGCGGCGGAGCTGCGCGCCCGCGGTCACCAGGTGCGGGCGGTGGAGCTCGGGCACGCGGCCGCCGACACGGCCGAGTCGCACGTGGACGACGTGCTCGACGCGCTCGCCGGTCTGGACGAGCCGGCCGTGCTGGTCGGCCACAGCGGGGCCGGCCCGGTGTGCACGGCGGCCGCCGAGCGGGACCGGAGCAGCGTGGCGCGCCTGGTCCTGGTCGACACCGGGCCGCTACCGGACGGGGTCGCGCAGACCGAGTTCACCGAGCCGGGCACGCAGGAGTGGACCCGGGCTGCGATCGCCGCGCACGGCGGCGGGCAGCCGATGCCGACCCGCGCCGAGTTCGCCGAGCTGGGCACCAGCACCGAGGGTCTGTCCGACGAGCTGTTCGAGCAGGTGCACACGCGCTCGCTGGTCGAGCCGGCCGGGGCCGTGCTGAGCGGGGTCGCGCGGGGCGAGGTGGACCCGACACTGCCGAAGACCGTCGTGGCCTGCAGCTTCACCGCGGAACAGGTGTACCCGATGATCGAGGCCGGGGTGCCGGGGTTCGCCGAGATGGGCGGGGCGGAGTGGTCGTTCGCCGAGCTGCCGACCGGACACTGGCCGATGTTCTCCGAGCCGGAGCGGCTCGCGGCGATCCTCGACGGGTTGCGCTGACCCGCTCGGCGGCTGCCCGAGTCCCGCTCGCGGGCTCGCGACCCCGCCGACACCACGATCGGGCTCATTCCCAGCGCGCCAGCTCGGCGTCGGGAAGCGGTTCGAAGAGTGGCCGGGCCCTGAGCTGCGGAAACGACGGTGCCCGGGCCGGATGATCCGGCCCGGGCACCGCCGGGAACCGGGTGATCAGACCACGTCGTACCGGTCGGCCATCATGACCTTGTCCCACGCGGCGACGAAGTCGCGCACGAACTTGTCGCCCGCGTCGTCGCTGGCGTAGACCTCGGCCACCGCACGCAGCTCGGAGTTGGAGCCGAACACCAGGTCCGCCCGGGTGCCGGTCCAGCGCTTCGCGCCGGTCGCGCTGTCGATCCCCTCGAAGGAGTTCTCGTCACCGGCGACCGAGTGCCACTCGACGCCCGCCGCGAGCAGGGTGGTGAAGAAGTCGTTGCTCAGCGTGCCCGGCTCGTCGGTGAGCACGCCGGCGGTGCTGCCGCCGGTGTTGGCGCCGAGCACCCGCAGGCCGCCGACCAGGACCGTCAGCTCCGGCGCCGTGAGGCCGAGCAGGTTCGCCCGGTCGACGAGCCGGTACTCCGCCGGAAGCCGGCTCTCCTTGCCCAGGACGTTGCGGAACCCGTCGGTCGTCGGCTCCAGGTAGGAGAACGACTCGACGTCGGTCTGCTCCTGGGTCGCGTCGGTCCGGCCCGGGGTGAAGGGGACGGTCACGGCGTGACCGGCGTCCTTCGCGGCCTTCTCGACGCCGGCGGCACCCGCGAGCACGACCAGGTCGGCGAACGAGATCTTCTTGCCGCCACCGAGCGAGCCGTTGATCTCGGACTCGAGCGACTCCAGCTTCGAGATGACGGTGCTCAGCGAGTCCGGGTCGTTGACCTCCCAGCTGCGCTGCGGCTCCAGCCGGACGCGGCCGCCGTTGGCGCCGCCCCGCTTGTCGCTGGTCCGGAACGTCGAGGCCGCGGCCCACGCCGTCGACACCAGCTCGGAGACCGACAGGCCCGACTCGAGCACCTTTGCCTTGATCGACGCGACGTCGTCGGCGGAGACCAGCTCGTGGTCCACGGCGGGGACCGGGTCCTGCCAGAGCTCCTGCTGGGCCGGCACCCAGGCGCCGACGTAGCGCTCGCGCGGGCCCATGTCGCGGTGGGTCAGCTTGTACCAGGCACGGGCGAACGCGTCGGCGAACTCGTCCGGGTTCTGCAGGAACCGCCGCGCGATCGGCTCGTAGATCGGGTCGAACCGCAGCGCCAGGTCGGTGGTGAGCATGGTCGGCTTGCGGGCCGGCTGCCCCTCCTCCGGGTCCGGGATGATCGCCTCGGCGTCCTTGGCGACGTACTGCCAGGCACCGGCCGGGGACTTCTCGAGCTCCCACTCGTAGGCGAACAGGAACTCGAGGAAGTCGTGGCTCCACCGGTTCGGGGTGCGGGTCCAGATGACCTCGAGCCCGGAGGTGATGGCGTCGCGGCCCTTGCCCGAACCGAAGTTCTGCTTCCAGCCGAGGCCCTGCTCGGTGATGTCGGCGGCCTCCGGTTCGGGACCGACGTTGCCGTTCTCGTCCGGGTTCGCCGCACCGTGGGTCTTGCCGAGAGTGTGGCCACCGGCGATCAGCGCGAGGGTCTCCTCGTCGTTCATCGCCATCCGGCCGAAGGTCTCGCGGATGTCGCGGGCCGCGGCGATCGGGTCGGCGCTTGCGTCCGGGCCCTCCGGGTTGACGTAGATCAGGCCCATGTGCGACGCGCCGAGCGGCTCCTCCAGCTCGCGGTGCGCGATGTCGGTGTTGCCGCCGTAGCGCGCGGAGTTGCCGAGCCACTCGGTCTCGGCACCCCAGTAGACGTCCTCGTCCGGCTCCCAGACGTCGGCACGCCCGCCGGCGAAGCCGAAGGTCGTGAGGCCCGAGACCTCCAGCGCGCGGTTGCCCGCGAAGACCAGCAGGTCGGCCCAGGAGACCTTGCGGCCCCACTTCTGCTTGACCGGCCACAGCAGACGGCGGGCCTTGTCCAGGTTGCCGTTGTCCGGCCAGCTGTTCAGCGGGGCGAAGCGCTGCATGCCGGCGCCCGCGCCGCCGCGGCCGTCGAAGGTCCGGTAGGTGCCGGCGGAGTGCCAGGCCATCCGGATGAAGAACCCGGCGTAGCTGCCGTGGTCGGCGGGCCACCAGTCCTGCGAGGTGGTGATGACCGCGTCGACGTCCGCGGCCAGCTGGTCGAGGTCGACGGTGGCGAACTCCGCGGCGTAGTCGAACTCGCCGTGGAACGGGTCGGAGGCGGCCTGGTGCTTGCGCAGGACCTTCAGGTTGAGCTGGTTCGGCCACCAGTCCTGGTTGCCGCCCCCCTCTGTCGGGTGGGCGATGCGTCCGTGGACGACGGGGCAGCCCCCGTCCTCCTCCTGGTTCAGCTCGCTCTCGACGGTGGCGTGCTCGTCAGACACGGGGAGTCCTTCCGGGATCAGTGGATGAGCAGTCGGGGCACCGGCCCCAGTAGACGACCTCGGCCTCGTCGATCACGAAGCCGCTGTCGTCGGACGCGGTGAGACAGGGTGCGGCGCCGACGGTGCAGTCGACGTCGGCGATGGCCCCGCAGGACCGGCAGACGACGTGATGGTGGTTGTCGCCGACGCGCGCCTCGTACCGTGCGACGGATCCCGACGGCTGGATGCGCCGGACGAGTCCGGCACCGGTGAGGGCCCGCAGGACGTCGTAGACGGCCTGGTGGGACACCTCGCCGAGATCCTCCCGCACGCCCCGGATGATCGAGTCCGTGTCGGCGTGCGGGTGGTCGTGCACGGCGGTCAGCACGGCCAGCCGAGGGCGGGTCACGCGCAGCGAGGCCGCGCGCAACATGCCCTCATGGTCCGTAGCGATCAACACGACCGGGAGCCTGCCGCGTTTTCTGGAACAGGTCAAGTTTCAGTCGTGTCTCGTCATCAGACGGTGGAGCGTTCGCGGCCCTCCCAGTAGGGCCCGCGCAGGTCCTTCTTGAGGATCTTGCCGGTCGGGTTGCGGGGGAGCTCGTCGAGCACGTCCACGGTCTTCGGGCACTTGAACGACGCCAGCCGGTCGCGCGCGAAGGCGATCAGCCCGGCCGGGTCGACCGACGTGCCGGCGGCGGCGACCACGCATGCCTTGGGCACCTCGCCCCAGCGGTCGTCCGGCACCCCGATCACCGCGACGTCGGCGACGGCCGGGTGCTCGGCCAGCACCCGCTCGATCTCGGCCGGGTACACGTTCTCGCCGCCGGAGACGATCATGTCCTTGATCCGGTCGGTGACGTAGACGTAGCCGTCGGCGTCGATGTGCCCGCCGTCGCCGGAGCGCAGCCAGCCGTCATCGGTGATCGCCGACGCGGTCGCCTCCGGCTTCTGCCAGTACCCGCTCATCAGCTGGTCGGTGCGCACCCAGATCTCACCGGGCTCGTCGATGCCGAGCCGCTCGCCGGTGGCCGGGTCGCGGATCTCGATGGTCACGCCGGTGATCGGCCGCCCGGCCGAGACGAGCCGGTGCGCGACCGCGGGATCGGTGTGGTCCTCCGGGCCGAGCGAGCTGACCACGCCGCAGGCCTCGGTCATGCCGTAGACCTGGTGCAGCTTCGGGCCGAACAGCTCCAGGCTCGCCCGCATCACCGGCAGCGGCATCGGGGAGGCCCCGTAGGAGATCGCCCGCAACGACGAGTAGTCCCGCTCGGCCGCGCCGGGCACCTGGGTCATCGCCCCCATCAGTGCCGGCACCCAGAACGTGTGCGTGATGCCCTCGGTCGCGACCATGTCCAGCAGCGCAGCCGGGTCGGGCATCCGGGCCAGCACGATCCGCGCGCCCTGGCCGAGGGCGACGAAGGCGTAGCTCGTCCCGCCGACGTGGAACAGCGGCATCGCGACCTGGACGACGTCGCCGGGGCCCAGCTCGAAGTCCGCGGCCACGTGGGCGGCGTGCGCCAGCATCCCGGCGTGGGTGAGCATCGCGCCCTTCGGGAACCCGGTCGTCCCCGAGGTGTAGAGCTGCACGAAGCAGTCGCCGGGGGCGGCGTCGTAGGGCTCGGTGTCCGGCTCGTGCGCGCTCAGGAACGCCTCGTACTCGTCCTGCTCCCCGCCGACGTGCAGCACCCGGCGCACGGTGTCCAGCTGCTCGCGCAGGCCGGCCGCTGCCGCGGCGAACTCCGGTCCGACCAGCAGCAGCGACGCCCGCGCGTCGTTGATCATGTAGTGGATCTCCGGCGGCGCGAGCCGGAAGTTGACCACCGCGTTCGCCGCGCCGATCCGGGCGCAGGCCAGCGACAGCTCCACACAGGACGGGTGGTTCAGGTCGAGCACCGCGACCCGGTCGCCGGGCCCGATCCCTTCCGCGCGCAGCGCGGACGCCAGCCGGCGCACCCGCTCGTCCAGCTCGGACCAGGTCCGCCGGGTGTCGCCGAAGCGCAGCGCCTCGTCGTCCGGGCGCTCGGCGGCGTGCCGCTGGATCAGCGACGAGACGGTGCTGCTCGGGTCGATCACGGGTGCTCCTCGGGGGGTCGGCTCGGAAGGCGGCTCACGGAGGACGTCGGCACGGCCGTGTCCGGTGTGACGGGGGTCATCCTGTCCGTTTCGCCGGAACGGCACCAGGGGCCCGGGCGCCGGCCAACCCCCTGCGTGGGCCGCCCGCGCGCATCGGCCAGGATGGCGGGGCACGCGGACGGCCCGCCGAGGCCGTCGGAGCGATCCAGGCGGGAGGCCCACGTGCAGCAGGCTGCACCGCCCGGTCCCGGGCGGATCACCGTCGAGGGGCTGGGCAAGAAGTTCGGCCCGGTGGAGGCGGTACGCGACCTGTCGTTCACCGTCGAGCCGGGCTCGGTCACCGGCTTCCTCGGCCCGAACGGGTCGGGCAAGACCACGACGCTGCGGATGATCCTCGGCCTGGTGGCGCCGACCACCGGGCGGGCGCTGATCGACGGCGTCCCGTTCGCCGAGCTGGGGTCGCCCGGCTCGGTCGTCGGCGCCGTGCTGGAGGTTCACGGCGGGCACCCGAAGCGCACCGCCCGGGCGCACCTGCGGGCGATCGCGGCCGCCATCGAGGTCCCGGACTCCAAGGTCGACGAGGTGCTCGCGCTGGTCGGGCTGACCGACGCGGCGCACCGCCACGTCGGCGGGTTCTCGCTCGGCATGAACCAGCGGCTCGCGCTGGCCGCGGCGCTGCTCGGCGACCCGCGGATCCTGGTGCTCGACGAGCCGGGCAACGGCCTGGACCCGGACGGGATCGCCTGGCTGCGCTCGTTCGTGCAGGCCTTCGCGGCCTCCGGGCGCAGCGTGCTGGTGTCGTCGCACCAGCTGGCCGAGATGGAGCTGACCGCGCAACGGCTGGTGGTGATCGACCGTGGCCGGTGCCGGTTCGACGGTGCGGTGTCCGAGCTGCGCGCCGGACAGGGCGGGCGGGTGCTGGTCCGCCCGGCCGACCCGGCCGGGCTGGCCGAGGCGCTGGTCGCGGACGGCCTCACCGAGGTCGACCGGATCGACGACGGGTGGCTCGCGGTGGCCGGCGCGGACGCGGTGCGGGTCGGGGACCTCGCGCTGGCGGCCGGGATCGCGGTGCACGGGATGACCGAGGAGCAGGTCGGGCTGGAGCAGATGTTCCTGCGCCTGCTGGCCGGGGAGGACGCACGATGACCGCGACGACCCCGACCACCCCGGCGACCGGCGGCCTGCGGCGCTGGCAGGCCGTGCTGCGCGCGGAGGTCCGCCGGACGCTGTCGGTGAACCTGTGGTGGCTGCTGCTGCTCCCGGCGCTGCTGGTGGCGCTGGCGATGAGCCTGTTCGGCGGGCTGATCTCGCTGCTGGTGCCCGCGGCCACCGAGACCTCGTCGATCGTGCTGCTCACCGGGATGGCGTCGGCCCTGAGCGCGACCGCGATCGTCGGCGCGGCCTTCGGGACGTTGCTCGCGGCCGGGGAGTACCGGCACCGCACGATCACGCAGGCGTTCCTCACCGGTGGCCGTACCCAGGTGCTGACCGCGAAGGTGATCGTCGCCGCGGTGGTGGCCGGGCTGTACGGGCTGCTGGTGGCGCTGCTCGGCCCGCTGTTCGGCGGGGCCGTGCTCGGCGGGCAGCAGCTGCCCGGCTGGGGACAGCTCGCCGGGCTGGGCGCGATCGGGATCCTGGTCTGCGCGCTGTGGGGGGTGCTCGGCGTCGCGATCGGGACGCTGGTGCCCAACCAGGCCGGTGCGGTCGCGCTGACCGTCGGCTACCTGCTGGTCGGGGAGAACGTGCTGGCCGGGGCGCTGCGCACCGGGGACTCCGGGATCGGGGACCCGTCGGTGTTCGCCCGGCTGACCTCGTTCCTGCCCGGCAACGCCGGTGACCTCGCTCTCTACGAGGCGCCGGTGTCGCTGGCCGGGCCGGGCGCGGACGGCCGGCTGGTGCTGGAGTTCCTGGCCGGGGTCAGTGCCCCACCGCCCGGCTGGGTGTCGCTGCTGGTCCTGGTGGCCTGGACCGCAGCCGGGGTCGCGCTCGCCGCCGTCGTCGGGGGCCGGCGGGACATCACCTGACCCCGCTCCCGGGCGGACTGTCGGGGGGCGGGCATAGCCTGATCCGGTGCCCCGAACCCCTTCCGCCGACCAGGCCCGCGAGGGCTGGGTGCGGCGTCTCGCCCGAGCCTGCCTGAAGCACCGTCGTGTCACGTTCGGCGCGTTGCTGGCCTCGATGGCCGGGGTCGGGCTGGAGGCGGTCGCGCCGCTGCTCATCCGCACCGGGGTGAACGGCGTGGTCGGCGGGGACCCGGGCGTGCTCACGCCGGTGGTGCTCGGCCTGCTGCTGCTCGGTGTGCTCAAGTTCGGCGGGGCGTTCGTCCGCCGATACCTCGGCGGCAAGATGGCGCTGAACGTCCAGCACGACCTGCGGCGGGCGGTGTTCGCCGCGGTCCAGCGGATGGACGGGGTGCGCCAGGACCGGCTGCGTACCGGGCAGGTCGCCTCGCGGTCCATCTCCGACCTGCAGCTCGTCCAGGGCTTCCTGTCGATGGTGCCGCTGTCGGCGGGCACCGTGGTGCTGGTCGTCGTTGCGGTGTCGGCGATGCTGTGGCTCTCGCCGATGCTGACGGTCATCGCGCTGGTCATGCTGCCCCTGGCGTTCCTGGCCACGAACCGGATCCGCCGCAAGCTCTTCCCCGCCACCTGGTCGGCCCAGCAGCGGGCGGCCGAGATCGCCCAGCAGGTCGAGGAGACCGTCACCGGTGTGCGGGTGGTCAAGGGCTTCGGCCAGGAGGCCCGGGAGATCTCGTCGCTGGAGCAGCGGGCGCACCGGCTCTACGGCGAGCGGCTGCGTGCGGCCGGGCTGACCGCCCGGCTGAACCCGGCGCTGCTCGCCCTGCCCGGGCTCGGCCAGGTCGCGGTGATCGGGGTGGGCGGCTACATGGCCGCGCAGGGCTCGATCGACCTCGGCACGTTCCTGGCCTTCACCACCTACGTGGGGATGCTGGTCGGGCCGGCCCGGCTGATCGGGGCACTGGTCGTCACCGGCCAGCTCACCCGGGCCGCCGCCGAGCGGGTCTTCGAGATCGCCGACGCCGAGCCGGAGATCGTGGATCCGGACCACCCGCGCGAGCTGCCGGAGGGGCCGCTGACCGTCGAGTTCGACGAGGTCCGGTTCGGCTACGAGCCGGCCGGCTCCGGCCCGGACGGCGACGCGGCACCCGACCCGGTACTGGACGGGTTGTCGCTGCGCGTCGAGCCGGGGGAGACGCTCGCGCTGGTCGGCCCGCCCGGGTCGGGCAAGTCGACGGTCGCGCTGCTGCTGCCGCGGTTCTACGACCCGCAGGCGGGCGGCCTGCGGATGGGCGGGACCGACGTGCGCGAGCTGCGCCTGCACGACCTGCGCGCCGAGCTGGGCGTGGTGTTCGAGGAGGCGTTCCTGTTCTCCGACACCATCCGCAACAACATCGCCTACGGCCGTCCGGACGCGAGCGACGACGAGATCCGCGCCGCCGCCGAGGCCGCGCAGGTCGCGGGGTTCGTCGAGGAGCTGGCCGAGGGCTACGACACCGAGATCGGTGAGCGCGGGCTGACCCTGTCCGGCGGGCAGCGGCAGCGGATCGCGCTGGCCCGGGCGATGCTCACCCGGCCCCGGGTGCTGGTGCTCGACGACGCGACGTCCGCGGTCGACACCGCCACCGAGGCCGCGATCCACGAGACGCTGCACGAGCTGACGGCCGAGCGCACCACGCTGCTGGTCGCGCACCGGCGGTCGACGCTGGCCCTGGCCGACCGGATCGCGGTGCTGGACCGCGGCCGGGTGGTCGACGTGGGCACCGAGGACGAGCTGCGCGGCCGGTGCGCGCTGTTCCGCGACCTGCTGGCGACCGGGCCCGCCGACGAGCTCGGCGGCTCGGAGCGCCGGGCCCCCGCCGGGGTCCCGTCGCCGGACGCGGGGGACGGCGCGCTCGCGACCGGCGACGGCGTGTCCGCAGCCGGGGGCGCGGTCCCGGCCGGGGGCGCCACGCCGGAGCTGTGGCCCGAGGTGGACCGTCCCGAGGACCCGGACCGGGCGCTCGGGCGCGAGGCCGGCGGCGGTGGCGGGAGCTGGGCCGGCGGGCTCAGCGCGACCCCCGAGCTGCTCGACGCCGTCGCGAAGCTCCCCCCGGCCACCGAGTCGCCGCGGCTGCGCGGCGAGGGCGACCCGACGGCACCGGACCCGCGGTTCCGGCTGTCGTCGCTGCTGCGCCCGGTACGGCTGCTGCTGGTGCTGGGCGTCTCGCTGATGGCCGCCGACGCGCTCGCCACGCTGGCGCTGCCGACCATCGCGCGCGTGGCGGTCGACTCCGGCATCGTCGCGGACTCGACCCGGGTGCTGGTCGTCGCGGCGCTGGCCGGGCTGCTGATCGTGGCGGCCGACGCCGTCGTGGTCGGGTTCCAGACGCTGGTCACCGCACGCGCCGGGGAGAGCCTGCTCTACCTGCTGCGGCTGCGCAGCTACGCGCACCTGCAGCGGCTCGGGCTCGACTACTACGAGCGCGAGCTGTCCGGCCGGATCATGACCCGGATGACCACCGACGTCGACGCGCTCTCCAGCTTCCTGCAGACCGGGCTGGCGCAGGCGGTGGTCAGCGTGCTGACGATCGGCGGCGTCGCGGTGGCCCTGGTCGTGACCGACGCCGAGCTCGCACTCGTCGCGCTGGGCTGGTTGCTGCCGCTGCTGGCGATCGGGACGGTCGTGTTCCGCCGCTACTCGTCCAGGGCCTACGCCGAGGCGCGCGAGCGGGTCAGCGTCGTTAACGCCGACCTGCAGGAGAACGTCAGCGGCGTGCGCATCGCGCAGGCCTACGTCCGCGAGGAGATCAGCTACGACCGCTTCGGCGAGCGGTCGGACGCCTACCGCCGCTCGCGGCTGCAGGCGCAGCGCTACATCGCGCTGTACTTCCCGTTCGTGGCGTTCCTGTCCGACATCGCGAGCGCGGTGGTGCTCGGCGTCGGCGGGGCGATGATCGGCTCCGGGCAGATCACCGCGGGCGTGCTCACCGCGTTCCTGCTGTACCTGACGTTGTTCTTCGGGCCGGTGCAGCAGCTCTCCCAGGTCTTCGACGCCTACCAGCAGGCCCGGGTCGGCCTGAACCGGATCTCCGACCTGCTGCGCACGCCCACCTCGGTGCCGGACCGGGCGGACGGCGACGCGGGCTCCGTCCCGGTGCCGGAGCGGATGCGCGGCGAGGTGGAGCTCGATCACGTGACGTTCCGCTACACCGGTGTGGACACCCCGGCGCTGGACGACGTGAGCCTGCGGATCCCCTCCGGCGAGACGGTCGCGCTGGTGGGCGCGACCGGGGCCGGGAAGTCCACGCTGATCAAGCTGCTGGCCCGGTTCTACGACACCGGCGACGGCCAGGTCCGGGTGGACGGCGTCGACGTGCGGCGCTACCCGCTGTCCGGGTACCGGTCCCGGCTCGGCGTGGTGCCGCAGGAGGCACACCTGTTCACCGGCGACGTCGCGTCGAACATCGCCTACGGCCGCCCGGACGCGAGCCCGGAGCGGATCGAGGCCGCGGCCCGCGCGGTGGGCGCCCTGGACCTGGTGCGGTCGCTGCGGGCCGGGTTCCGGACGCCGGTCGGCGAGCGCGGCCAGGGCCTGTCGGCCGGACAGCGGCAGCTGGTCGCGCTGGCCCGCGCCGAGCTGGTCGACCCGGACGTCCTGATCTTCGACGAGGCCACGGCGGCACTCGACCCGGCGACCGAGGCGACCGTGCTCGCCGCGGGCGAGCGGGTGTCGTCCCGGCGGACCGCGTTCGTGGTGGCGCACCGGCTGCAGACCGCGCGCCGCTCGGACCGGATCGTGGTGCTCGCCGGCGGCCGGATCGTCGAGGAGGGCCCGCACGACGAGCTGGTCCGCGCCAACGGCCGCTACGCCGCCCTCTGGCGCGCCGGCGAACTCGAGCCGGAACCCGACAGCCCCCTGGCCGCCCGAACCTGACCCGGGTGGGTCAGGTGAGCAGGCGCTCGGTCCGGGCGGCGACGGCGGCGCGGCGCGGGTCGTCCCGGCCGAGCAGCTCCAGCAGCCGCTCGTGCACCTCGAGGTCGTCGGCGCCGAGCGGGTGCCCGGAGAAGCGGTGCAGCAGCTCGGCGTCGTCCGAGGCCAGCACCGCATGCCGGAGACCCGCGGTCAGCTCGTCGCGCAGCTCCCGCACGGCGGGCGCGTCCGAGCGCGGCAGCAGCTCGCCGTGACAGGCGGCCAGCGCGTCTGTGACCCGGCCCTCGCGCAGCGCGGCCCGCATCCGCAGGAAGTCCGCGTCCGGCTCGGCCGCCAGCCGGTAGGGCCGGGTCAGCAGCAGCTCCGGACCGAGCGACGAGCGCAGCCGGTGGATCTCACCGCGGACCGTGGTCGGGTTGCCGTCCTCGCCGTAGAGCATCAGCGTGAGCTGCTCGCCGGACACCCCGTCCGGGTGCAGCGCGAGCGCGGTGAGGATCTCTGCCGGACGCAGGGTGGCGGCCTGCTCGGCGCCGTCCAGGGTGATCCGCGGGCCGGCCCCGCCGGTGAACCGCAGGGCCAGCGACGACCCGGGCTCGGGGACCGCGATCCGCTTGCGCCGCCGGGCCGGCGGCACCAGCAGGTAGCCCTCGGCCAGTGCCTCGACGGTCATCTCGCGACCGTCGCCGAGCCGGACGCGATCGGTGCCCTGCTCCAGCCTGATCCGCTCCGGGAACCGGCCGTAGGGCTCGCTCGCGATCACCCGGCCGGACGGTGACAGCAGCGCGCCCTCGACGCCGCGAAGCGCCGAGAGGTGCGGCATGTTCTTCACCCGCAGCCGTTCGTCGGCGATCGCCAGCCGTACCCGCAGCTGGTTCTCGGCGAGCTGCGCGGTGGCGGTGACCAGCTGGACCAGCGCCGGGTGCACGGTGTGCAGCGGGCCGGAGATGTCGATGGCGCCGATCGTGTCGCCGGTGTCCGGATCGTGCACGGGCGCCGCGACGCAGGTCCAGTCGTGATACGTGCGCACCAGATGCTCGGCGGAGTGGATCCGGACCGGCGCGTCGACCGCGAGGGCGGTGCCCATCGCGTTGGTGCCGATCGCGTCCTCGGTCCACCGGGTGCCCTCGACCAGCCCGACGTCGTCGGCGGAGGGGAGCAGGCCGTGCGCGCCGTCCCGCCAGAGGACGTGCCCGTCGGCGTCGGTGACCAGCATGACGTGCATGGCCTCGTCGGCGATGCTCACCAGGGTGGTCCGCAGCAGCGGCATCACCTCGTGCAGCGGGTGGCTCTCCCGGAGCGAGGGCAGCTCGTCGGCGGCGAAGACCAGCGGGGGCAGCCGGCTCTCCGGGTCGATCCGGGCGGCCAGGCTGCGTTGCCAGGAGTCGGACACGACCGGGCGCGGCGCTCCCACCCGGCCACCGGCGCCGAGGTCGTCGTCGTAGATCCGGCGCAGCCGGTTCGCGTCCGCGACGAGCTCGTCCGCGGTCGAGGAACCGTCTGCATCGAGCATGCCGCCTCCGTTTCCCGAGCGCGGGGCCACCACCGAGGGCGGCCGGTTCCTCGCGACGTCGCAGGGCCACCCCGGGGTGTTACCCAGGGCACCGACCATACCCGCCGCGCGCGCAACGCGGGAGCAACGTAACCCTCCCTACGGTTGCCCTCGCCCGCCATGCAGGCGGCCGGACGTGACGTACCGGAGGACAGCGATGACGCTCGAAGCCGTTCGGGAGGCCACCGACCCGTCGATCCGCGGGATCGACGGTGCCGACGTCGTGCGGCGGACCGCGCGTGTCCTGGTGGTGGACTCCGAGCCGGTGGTGCGGCACGGGCTCCGTGCGCTGCTCACCGCGGAGCCGGACCTGGCCCCGGCCGGCGAGGCCTCCTCGCCGCGGGACGCGCTGATGGCCGCCGAGCGGGCCCGCCCCGACGCGATCGTCGTCGACATCGAGTTCGGGCGCGACGAGCGGCCCGGCCTGGACCTGGTGCGGGCGCTGCTCGAGCGCTGCCGCGGGGCGAAGATCCTGGTGCTGACCGGCTGCCGGGACCGGGACTCGATGATGCGCACCGTCCGCCTCGGCGTGCACGGCTACCTGCGCAAGGGCGCCGACACCGCCGAGATCGTCCGGGCACTGCGCACCGTGCTGCGCGGCGAGGGCGTCTTCGACCCGGGCACCGGCGCCGCCGGCCCGTTGCAGGTGCTGCGCGACCCGGATCCGGAACCGTCCACCGACCGGTGCAAGACCTCGCTGCTCACCGACCGGGAGAACCAGGTGCTGCGGCTGCTCGCGGTCGGCATGAGCAACCGCGAGATCGGGACCCGGCTGCGGATCTCCGAGGCGACCGTCAAGTTCCACGTGCGCAACCTGCGGGACAAGCTCGAGGTCCGGCGTCGCACCGAGATCGTCTACACCGCCGCCCGCCAGGGCATCGTCTAGGACCGCCGGGCCGGGGTGCGCGGACCGATCCCACCCCGGCCCGTGCTCTCTCCGGTGATCAAGGCCACGCCCGCGGGCGTGACGCTGCGTGGCCGACACCACGACGAGCGGCGGGGTCGTTCATCCGCAGGCCACCTTCTCCTCACCCGTACGGAGGACGCGCCTGCTGTGATGCGGGAGAACCGGACATCGAACACCCGGACTCCCACCACACGACCTGGAGGACGACCGTGGCCGAGCGCTGCCCCGGCGAGGCCCACGAGGCCGCACCCGCCCGCCGCCCGCTGCCCCTGATCGACCGCGCCCGGCAGCACGGCGGGCGGCAGGGGCTGACCTGCCGCTACCGCTGCGGTGACGCCTGTTCCCGGCCGGAGCCGAACCGGTCGTCGAACGGGTACTTCGGCGACGTCCTGCGGTCGGTGCTCGACCGGCGCGGCGTGCTGCGAGCCGGCGCGGTGCTCGGTCTCTCCGCCGGAGCCGGCGTCGCGCTGGCCGGTACCGCCTCCGCGGACGCCCCGCAGCCGGCCCACCCGTCCGGCGCCGACGTCCCGCCGGCGCCGGCGGGGCTGCCCCGCGGGCTGCGGTACGAGACGCTCGCGCCCAACCTGGACGACGCGATCCGTACCCCTGCCGGGTACGAGAGCAACGTCGTCGTCCGCTGGGGCGACCCGATCACCCCGGATGCCCCGGAGTTCGACTTCGAGAACCAGACCGCGGCCGCGCAGGCCCGCCAGTTCGGCTACAACAACGATTTCTGCGGCATCCTGAAGATCGACGGCTCGGGCGACCGGTACGTCATGTACTCGAACAACGAGTACACCCTCGAGCCGCTGATGTTCCGCGGTTACGACGAGGAGAACCCGACCGAGGAGCAGATCCGGATCGGGATGGCCGCGCACGGCGGCAGCGTCGTCGAGGTGTGCCGGGACCGCGGCACCGGCGAGGTCCGCTACGACCGGGCCGGGACGCTGAACCGCCGGATCACCGCCGAGACCGAGATGGTGCTCACCGGTCCGGCCGCCGGGTCCCCGGCGCTGCGGACGACGGCCGACCCGACCGGTCGCGCGGTCCGCGGCATGATCGGCAACTGCGCCGGCGGCAGCACTCCCTGGGGCACGTTCCTGTCCGGCGAGGAGAACTTCGACGGCTACTTCGCCTCCGGCCCGGTGACCGACCCGCGGGCCGAGCGGTACGGGCTCGCCGAGGGCCCGTCGGAACGCAGGTGGGAGCGCGTCGACCCGCGCTGGGACCTCGCGCAGGAGCCGAACGAGGCGAACCGGTTCGGCTACATCGTCGAGATCGACCCGCACGACCCGTCGTCGAAGCCGGTCAAACACACCGCGCTCGGCCGGTTCAAGCACGAGGGCGCCACAGTCCGGCTGACCGACGACGGCCGTCCGGTCGTCTACATGGGAGACGACGAGCGCTTCGACTACGTCTACAAGTTCGTGTCCGACAAGGCGATGCGGCGCGGCAGCAGCCGGGCCGCGCGCGAGCACAACGCGACGCTGCTGGCGTCCGGCACGCTCTACGTCGCCGCCTTCACCGGGGACAGCCCGCCGCCGGAGATCACCGGCACCGGGACGCTGCCGCGCGACGGTGCGTTCGACGGGTCGGGGACCTGGAAGCCGCTGGCCTCGACGACGACGTCCCACGTGCCCGGTATGAGCGTCGCCGACGTCTTCGTGTTCACCCGGGTCGCTGCCGACCTGGTCGGCGCGACCAAGATGGACCGTCCCGAGGACGTCGAGCCGAACCCGGAGACCGGGAAGGTCTACATCGCCTGCACCAACAATTCCGATCGCGGCAAGGCGGGCGAGGCCGGCGCCGACGAGGCCAACCCGCGCAACGGCAACCAGCACGGCCACGTGATCGAGCTGACCGAGTCCGGCGACGACCCGGCATCGACGACGTTCGGCTGGAACATCCTGCTGGTCTGCGGTGATCCGGCCGACCCGTCGACGTTCTTCGGCGGCTACGACAGGTCGCAGGTCAGCCCGATCACCTCGCCGGACAACGTGGCGTTCGACCCGTACGGCAACCTGTGGGTCTCCACCGACTCCTCGCAGGCGCTGGAGATCAACGACGGGCTCTACGGCGTCGTGCTGGAGGGCCCGCAGCGCGGTCTGACCCGGCTGTTCGCCAGCGTCCCGGTCGGCGCCGAGTGTTGCGGCCCGGTCGTCGCCGAGACGTTCGTGCTGGTGTCGGTGCAGCACCCCGGCGACGTCGACGACGCCACGCCCGAGGCGCCGGCGTCGCACTGGCCGGACGGTGGCGCGGCCCAGCCGCGGCCGTCGGTGGTGGCGATCCGGCACCTGGACGGCGGGCGGCCGGGAAAGGTCGGGGTCTAGCGACTCACGGGCGCAGTCAGGCGCACTTCCCGAGATCGGGGGAGCCGGACCCGGCACTGTCTTCGAAGGAGATGTGCACGTGGTCCTTGTGGTTCGCGGTGTCGCCACCGCGGTCCTCCATGGCCTCGAAGCCGCTGCCGGTGTCGATCTGCTGGTCCCAGATCACGTACTTCACGCCGAGCTCGTCGGCGTTGGCCATCGCGCACTCGGCGATCCGGTCGCCCGTCTCGCCGCGCACCATCAGGTCCAGCGCGTGACCGCTGGGGTGGTCCGAGGCGTTGCCGCGGCTGCCGACCCCGAGCAGGTCGGGTTGGCCGTAGGCGCAGCCGAGGAACCCGGCCGCGTCCTCCACCCAGCTCTGCACGTCACCCAGGCCCGAGGTGTCGATGTCGCAGGAGGCGGAGCTCGGACCGGCGCCGCTGCCGGCGTCCTCGCCCGGCTGCGGCTCGTCGTCGCCGGAGTCCCGGGCGGCGGCCTCGGCCTCCCGGGCGAGCCGGTCCCGCTCGCCGGCGAGCGCCCGGCCGGCCTCGCCGGTGGCCTCGAGCAGGCCGGCGTTGCGGACGAGGTCGTCCCCGGCGGCGAGCACCGGCTCGTCGCGCGGGGCGGCCGCGGGGGTCGCCTCGTCGAGGTCCACGGCGTCGTCCGACGGGGTGTTCTCGGAGGCCAGACGCAGGTCACCGGTGATCTCGGCGTCGCCGAGGTCGAGCCCGGTGACCGGGGTGACGACGGCCATGGCGCCGCTCGCGACGGCGGCTGCGGTGGCGACGTGGCGCAGGCCGGGAACGTCCCGGACCTGCGCACGCCGTCGACTGTGTCGGGGCACGGCGTTCTCCTCGCACGCGGCCCGGGCGGGCGTGCGGGGGAGCGACGGGATCGGGGGAGTCGATCCCTGCCCGTCGGGGAACCGGACCGCGTTTGGTGCCCGGGACGTTAGCGAAGCGTGCCGGGATGTCCGGTATCGAGCGCGCCGGCGCGAGACGACCGCGGGTGATCGTGCGTCGAGCGGTCGCAACCCTTCCGCGTCCCCGGACGTCCGGATTTCCTCTTCCGCCGACCGGACGTTCGTTGCAGAGTGTCGGCGGGCCGCCACACCGTCGTCCGGCCCGGGGGGAGCGCAACGCCATGACCTCGACCGACCCGGCCGCCGCCGGTGCGGCCCGCGCGGCCGGATCGACGCCGTCCCAGATCCGCCGGGTGGCGGTGACGAGCGCGATCGGCACCACCATCGAGTGGTACGACTTCTTCATCTACGCCACGGCGGCCGCCCTGGTGTTCTCGGGCCAGTTCTTCTCCACGCTGTCCCCGGCCTCTGGCACGCTGGCCGCCTTCGCCACGCTCGGCGTCGGCCTCGTCGCCCGGCCGCTCGGCGGAATCGTCTGGGGGCACTTCGGCGATCTGGTGGGGCGCAAGGCGATGCTGGTCGCCTCGCTGCTGCTGATGGGGGTGGCGACGGTCGGGGTCGGCCTGCTGCCGACGTACGCGCAGATCGGGGTCGCGGCACCGGTGCTGCTGGTCGTGCTGCGGCTGTTGCAGGGCCTGTCCGCCGGTGGCGAGTGGGGCGGTGCGGCGCTGATGTCGGTCGAGCACGCCCCGCCAGGGCGGCGCGGCCGGTACGGCTCGTTCCCGCAGATCGGCGTGCCGGCCGGGCTGATCCTGGCCCAGCTGGTGTTCCTGGTCGTGTCCAACCTCGTCACGCCCGAGCAGTTCCAGGCCTGGGGCTGGCGGATCCCGTTCCTGCTCTCGATCGTGCTCGTCGTGGTCGGCCTGGTGATCCGGCTACGGGTCGAGGAGAGCCCGGTGTTCGCGGAGCTGCGGGCGCAGCGCACGCGCAGCCGGGCGCCGATCGTCGAGGTGTTCCGGTCCCGGCCGCGCGAGCTGGTGCTGGCCTCGCTGAGCTTCGTCGCGAACAACGCGATCGGCTACGTCTTCCTGGCCTACCTGCTCTCCTACGGCACCCAGGTGCTGGAGGTGCCGCGGAACCTGATGATCCTGGTGGTGATCGTCGGCAGCGTGAGCTGGCTGGTCAGCATCGTGGGCGCGGCGATCTGGTCGGACCGGATCGGCCGCAAGCCGGTCTACCTGACCGGTTCGGTCCTGCTGGTGCTCTGGCCGGTGCCGTTCTTCCTGCTGATCGACACCCGAGCCGTCGCCCTAATGATCATTTCGGTGATCGTGCTGACGGTCGCGCTCGGGCTGTCCTACGGGCCGCAGTCGGCGCTGTTCGCGGAGATGTTCGAGGCGCGCTACCGCTACAGCGGGGCGTCGTTCTCCTACGCCGTCGGCGCCGTGCTCGGGGGCGGGTTCGCGCCGCTGATCGCCGCCGCGCTGCAGAGCGGGTTCGGGACCTCGATGGCGGTCGCCGGCTACATGGTCGGCGTGGCGGTGCTGTCGCTGGTCGCGGTGCTTGTCATCCGCGAGACCCACCGGCCCGCCGCGCCCGGCCCACTGAGCTGACGGCGGCGGCCGGGAGCCGGCCGCCGCCGTCGGGTGTGGATCAGGGGCTCTGGTGCCGGCCGCTGCCCTCGGCCCCGGCCGTGGCGCTGAGGTCACGGGCACGCCGGCGCCCGGCGACCGTGCTGGAGGCGGGCGCGTCGTCCGGGGCGGCACCGTTCATCGAGCGGGCCTGCTCGGCGAGCTCGCGGGTGACGCACGGCCAGCTGGCGCTGACCCCGGTCGCGTCCCGGCACTCGCGGCAGTAACCCTCGGAGTCGGCAGTGTGCTCCGACAGGGTCCGCTCGAGCAGATCGGGCATCTCGGACAGGATGTTCGCGAGCGCCAACACTCCACCTCCAGGTCGATTGCCGCGCACAGTAGTAGCGCGACTCACCCGGCCGGGCCGGGGGCGAGACGCGTCGTGCGACGGCCGGTGGCCCCGGCCGCGGGCCGCCGAGGCGCCGCGCCGGAGCGGGGTGCACGGTCGTCGCCGCAGGTCAGCTTCCCGGGGGCGGTCCCGGGGAGTGGCCGTCCCGGTGGCGCGGTACGGCCGGGGACGGGTGTGCGGGTGTGCCCCGGGCAGCACGGAGGGCGGCCGACCGCTCGACGAGCCGCTAGTCCGATCGGCCGACGGTCGTTTCATGGCGACGACATACCCGGTTCCTGCGCCGGACGTCCGCAGGCTCACCCGGGAGGTCCGGCCGGGCTCACTCCGCGGGGATCTCCCGCTCGATCTCGGCCAGCCAGAGCTCCGCCGACATGTCCGACGGTGCCCGCCAGTCCCCGCGCGGGGAGAGCGCGCCACCGGCCGACACCTTCGGTCCGTTCGGGAGCGCGGAGCGCTTGAACTGGCTGAACGAGAAGAACCGGCGCGCGAACACCTGCAGCCAGTGCCGGATCTCCGCCGCGGAGTATGCCGGGCGCTCGTCGTCGGGGAAGCCGGGAGGCCATGGCCCCGCCGCCGCGTCGGACCAGGCGTGCCCGGCCAGGAACGCGATCCGGGACGGCCGCATGCCGTACCGCAGCGTGTACCAGAGCGTGAAGTCCTGCAGCGCGTACGGGCCGACCGTCGCCTGGCTGGACTGCACCTGCCGGGAGCCGCCCGCCGGCACGAGCTCGGGGGTGATCTCGGTGCCGAGCACCGACTGCAGGACGGCCGAGACGTCGTCGTCGAACTGCCCGCTCGAGGCCACCCAGCGGATCAGGTGCTGCATCAGGGTCTTCGGGACGCCGCCGTTGACGTTGTAGTGCGACATCTGGTCGCCCACGCCGTAGGTGGACCAGCCCAGCGCCAGCTCGGAGAGGTCCCCGGTGCCCAGCACGATCCCGCCGCGCTGGTTCGCCAGCCGGAACAGGTAGTCGGTGCGCAGTCCGGCCTGCACGTTCTCGAACGTGACGTCGTAGACCTCCTCGCCGCGGCCGAAGGGGTGGTCGATCTCGGTGAGCACGGTGCGCGCGGTCGGGGTGATGTCGATCGTGGAGAACGTGACGCCGAGGGCCTCGGACAGCGCGACGGCGTTGTTGCGGGTGTGGTCGGAGGTGGCGAAGCCGGGCATCGTGAAGGCGAGGATGTCCGAGCGCGGCCGGCCGGCCCGGTCCATTGCCCGGGCCGCGACGATCAGCGCGTGCGTGGAGTCCAGACCACCGGACACCCCGATCACGACCTTCGGCCGGCCGATCGCGCGCAGCCGCTGTTCCAGCCCGGCGACCTGGATCGAGTACGCCTCGTAGCAGTCCTGTTCGAGGCGTTCCGGGTCGGCGGGCACGAACGGGAACCGCTCGACGGTGCGGCGCAGGCCGATGTCGTCGCCGGGCGGGTCCAGCCGGAACGTGACGGTCCGGAAGTCACCGGTGCGCGCGGCGTGCGTGCGGCGGTTGTCGTCGAAGGTGCCCTGCCGGCGCCGCTCGGCCCCGATCAGGTCCAGGTCCAGGTCCGCGACGGCGCGTTGCGGGCCCTGCGGGAACCGGCCGGACTCGGCCAGCTGCTCGCCGTTTTCGTGGATCATGGTCTGGCCGTCCCACGCGACGTCCGTCGTGGACTCGCCCTCCCCGGCGGCGGCGTAGACGTGGCCGGCCAGGCAGCGCGCCGAGGCCGACCGGCAGAGCAGGCGACGCTGGTCGGCGCGGCCGACCGTGATCGGCGAGCCGGACAGGTTCGCCAGCACCGTCGCCCCGGCCAGGGCCGCCTCCGCGGACGGCGGCACCGGCACCCAGAAGTCCTCGCAGACCTCGGCGTGCAGCACGAACCCGGGCAGGTCCTCGGCGACGAACAGCAGGTCCGGGCCGAACGGGTGGTCCCGCGCGCCGAGCCGGATCGTGCCGCCCCGGGTGTCGTCGCCGGCCGCGACCTGGCGACGCTCGTAGAACTCCCGGTAGGTCGGCAGGTACGACTTCGGTGCGACGCCGAGGATCTCCCCGCGGTGCAGCACCACCGCGCAGTTGTAGAGCCGGTGCCGGTGCCGCAGCGGCGCCCCGACGACGAGCACCGGCAGCAGGTCCGCGGTGGCCCCGGCGAGCGCGATCAGCTCCCGCTCCACCGACTCCAGCAGGGTGTCCTGCAGCAGGATGTCCTCGATCGAGTAGCCGGACAGCGTCAGCTCCGGGAACACGACCAGTCCGACGCCGTCGTCGTGGCAGGCGCGGGCGGTCTCCAGCACCGCCGCGGCGTTCGCCGCGGGCTCGGCGATCGTGGTGTGCAGCGTCGCCGCGGCGGCCCGCAGGAAGTGATGACGGTAGACGGAGCGGAAGTCCACGGCCGCATTCTGCCCGTACGCGGCCGGCGGGGCTCGGGGCGCTCCACACGCGACCGTGACCGGCGTGGCCGGGACCGTCAGCGCCGCAACAGCCGCAGCAGCGCGGACGGGCGGCCGCTGAAGCGTCAACGGTCGTCGCTGCGCTCAGTCGCTCGGGGCCCCGGGGACCAGCGGTACGAACCGCACGTCGGCCAGCCTCTCGTCGCGGTCGCGATGATGGCGCACCAGCGTGCCCTCGGCGCCGTCGCCGACCGGGCAGAGGAGCACCCCGTCCGGCGCGAGCTGCTCGAGCAGCGCCGGCGGGAGCCGGCGCTGGGCCATCGCCGTCACCACGATCCCGTCGAACGGGGCCAGGTCGGGTGCGCCGGCCAGTCCGTCCCCGGTCCGCACCGCCACGTCGCCGTACCCGGTGGCGGCGAGTGTGCGCCGGGCCTGCTCGGCCAGCTCCGGGTGCCGCTCGACGGTGACCACCGAGGCGCCGCACGCGGCCAGCACCGCGGCCCCGTACCCGGAGCCGGTGCCCACCTCCAGCACCCGCGCGCCGGCCGGGAACTCGCCCAGCGCGGCCGCGCTGAACGCCACGATCCACGGGGTGGAGATCGTCTGTCCCTGACCGATGCCCAGCGGCACGTCCGCGTAGGCCTCACCGGCGACGTCCTCGGGGACGAACAGCTCGCGGGGGACCGCGCTCATCGCGGCCAGCACCCGCTCGTCGGTGATGCCGCGCTCGCGCAGGCGATCCGCCAGGTCGGACCGGTCGTCGTGCAGTCCCGGCACTCCGACCACCTCCTTCCGCCGGTCGGGTCGGTCCCGGTCGGCCGTGGTCGTCCTCCGTGCCGATCCGGATACCCGGTCGGCGCGGGTTCTCACCCCGGTGCCGGCCCGGACGCCTTGACGGCCGGTGTGACCGCGACCACGCTCCGGTGACGGGCGAGCGGGAAGGACGATCGATGACGACGGTTGACACCGTGCGCGGGCCGGTCGAGGTCGACGCGCTGGGCACCACCCTGATGCACGAGCACGTGTTCGTGCTGACGCCGGACGTGATGCAGAACTACGGCGACGAGTGGTGGGACGAGGAGGAGCGGGTCACCGACGCCGTCGCCAAGCTCCGCGCGCTCCGGGACGCCGGGGTCGACACGATCGTCGACCCCACCGTCGTCGGGCTCGGCCGCTACATCCCCCGGGTGGCGCGGATCAACGCCGAGGTCGACATCAACATCGTGGCCGCGACCGGGCTCTACACGTTCGACGAGATCCCGCACTTCTTCGGATACCGGGGCCCGGACACGATGCTCGGCGGCCCGGAACCGATGGTCGAGATGTTCGTCCGCGACATCCGGGAGGGCATCGCGGGCACCGGGGTGCGGGCGGCGTTCCTCAAGTGCGTGGTGGAGGAGCGCGGGCTGACCCCGGACCAGACACGGGTGCAGGAGGCGATCTGCGCGACCCACCACGAGACCGGCGTGCCGATCACCGTGCACACCAACGGCGCCCACCAGACGGGCCGGCAGGCGATGGAGCTGTACGCGCGCGAGGGTGTCGACCTGAGCAAGGTGGTGATCGGGCACGCCGGGGACAGCAACGATCTGGACTACCTGAAATGGATCATGGACCAGGGCGCGACGATCGGCTGCGACCGGTTCGGTCTGGACCTCTTCAACCCCACCGAAGCGCGGGTGGCGACGATCGCCGCGCTCTGCGACCAGGGCTACGCCGACCGGATCGTGCTCGCCCACGACGCCGCCTGCTACATGGACTTCTTCTCCGGCGACGCCGCCCAGCAGGCGCTGGCCACGGCCGCGCCGAACTGGCACTACCTGCACATCAGCCAGGAGGTGCTGCCGGCGCTGCGCGAGCGGGGGGTGACCGACGAGCAGATCGCCACGATGCTGGTCGACAACCCGCGCCGGTACTTCACCGCGGCCGGATGACCGGCACGGGGTCCGTGGCGTCGCCGTTCGACACCTCCGGCATCACCCGTGACCGGCGGGGCGTGGCGCACTACATCGGACTGCCGGCCTCGCTGGTCGCCATGCTGCAGTCCACGGTGGACCGCTATCCGGACGCTGAGGCGCTGGTCGAGGTGGGCGGCGAGCGGCTGAGCTACCGGCAGCTGTGGGACCGCGCGGCGCGGGTCGCCGGCGGACTGCGCGATGCCGGGATCGGGCCAGGGGATCCGGTGGCCAACCTGCTGCCGGCCGGAGTGGACTGGGTACTCGGGTTCCTCGGCACCCAGCTGGCCCGGGCGATCGCGGTACCGGTGAACACCCGGTTCGCCGATCCGGAGATCGACTACGTGCTCCGGGACTCGGGTGCGGTGCTCGCGCTGCGGCCCGGCGAGCCGCTGCCGGACGGGCCACCGCGGGCGGACGAGGGCGCCGGACCGCAGGACGCCGCCGCGATCTTCTACACCAGCGGCACGACCGGGTTCCCGAAGGGGGCGATCACCACCCACGAGAACTTCCTGTCGAACGTCGAGACCGCGGTGCGGGTGGTCGGCCTGGACCGCGCGGCCGGCCCGACCCTGCGCAACCTGGTCTCGGTGCCGCTGTTCCACGTGACCGGGTGCAACAGCCAGCTGCTGGTGCAGCTCGCCCTCGGCGGGACGACGGTGGTGCTGCGATCTTCGACGTGCAGACCTTCCTGCGCACCGTGGCCGACGAGCGGATCAACGTGCTGACCAGCGCACCCGCGATCTACGCGCTGGCACTGGCCCGGCCCGACGTCGACGAGTTCGATCTCTCCGCGGTCACCCGGATCTCCTACGGTGGCGCACCGATCGCGCCCGCGCTGGTCTCCCGGCTGCGCGAGCGGTTCCCCGGCGCCGAGCTGGGCAACGGCTTCGGGCTCACCGAGACCTCGTCGATCGCCACGTTCCTGCCGGACGCCTGGGCCGCGGATCATGCCGACTCCGTCGGGTTCGCCGCGCCCGTGGTCGATCTCGCCCTGGACCAGCCGGACGAGGCCGGGGTCGGGGAGCTGCTCGTGCGCGGCCCGAACGTCGTCCCCGGCTACTGGAACAAGCCCGAGGCCACCCGGGAGACGTTCGTCGACGGCTGGCTGCACACCGGCGACCTGGCCCGGATCGACGACCAGGGGCTCGTCCACATCGTCGACCGCGCCAAGGACCTGATCAACCGCGGTGGCGAGAACGTGTACTCGGTCGAGGTGGAGAACGCGCTGGCCGGCGCGCCCGGGGTGGCCGACGCGGCCGTCGTGGCGGTGCCGGACGAGATGCTGGGGGAGAAGGTCGGGGCGGTGGTCGTCCCGCTGCCGGGCTCGCCGTTCGAGATCGCTCCGGTGCTCGAGCACCTGCGGGCGGTCCTGGCCGACTTCAAGGTGCCGCAGTTCTTCGCCGTGCGCGACGAGCCGCTGCCGCGCAACCCCGGCGGGAAGATCCTCAAACGACCGCTGCGGGAGGGGACGGACTGGGGCCCGCCGGTGCACGGACGGTGACGGGCACGGTTCCGCGGGTTTCAACGCCCGGTCCCGGCGGTATCCCCGGGTCATGACGGTCCAGGTGCGACGGATCTACGACCCGGCCGAGAAGGGTGACGGGACGCGGGTACTCGTCGACCGGGTGTGGCCGCGCGGCGTGCGCAAGCAGGACGCCCGCTACGACGAGTGGGTCAAGGACGTCGCGCCGAGCACCGAGCTGCGGAAGTGGTACGGCCACGACCCGGACCGGTTCGACGAGTTCCGCCGTCGCTACCGGGACGAGCTCGACGGCTCGTCCGCGCTGGACCGGTTGCGCAGCCTGGCGAACGACGGGGATCTCACGCTGCTGACCGCGTCGAAGTCGCCGGAGATCAGCCAGGCAGAGGTGCTCTGCGAGCTGCTGCGGGAGTGACCCGAGCTCAGCCCGACGACGGCGCCCGGCTGAGGTCGACCACGCAGAAGATGTTGCCGTCCGGGTCGGCGAGCACGACGAAGTCCGGCTGGGCCGGGTAGCCGTCCCAGTCGGGCCGGGTCGCACCCAGCCCGGCCAACCGCGCCACCTCGGCGTCCTGCTCGGCGGTCGTGTCCACGAGCAGGTCCAGGTGCACCCGGGGCCGCGGTTCCGGCGGCGAGTCGCTGCGCATCAGCCCGAGCACCCGGGCACCGTCCGGGCCGGTCAGGGTGCGCCAGCCGGCACCCGCCCACTCGTCGCTCACGACGAGATGCAACGCGGCCGACCAGAACGCGGCGGCGCGGTCGAGATCGGTCACGCCGACGACCGGGAACCCGAGGCGGAGCACCGGCCCAGCCTGGCGGAGGAAACCTGACCGGACAACTCGGTTCGCCTCCCAGCCCCTGACCCCTCCGTTGACATCGGTCGGGCCGTCGCACAAATTGGATGCATGCCGAATTCCGGACTCACCCGTCGACGTCACGTCGACCTTTTCCGGGTGAACTCCTCCGGCTGTCGCTGATTCTCATTGCCGCGCCCCGGCGGGCGCGCTGCACTTCCCGACCAGGGTCGACCCGAGCCTGACCCGTTGCGCCGCAGTGCGTTCCGGACCGGACGTCGCTGCCCGAACGAACCCGGCCCGAACGAACCCTGTCCGACTAACCCGGCCCGATCGGTTCCGCGGGCGCAGTCCGGTGCCGTGGACCGGTTTCCCGTGCTGCCCGGAATGCATCGATGAAAAGGAGTGCACCACGTGTCCACGACGACGAATCCGCAGCAGGGTCCCGGCGTCGACGTACGTCCGGTCTCCGGCACGCTCGGTGCCGAGATCACCGGCGTGCGGCTCGGTCCCGACCTCGGCGAGGACGTGGTCGCCGGGATCCGGGCCGCCCTGCTCGACCACAAGGTCGTGTTCCTGCGCGGCCAGGAGCACCTCGACGACGCCGGACACGCCGGGTTCGTCCGGCGGTTGGGCCCGCTGACCACCGCGCATCCCACGATCTCCGGCGGCCGGCCCGAGGCCGCGGTGCTGCCGGTGGACTCCGGGCGGGGCAACCGGGCCAACAGCTGGCACTCCGATGTCACGTTCGTCGACCGGCCGCCGTCGTTCACGACGCTGCGCGCCCAGGTGCTGCCGCCATCGGGTGGGGACACCGTGTTCGCCGACACCGTCGCCGCCTACAGGGGACTGCCGGCCCCGCTGCGTGCGCTCGCCGACGAGCTCTGGGCCGAGCACAGCAACGACTACGACTACGCCACCGCACACGCCACCGCACACGCCACCACCGAGGTGTCCGAGGCCCAGGCCGAGTACCGCCAGGAGTTCATCTCCACCGTGTACCGGACCCGCCACCCGGTGGTGCGGGTGCACCCGGAGACCGGTGCGCGCGCCCTGCTGCTCGGGCACTTCGTGCAACGCTTCCCCGGTCTGTCCGGTGTGGATGGGAAGCTGCTGTTCGAGCTGTTCCAGGCGCACGTCACGCGGCTGGAGAACACGGTGCGCTGGCGCTGGTCGCCCGGCGACATCGCGTTGTGGGACAACCGATCCACTCAACATTACGCGGTGGCCGACTACGGTGACGCGCCCCGCCGGCTGCACCGGGTCACGGTGGCAGGGGAGGTGCCGGTCGGTACGACCGGCGAGCACAGCATCGCGATCGCCGGGGACTCCCGCGGTTACGCCGGCGTCGCGCCGAGCGCGGCCTGACCGGTGCGCCGACGCGAGTTCCTCGCCGGCCTCGCAGGTGCGGCGGCCCTGTCGCTGACCGGATGCGCCCGGAGCCCACAGCCGGAACCGGGCATCGTCCGCTACCAGGGCGCCACCGGTGACGTCACCTTCCCCGAGCTGGCCGCGGACCTGGGCTTGCTCGAGGGGGTGGCGCTGCAGTGGATCGGCAACACGACCAGCGGACCCCAGGACATCCAGGCCGCCGTCACCGGGGACACCGACGTCGGCGGGGCGTTCAACGGGGCGGTGCTGCAGCTGGCCGCCGCCGGGGCACCGATCACCGCGGTGATCGGCTACTACGGCACCGACACCCGCACCTTCGGCGGCTACTACGTGCGCGCGGACAGCCCCGTGCGCACCGCCCGGGACCTGATCGGACGGACCGTCGCGGTGAACACCCTGGGCGGGCACTACGAGGCCGTCCTGCGCATGTACCTGACCCGGCAGGGCCTCACGCCGGCCGAGGTCGACTCGGTGCAGCTGGTGGTGGTGCCGCCGGTGGCCGCCGAGCAGTCGCTGCGCTCGGGACAGCTCGACGTGGCGGTGCTCAACGACATGTACCGGGACAGGGCGCTGGCGCGCGGCGGGGTCCGCGCGGTGTTCACCGACGTCGAGTTCCTCGGGCCCTTCACCGCCGGCAGCTACGTGATGCGCGACGAGTTCCTGGCCCGCAACCCCGACACCGCCCGCGCCTTCGTGACCGGCACCGCCCGCGCCATCGCCTGGGCCCAGGACCAGCCGCGCGAGCAGGTCATCGCCCGCTTCCGCGACATCATCGCTCGCCGTGGCCGCAACGAGGACACGACCACCATCGAGTACTTCACCAGCACCGGGGTTGCCGGTCGCGGCGGCGTGATCCGTCCCGAGGAGTTCGGGACGTGGGCGAGCTGGCTCGAGCGCGACGGGCGCCTGGAGCCCGGCCGCGTCGACCCCGCCCGGCTCCACACCAACCGGTTCAACCCCTACGCCCCAGCCTCGCCGGAGCCGGCCGGGACGGCGTCCGTCGCGTCGCCGCCGGCAGGCGGCGGTGGATAGGAGTCATCGCATGACCAGTTCGATCACCTTCGACAACGTCTCCAAGAGCTTCCCGGTGCGCGCCGGGAACGATCCCGACTCGGCGCGCGAGGTCACCGCGCTCGACGGCATCGACCTGCACGTCACCGCCGGGGAGTTCAGTGTGCTGGTCGGGCCGAGCGGCTGCGGCAAGTCGACCCTGCTCGACCTGCTGGCCGGGCTCAGCGCCCCCAGCTCCGGCACGATCCGGCTGGACGGCGCCCCGATCCGCGGCCCCGGCCTGGACCGGGGAGTGGTGTTCCAGCAGTACGCGCTGCTGCCGTGGCGCAGCGCGCGGGCCAATGTCGAGTTCGGACTCGAGGCCGCGGGCCTGTCCCGGCGCGAGCGCCGTGACCGCGCAGAGCACTACCTCGAGCTCGTCGGCCTGACCGGGTTCGCCGACCGGCACCCGCACGAGCTCTCCGGCGGGATGAAGCAGCGGGTGGCCATCGCCCGCAGCCTCGCCGTCGACCCCGACGTGCTGCTGATGGACGAGCCGTTCGCCGCGCTGGACGCCCAGACCCGCGAGACCCTGCAGGACGAGCTGCTGCGGATCTGGGCGCGCACCGGCAAGACGATCGTGTTCATCACCCACGCCATCGACGAGGCGGTGTTCCTCGGCAGGCGGGTCACCGTGCTGACCTCCCGGCCGGCCCGGATCAAGCAGATCATCCCGATCGAGCTGGGCCCCCGGAGCGAGACCGACGACGTGCGCTCCAGCCCCGAGTTCACGCACCACCGCCACCAGGTCTGGGCCGCGCTGCGCGACGAGGTCCGGCGGGCCGACCGGCAGGCCCGCGGCCACGACGGCCCGGCGGATCTCCACCCGGCGACGGCGTCCGGGCACGGGTCCGCGACCACGCGGGCGGTGGCCGACGTTGCCTGAACCCGGCCCCCGGACCGTCGGGAGCGCTCCTCCGGTCCCGCCCGCGGCGCGACCCGACCGTCGTCCCGGCGGCGGAACCCGATGGCACGCCTCGATCCCGCGCCTCGCGGCCGTCGCACTCCGCCGTGGATCCGCCGTCGTGCTGTTCCTGGCCGTCTGGGAGCTCGTCCCCCGGTTCGGCCTGGTCGACCGAGTGTTCCTGCCGCCGTTCTCCGAGGTCGTGGCCGCCCTGTGGGGCCTGGTCGTCGACGGCGAGCTCGCCGAGCACCTGCAGGCCAGCCTGTTGCGCTCGGTCAGCGGCCTGGTCCTGGCGGTGCTGGCGGCGATCCCGCTGGGCCTGCTCATCGGCTGGTACCGCCCGGTCTCCGATGTCCTCGGCCCGCTGCTGGAGCTCTTCCGCAACACCTCGGCGCTGGCGTTGCTGCCGGTGTTCGTGCTGCTGCTCGGCCTGGGCGAGACCTCCAAGATCGCCCTGGTGGTGTTCGCCTGCACCTGGCCGATCCTGCTCAACACGATCAGCGCGGTGCGCGGGGTGGACCCGCTCCTGATCAAGTCGGCCCGCTCGTTCGGACTGAGCTCGCCTGCCCTGTACTGGAAGGTGGTGCTGCCCTCGTCGGTACCGGCGCTGTTCACCGGTGTCCGGCTGGCCGCGGCCTACTCGATCCTGGTGTTGATCGCCGCCGAGCTCACCGGGGCCAAGGCCGGGCTCGGCTACCTGATCACCGCGGCGCAGTACAACTTCCAGATCCCGCAGATGTACGCCGGGATCCTCACCATCTCGCTGCTCGGCCTGGCGCTCAACCAGCTGCTGGTGGCCGTCGAGCACCGCCTCACCCGCTGGCGTACCCCGCCGGCCTGACCGCCCTCGCCACCCCGCTCTCGCAGCGACGACCGCCGAAGGAGACCCCTGTGTCGGCAGCACCGCGACAGATGCATCTCAACGCCTTCCTCATGGGCGTCGGTCACCACGAAGCCGCCTGGCGGCTGCCCTGGAGCCGGCCCCGCGACGTCCTCGACGTCGGCCATTTCCAGAACCTCGCCCGCATCGCCGAACGCGGCCGGCTCGACTCGGTCTTCTTCGCCGACCGACTCGCGGTCGGCGACGCGGCGCGGCACAACGTCACGAACGCCCTCGACCCGGTGCTGCTGCTCAGCGCGATCGCCACCGCCACCGAGCACATCGGACTGATCTCCACCGCGTCCACCGGGTTCTCCGAGCCCTACACCCTCGCCCGGCAGTTCGCCACGCTCGACCACCTCAGCGCGGGACGTGCCGGCTGGAACATCGTCACCTCCGGCGGGGAGGCCGAGGCCCGCAATTTCGGCCGCGACGCGGCCGACGAGCACGACCGGCGCTACGCCCGGGCCGCCGAGTTCCTCGACGTGGTCACCGGCCTCTGGGACAGCTGGGACGACGCCGCGTTCGTCGCGGACAAGGCGTCCGGAACCTTCGCCGACACCGATCTCCTGCGCGCTCTGGACCACCGCGGCGAGTTCTTCGGCGTCGGCGGCCCGCTGAGCGTCCCCCGTGGCCCGCAGGGGCACCCGCTGCTCGTCCAGGCCGGGTCGTCGCCGGCCGGTCGCGAGTTCGCGGCCCGGCACGCCGAGGCGGTCTTCACCGCGCACCAGACCCTCGACGACGCCCAGGACTTCTACCAGGACCTCAAGAACCGCGTCGCGGAGCACGGCCGCGACCCCGAGCACACCAAGGTGCTGCCGGGCATCGTGCCCGTCCTCGGCGCGACCGAGGCCGAGGCTCGCGACCTGGAACGCCGGCTCGACGACCTGCTCGTCACCGACCACGGCGTCGCCCAGGTCTCAGGCATGCTCGGCCTCGACCTGTCCGACCACCCGCTCGACCGGCCACTGCCGGCGCTGCCCCCGATCCAGCAGATCAACGGCAACAAGAGCCGGTACGACCTGGTGGCCCGGATGGCGGAGCGGGAGAACCTCACCCTGCGCGAGATCCTCGCCCGGCTCGGCGGCGGCCGCGGCCACCGCGTCGTGACCGGCACGCCGGAGCAGGTCGCCGACACGCTCGAGGTGTGGTTCACCGAGTACGCCGCCGACGGGTTCAACATCATGGCCCCGCACCTGCCCCGGGGCTTGGAGGACTTCGTCGATCACGTCGTGCCCGAGCTGCGAACGCGGGGACTGTTCCGCACCGACTACTCCGCGACGACCTTGCGCGGGCACTACGGCCTGCCCCGCCCGGCGGCCTGCGGTTCCCGCCTCGGTGTCGCCGGCGCCGCGGCCGACCGGGTGCCTGCGACGTCCTGAACCGGCACCCGTCCGGGCGTCACCGAGGTCCGACCGCCGACACCGTGATCGTCCCGAACCGGCCGGACACGGAGCGACCGCGCGCCGGTTGCTGGAGACGACCGACGTGCCGGTGGAGCGGGTCGGGTAGGCAGCGGGGCCCGCGATGCCGAGCCGGGGTGCCGTGGAGCTGGGCGTGTTCTCGGGCGAGCGAATCGATTCGCGGTAGCGAACAAGGCGATGACATCGAACACATGTTCGACTACACTCGGACAGGTGACCGCCGTACAGGAACCACCGATCCCCGACACCGACCCGAGTGCCGGTGAACCCGGGTTCCCGCAGGTCGATCTCGCGCTCATGCAGGTGGCGGTCGAGCAGGCGGCCGCCGACGGCGCCGGGTCGCTGTCCGAGTCCGAGCTGATCGATCAGGTCCAGCAGATCGAGTCCCTGCAGAACTCTCTGGCGGCGTTGCAGGCCAGCCGCATCCGCGCGTTCGCCCGCGCCCATGTCGGTGCGCGGATCGCGGCCGGTGTGCTCGACCTGGACAAGCTCGAACGCGCGGTGGCCGCCCAGATCGGGCTCGCCTGCCGGGTCTCGCCGACCGAGGCACGCACCCGGGTCCGCACCGCCCGCGATCTGCACGACGGGCTCGACCGTGTCCGTGCCCTGTTCGTCGCCGGGGAGCTGAGCCGGGACAAGGTCGCCGCGATCGCGACCGCCACCGCCGACCTCGACACCCGGCAGCGTGGCGCGGTCGATGCCCGGCTCGCCGCCCACGACCTGTCCCGGCTCGGGATCGGGCGGCTGCGGGACCTGGTCCGGATGCTGGTCGCCGAGATCGCCCCGCAGAAGTTCCGCTCCCGGGTCGACGCCGCCCGCGCCGGGCGGCGGGTCACGCTGCTCCCGGCCCCGGACGCCATGACGTATCTGACCGCGTATCTGCCCCTCGAGCAGGGGTGGCCTGCCTGGCCGCGCTGCAGAAGGCGTTCACCGAGGTCTCGGTGGACCCGGCACCGCTGACCCGCACCCGCGGGCAGGTCATGGCCGACACCCTGGCCGAACGCGTCACCGGCACGGCCACCGCGACCGACGTGGACGTCGAGGTGCAGGTGCTGGTCCCGGTCGAGGCACTGATCGACCCGCACAGCCCGCTGCCGGCCGAGATCCCCGGCCACGGCCCCGTCCCGCTCGACCTGCTGGCCACCACCAACGGCCGCACATCGCTGCGGCGACTCCTGACCCGGGCCGGGATCATCATCGGCGGCGAGTCCCGGCAACGCTGCTTCACCGGACTGCTCGCCGAACTGCTCACAGCACGCGCCCGCAACCGCTGCACAGAGCCCTACTGCGACGCACCGGCACGACACCTCGACCACATCGACCGCGCCGGCGACGACGGACCGACCGAACTCGACAACGGCCGGGCCACCTGCGAGTTCCACAACCACGTCCGTGAGCAACCCGGATGGACCGTCCACCGCACGCCCGAGGGCGTCCGCACCACGACACCCACCGGCCACTCCTATCTCGCCCCCGAGGGCCCGGCGTCAGGGACTTCCGAAGATCGTCCTCCAGAGGAGGGTGGGTGACACCGACGGAACGGGGTACCGGCCTCCGGCGAGCGCCAGGAGGGGCGAGGAGCGGGTTTGGCCGCTCGGGAACCGGTGATACGGGTCGGGTGACACGAGTTTCCGGAGATGCGCGACCGGATCCCCGATGACGACCGGCCGGTACGTGGGGGAGCTTCCTCCCGGCGACCCCTTGCAGGTAATGCTGGGCGACATCGCAGCCGGGCGTCTGGAGGAGCGCGAACGAGCCGGCTTCTCGGTGTTCGCGCTGGCAGGGACGAACGAGATCTACGCCTACGAGGGCCACGAGTCGGGCACCCGGATCGTGTGCAAGTTCTTCGGTACGCGCTTCGGCGGTGACGCCACCACCGCCGCCCGGGCCGCCTGCCGGGAGCGGGAAGCCCTGCGCGCTCTGCGCGAGATCGGGTTGTGCGGCTCACCGCACCACGTCGTCTGCCCCTACGGTTTCGCCCCGGACATCAACTGCGCGCTGGCCCTGGAGTACTTCGAGGGCGAGCGGCTCAGTGAAACCATCGACCGAGCCATCTGGCACGGCGACGAGCCCCACCTGTTCCAGCGGCTGGAGGCGCTGGCCTACTTCCTGGCCACCCAGCACCGCCGGACGACCACCGGGCAGCCGGTGGATTTCGCCGTCGACTGCACCTACCTGGATGTGTTGCTGGGAATGCTGCACGGCACCGGCCGGGTCGGCCAGTGGGACATCGACGAGCTGTGCTGGCTGCGCGAGCTCTGGCGCGCGCGGCCGCGGATGTGGCAGGACCGGCAGGTGTGGCTGCACGGGGACGCGACACCGGCGAACTTCCTGTTCGGCCAGGACCTCGACGTCGTGGCCATCGACCTCGAACGGTGCCGGCGCGGGGACCGGCTGTTCGACGTCGGACGGTTGGCCGGCGAGCTGCAGCACTCGCTGCTGCAGGCCACCGGCCTTCCCGACCGGGCGGATCCCTTCATCCGGCATCTCCTGCGGGCGTACTGCGGCCACTTCCCGGACAGCGAGGCGATGTTCGCGGCGCTCACCGCACGCATCCCCTACTACATGGCGTGCACACTGCTGCGGGTCGCCCGCAACACCTACATCGACTCCGACCACGCGGCCAGGTTGATCGACCACGCCAAGCGGCTGCTCCGTACCCCGTGACCGGAAGGAGGGGACGCGTTGCGCGCTGAAGCCGTACTGTTCGATGTCAACGGCACCCTGGTGGACATCGTCACCGACGAGCAGCAGGAGCGCGTCTATCGGGTCATCGGGCACGTACTGGCCTACTCCGGCATCGAGCTGCGCTGCGGTCCCTTGCGGGAGGCCTACTTCGCCACTCTGGAACAGCTGCGCGCTCGCTGCCGGGAAGAGCATCCCGAGTTCGACGCCGTCGCCGTCTGGCGCACCATCGTCGAGCGGAACGCCACCGGGTACACCCGTTCCCTCTCCGCCGACCGGCTCGAACAGCTGCCGCTGTTCCTCGCCGAACTGCATCGCGGGCTCGCCCGCCGGCGATTGCGCCGGTTTCCCCATGTGCGCGCGGTCCTCGGCGAACTCCGCAGCCACTACCGGCTCGGCGTGGTCACCGACGGTCAGAGCGCCTACGCCCGCCCGGAACTGGCGCAGCTCGATCTGCTCGGGTATTTCGAGCAGGTCGTGGTCTCCGGCGACTTCGGCTTCCGGAAACCGGATCAGCGCCTGTTCGACACGGCAGTCCACGCCCTGGACGCGGAACCCGACCGTGCGGTCTACGTCGGTAACGACGAATTCCGTGACGTGCACGGCGCTCGGCAGGCCGGCTTACGGACGGTGCTGTACACCTCCGACGGGAACGCCGAAGGAAGCAGCTGCGCGTGCGAGTGCACCCCCGATCACGTCGTCACCGATCATCGTCAACTCCTGGAACTCCTCACCCCGCGGACGTAGCCGGCCCGCGGCGCACCGGGCCCGGCCGTACACCTGTCCGAGTGTCCGGCGATCAGCCGTTCAGCTCGGCGCGGAGCCGGCCGATGGTCCGGCTGAGCAGCCGGGACACGTGCATCTGTGACACGTCGACGTCCGCGGCGATCTCGGTCTGGGTGCGGTTGCGGTAGAAGCGCAGCAGCAGGATGCGCCGCTCCCGCTCGGGGAGGGCGTTGATCTGTTCGCGCAGCTCACCGCGTGTGGACGCGGTCTCGATGCCCGGGTCGTCGTCGCCGAGGCGCTCGCTGAGGGGCGTCTCGCCGTCCGGGGTCGGCGCGTCGAGCGAGACCGCCCGGTTGGACTCCATCGCGCCGAGCGCCTCGATCACCTCGGAGGTGTCGACGTCGAGTTCCTCGGCGAGCTCACTCGGCCGCGGGGCGCGACCCAGTCGCTGGGTCAGCGTGATCGTGGCCCGGCTCAGGGGAGGGGACGAGCGGCGCCGGTCGTCCACAGCGTAGGACAGCCGCTCCTCCGGTCCGTACGGTCGGTCGAACTCCATTGGACGCCCGTAGCGAGCTCGGTGAGTGCCTGAGGACTCGACGAACCCGCGACCCGGAGCCGGAACACACACGAAGGCGAGTCCGCATGCAGATCACCCGAAGCAGTCTCGACACCCGCAAGGGCCCCGCCGAGTGGTTCACCGGCGACGTCTACATCGACCCCGTGGCGGCGCCGGCCGGCACGTCGACGTTCGCCGCCGCGCTGATCCACTTCACTCCCGGGGCGCGTACCGCCTGGCACACCCACCCGCACGGTCAGACGATCTTCGTCACGGAGGGCGTGGGCCTGTGCCAGCGCGAAGGCGGCCCGGTCGAGGCCATCCACCCCGGCGACCGTGTCTACTTCGAGCCGGAGGAAAACCACTGGCACGGCGCGCTCCCGAACCGGTTCATGGTCCACATCGCGATGCAGCAGAACGACCAGTCCGGCAGCGCGGTCACCTGGGGCCGCCACGTCACCGGCGAGGAGTACGACGCAGCGCGGGCGGACCCCGGCTGATGAGCGCGGCTGTGGCCGGGAGGTCCCCCGGTTCGATCGCCGGACGCTCTTACTCGATCGTGCGGTGCTGGTTGTGGAGTTCGGACGGGCCGGTCGTCTGCTGGGCGACCCAGGGGCCCGGTATCGACGGGTCGAGGATGCCGTCTTCGAGGAAGGTGTACCGCCCGTCGAGCACGTTCCGAGAGGCGGTCCGGTCGCTGTCGTCGGAGTTGTCCCAGAGGCGGGTGAACAGCTCCTCCACCCGCCCGGTGGCCTGCGCGCAGAACGCGTCGGCGAGTTCGCGGGCGGCACCGTGCGGGGTGGCGTCCTCGGCGTGCATGCGCTGGGCGCGCACGCAGCTCGCGCTCATCGCGAACAGCTCGGCGCCGATGTCGACCAGCCGCCCGAGGAAGCGCTGCCGCTGTTCGAGGCCGCCTTGCCAACGGGCCATGCCGTAGAAGGTCTGGCGGGCCAGGCGCCGGCCGGCCCGCTCGACGAACCGCAGGTGCCGGGCCAACGGGCCGAACTCGGCGTAGGCGCGCGGATCCTGCCCGCGACCGGCGACCAGGCTCGGCAGCCAGCGTGCGTAGAAGCGGCCGGCCCGGGCCGCGGCGCGCAGCTTCGTCGACATCGACGCCTCGGGGTCGATGAGCTCGCCCGCAGCCGACAGGTGCGCGTCGACCGCTTCGCGGGCGATGAGCAGGTGCATGATCTCGGTGGCGCCCTCGAAGGTGCGGTTGATCCGCAGGTCGCGCAGTACCTGCTCGGCGGGGACGCCGCGCTCACCGCGCGCGGCGAGCGACTCGGCGGTCTCGAAGCCGCGACCGCCCCGGATCTGCACCAGGTCGTCGGCGACCAGCCAGGCCATCTCGGAGCCGTACAGCTTGGCCAGGGCGGCCTCGATGCGGATGTCGTGGCGCTCCTCGTCGGCCATGACGCCGGCCAGCTCGACCACCGCCTCCATGGCGAACGTGGTCGCGGCGATGAACGCGATCCGGCCGGACACGGCGTCGTGCTCGCCGATGGGCCGGCCCCACTGCACCCGCTCGCCGGACCACTCCCGGGCGATCTTGGTGGCCCACTTGCCGGCTCCGGCGCAGATGGCGGGAAGGGAGAGACGCCCGGTGTTCAGGGTGGTCAGCGCGATCTTGAGCCCCTCGCCCTCGTCGCCGACGCGGTTCTCGGCAGGCACCCGCACCTGGTGGAACCGGGTGACGCCGTTCTCGATGCCGCGTAGGCCCATGAACTCGTTGCGGTGCTCGACGGTGACCCCCGGCGAGCCGGCCTCGACGACGAATGCCGAGACCCCGCCCCGGCGCCCCCCATCCTTCGGCACCCGGGCCATGACGATCAACAGATCGGCGATCACCCCGTTCGTGGTCCAGAGCTTGACGCCATCGAGCAGGTACGCCGACCCGTCATCGGTGGGGGTGGCGGTGGCGTGCAGCCGGGCCGGGTCGCTCCCGACGTCGGGCTCGGTGAGCAGGAAGGCGCTGATGTCCCTGCGCGCGCAGCGGGGCAGGAACGTGCGCTTCTGCTCCTCGGTACCGAACAACGCCAGCGGCTGCGGCACCCCGATCGACTGGTGCGCCGAGAGCATGGTCGGCAGCGCCGGGTGCACCGAGCCGGTCAGCATCAGCGCGCGGTTGTAGTCGACCTGGGACAGACCGAGCCCGCCGTACTCGACGTCGATCTTCATCCCCAGAGCGCCGAGTTCGGCGAGCCCGGCGAACACCCTGTCGGGCACCCGCCCGTCACGTTCGATGATCCGCGGGTCCACTTCCGACTCGCAGAACTCACGCAGCCGGGCCAGGAAATCCTCCCCCCGAGCGCGGGCCTCGGTCCTGCCCTCGGGATGCGGGTGGATCAGGTCCAGGCGGAACCGGCCGAGGAAGAGCTCCTTGCCGAAGCTGGGCTTGCGCCACTCGGCTTCGCGGGCCTCCTCGGCCACGCGCCGAGCCTGCTGCTCGCTGACCTGAGCGTCACCGTCGCCGTGCGGCTGGGTCTGGGTGGACACCATCGTCATCCTCCTTGGCACCTCGGCCTCTGCCCGCGCATTCCCCTGGCGGGCCCCGACCACACACGGCCGGTCAGGCCGCAGGCAGTGAGGCAGCCAGGCCGTCCCCGTCGTGGCTGGTGGCATGACTTCCCGGCGTCCCCCGCGGTGCCGGGACACCACAGCTGCGGGTCGCGGCTGCGGGCCTCGGTGTCGAACCGGTCTCGGGGGCATGGATCCACGAAGCCGGGTATCGCGCAGAGCATGGTGATCCCGTCCCGGCCCCCACCGAGTGCCGGCCGGCGAGCAGCCTCCCGAACCCGGCACGGAGATCGAGCAGGAAGCCGCCCGCCGGTCGGCGGAACGTCACGGTCAGGCGTTCAGCCGGGCGGCGAGGAGCTTCTTGGCCTGCTCGGCCCCCTTCTGGCTCTCGCCCTGGGCACGCCGGAACAGCTCGGCGAGCTCCTTGTCGTCCTTCCGCTCGGCGTCCTGCAGGTAGGTCTGCAGGCGGAGCGCGTTGCTCAGGCAGCTCTCGAGGAACCACACCAGGTTGTAGTCCTTGTCCGCGGTGCCGGTGGTGTCGCCGGTTTCGGTCACGGTCATCCCTCCACGTCCGTCGACGGCCGCGCGTGGTGCACGGCTCCCCAGCGACTACCCGGCCGCGGCCACGCCATGCCGATCGCGGGCCGGTCGCGCTGCGCGGCCCACGCTCCCGGCTCAGTAGTGGATGGCCTGTCCGCCCACGGCCAGGCTCGCCTCGCCGACGACTTCGGCCAGCGTCGGGTGCGCGTGCACGCTCATGCCGACCTCGCCGGCGGTGCCCTCGACGAGCTTGGCGTAACAACCCTCGGCGATCAGCTCGGTCACGTGCGGGCCGATCGCGTGCATCCCGAGGACGAGGCCGGTTCCCGCCTCGGCGACGACCTTGCAGAACCCGTCCGGCTGCCCGTCGATCAGGGCCTTGCCGACGGCCCGGAACGGGACCTTCGACTCCTCGACCCGGTAGCCCTGCTGCTCGGCCTGCGCTCGGTCCGGCCCGAACGAGGCCACCTCGGGACGGCAGAACGTCACCCGCGGGATACGGTCCTGGTCCAGCGGCATCGGGTCCGCGCCGGCCATGTGCTCGACGGCCGTGATGCCCTCGTGCCCGGCCGCGTGGGCGAGCCAGTACCCGCCGATGACGTCGCCGGCCGCGTACACGCCGGGCTCGCCGGTCCGGTAGTACTCGTCCACACCGATCTCGCCGCGGTCGTTCTGCTCCACCGCGGTGGCCTCCAGGCCGAGGCCGTCGACGACGGTCCGGCGGCCGACCGCGACCAGCAGCGCGTCGGCCTCGAGCGTCTCGGTGCCGTCCCCGGTCTCGACGTCGATCCGCACCCCGCCGTCGGTCTTCGCCAGGCCGGCGGGGTCGGCGCTCGCGCCGGTGAGTACCCGGATGCCGCGCCTGGTGAATGCGCTCTCCAGCTCGGCCGAGACCTCGGCGTCCTCGGCGGGCACGATCCGGTCCGCCAGCTCGACCAGCGTGACGTCGGTGCCGAAGTCGCGGTACATGCTGGCGAACTCGACGCCGACGGCCCCGCTGCCCAGCACGATGATCGAGTCCGGCGGGTCGTCGGTGGTGGTGACGACGTCGTCGCTGGAGATGACCGTTTCACCGTCGAGATCGAGGCCCGGCAGCGTGGCGGGCGCGGAGCCGGTCGCGATGAGCACGTTCGACGCCTCGAGCTCGCTGGTGCCGTCCTCGCCGGTCACGGTGATCCGCTGGCGCTCGGCGATCGGCTTGGGCTCGGCGAAGCTGCCGGTGCCGCGGTACACCTGGATCCGGTTCTTGCGCATCAGGCCGGAGAGCCCCCGGCGCAGCTGGTCGACGACCTGGTCCTTGTGCTCGGCGGCCTTGGCGTAGTCGAGCCGCACCTCGCCGGTCTCGACCCCGACGTCGGCGCCGCCACGGGCGTCGTCGAGCCGGGCCGCGGTCTGCAGCAGGGCCTTGGTCGGGATGCAGCCCAGGTTCAGGCACGTCCCGCCGAGGTGCTCGCCGCGCTCGACCAGTGCGACGCGCATCCCGAGCTGGGCGGCCCGGATCGCCGGGATGTACCCACCGTTGCCGCCGCCGATGACGACGAGATCGAACTTCTCCGTCACGTGTCGCTCCTCTACACCGTCAGCAGCAGCGGGCTTTCCAGCAGCCGCCGGACCTCCGCCAGGTAGCCGGCGTTCTCGGCGCCGTTGATCACCCGGTGGTCGGAGCCGACCGTCAGCTTGAGCACGTTCTGCGGCACGACGTTGTCGTCGGCGTCGAAGCCCGGGCGCCGCACCACGCTGCTCACCGCCATGATCGACACCGACGGCGGGTTCACGATCGCGGTGAAGCTCTCCACCCCGTACATGCCCATGTTGGACACGGTGAACGTGCCGTTCTGGTAGTCGTCGGGGCGCAGGTCGTGCTCGCGGGCCCGCTTCGCCAGGTCCTTCGCCTCGGCCGAGAGCGCGGACAGGGTCTTGCCGGCCGCGTCCCTGATCACGGGCGTGATCAGGCCGTCGTCCAGGGCGACGGCCATGGCCAGGTCCACGGTGCGGTGCTGCTGCACGCCGTCCTCGGTCCACCAGGAGTTGAGCTTGGGGAACCTCCCCAGCGCCAGCGCGCACGCGCGCATCACGAAGTCGTTGATCGAGAGTTTGACGCCGTCGTCGGCCAGCGCGTCGTTGAGCTCACCGCGCAGTGCCAGCAGCTCGTCGACCTGCACCTCCACCGTCGCGTAGTGGTGCGGGGCCTGCTGCCAGGACTGCTGCATCCGGTCCGCGACCACCCGCTGGGCGCGGGAGAGCTGCACGAGCTCGCCGGCGGTGGGGGCGTCGGACGCGGCGGGGGCGGCGGGGGCCGTGTCCCCGGCGGGTCGCTCCTCCTGGCGCGTCCGGCGGGCGGCGCCCTCGCCCTCGTCCAGGACGGCGCGCACGTCCCGTTCCACCACGCGGCCGGCGGGGCCGGAGCCGTCGATCGCGGACAGGTCGATGTCGTGCTCGCGGGCCAGCCTCCGGGTGATCGGGGAGGCCCGGACCCGTCCGTCGGCGGACCGGTCCGACGTGGGGGCCGACGGTTCGGTCTCCTGCTCGGGCTCGGCGCTCTCCCGGCGCCGGTCCGCCGTCTGCTCGGCCTCGTTCTGTTCCGCCGCGTCGTGCTCCGCCTCGTCGGATTCCTGGTCCGGAGCCGGCTCCTCCTCCCGCGAGGCCCCCTCGTCGGCCGGCGGTTCCTCCCCCTCGGCGAGGATCACCGCGACCGGGTCGCCCACCGGGATCTCGTCGCCCTCCCGGGCGACGAGCCGGTGCAGGGTGCCGGAGTCCTCGGCCTCCAGCTCCACGGTGGCCTTGTCGGTGTCGATCTCGGCGAGCGCGTCTCCGGCCTCGACCCGGTCACCCTCCTGCTTGAGCCAGGTGCTGAGGACCCCGGCCTCCATCGCGTCGCCCATCTTGGGCATGATCACGTCGGGCATCGTCACCCTCCGTTCTGGTAGAGCACCCGGCGGACCGCGTCCACCACCTGCTGCTCGTCCGGGAAGGCGGCCTTCTCGAGGTTGTGGGCGTAGGGCGCGGGAACCTCGGCCCCGCTCACCCGCTCGACCGGGGCGTCGAGATGGTCGAAGGCCCGGTCCTGGATGATCGCCGCCACCTCGCTCGCCACCCCGAACCGGAGCCACTGCTCCTGGACCGCCACCGCGCGGTGGGTCTTCTCGACCGAGGCGACCACGGTGTCCTCGTCGAGGGGGCGCAGGCTGCGCAGGTCGATGACCTCGACGTCGATGCCCTCATCGGCCAGCATCTCGGCGACCGTCAGGCACAGGTGCACCTGGCGCCCGTAGGAGACGAGGGTGACGTCGTCGCCGCTGCGGGCGATGCGAGCCATCCCGAACGGAACCGGGTTGTCGCCGGGGTCGACCTCGCCCTTGGTTCCGTAGAGCGCGCCGGCCTCGAGGAAGATCACGCAGTTGTCATCGCGGATCGCGGTGGTCAGCATGCCCTTGGCGTCGGCCGGGGTCACCGGGGCGACCACCTTCAGACCCGGGAAGTGGCCGTAGAAGGACTCCAGGGAATGGGTGTGCTGGGCCGAGAGCTGCACGCCACCGCCGTTGGGTCCCCGGATCACCATCGGGACACTGACCTGCCCGCCGGAGAAATAGCGGACCTTGGCCGCGTTCTGGATGATCTGGTCGACCGCCAGGAACGAGAAGTTCCAGGTCATCATCTCGACGACCGGGCGCAGGCCGGCCATCGCCATGCCGACGGCCGTTCCCACGAACCCGTTCTCACTGATCGGGGTGTCGATCACCCGGTGCGCGCCGTAGCGGTCGTAGAGCCCGTCGGTGACCAGCTGGGTGCCCCCGTAGACGCCGATGTCTTCGCCCAGGAGCACCACGTTCTCGTCCCGGTCGAGCTCGCCGGCCAGCGCCTCCTGCAGTGCCTCCCGGTAGGTCTTGGTCTCGGTCTTGGTCTCAGTCACCGGCCGTCCCCCCGCCGTCGTCCGGGTTCTCGTCGGTCTCCGCGTAGACCCCGTCGTAGAGCCGTTCGACGGGGGGTTCCGGGCTGCTGTCGGCGAACTCCACCGCCCGCGCCACCTCGCGGCGCGCGTCGTCCCGGATCTGCTCGACCGCGTCGTCGTCCACCGTCCCGGTGTCGGTCAGCGAGTCCCGGAGCAGGGTCAGCGGGTCGCGCTCGCGCCACTGCTCGACCTCCTCCTTGGTCCGGTACCGCTCGTAGAAGTCCGCGGCGCCGTGCGGGGCGAGCCGGTAGGTCACGGCCTCGACCGCGTACGGACGCCCGCTCTCGCGCACCTGCTCGGTCACCCGACCCGCGCAGCGGACGACCTCCTCCAGGTTCATGCCGTCGACCTTCTCGTGCTCGATGCCGTAGGCGTCGAACTTGGTCGCGAGGTCGGTCACCGCCGACTCCCGCGGCACCGAGGTGCCCATCCCGTACTGGTTGTTCTCGACGATGAACAGGACCGGGCACCGCCCGTCCTGGCCCCACAGCGCGGCCAGGTTGGCCGCCTCGTGGAAGGCGCCGGCCTGCATCGCACCGTCACCGAGGTAGAGCTGGCAGATGTGCTCGGTCTGCCGGTAGCGCATCGCGTAGGCGAAGCCCACGCCCAGGGGGATGTGACCGCCGACGATCCCGTAGCCGCCCCAGAGGCCACGGTCGACGTCGAACAGGTGCATCGACCCGCCCTTGCCCCCTGCCAGGCCCCCTTCACGGCCGTAGAGCTCGGCCATGACCGCGCCCGGATCGCAGCCCATCAGCAGCGCGTGCGCGTGGTCCCGGTAGGCGGTGATGACCCGGTCGCCGGGCCGGAAGGCCTCCAGGAAGCCTGCCGCCACCGCCTCCTGACCGGTGTAGAGGTGCAGGTAGCCGCCGACCTTGCCGCGGCGGAAGGACCGTTGGCACTGCTCCTCGAACGTCCGGACCAGCACCAAGCGCCGGTAGAGCTCCGCCAGCCGCTCGGAGTCGGGAGCCTTGGTCCGCTTGCGGCTCCGCGAGCCGGAGCGACCCTTGGTCTTGGCCACCAGACCTCCTCCGTACGGCCTCGCGCGTCGCGACGGGACTGCCGTGCTCCCGCCACGAGACCGCCGCGGTCGATCCGCCACGGTCACCCGAGTCGCCTACCCCGGATCGGGACCAGGCATGCGGTGATCCAGTCTGCCGCCTGGATCGCATGCGAGCCCATAGCACATGGGTCCTGATCGAGCGGTGGTGGACGCCTTCGACGCCTGGCTCGACAGCCTTGAGGAGGAGACCGCGAAGACGACCGTGAGCTGATCACTCGGCGAGCTGCAGTCCCTCGTGCTCCTGAAAGTCGGCGAAGTCCTTGACGGTGAAGGCCGCGAGCGAAACCTCTCGCACGAGGCAGCAGGCTGCCATCCAGCTGTCGTTGGTCGGTCGCGGGCGGCCGCGGCGCTGGGCGTAGGCCTGCAGCTCGCCCCATCGGGCCGCGACGCGCTGGTCGGAGGGCAGGACGACGAGTCCGGCGATGAAGGAGCGCATCGTCTCGACACGTCGAGGTCCCCACTGACGGACGAGCGTGCACTTGGTGAGCTCGCCGACGGTCACGAACGTCACCGCGAGCACGTTGCCGGCCAACCGTCCGGCGAGCGGCTACGTGAGCCGGCGCCGCAGCAGTACAGAGGCCACGTCGGTGTCGAGGACGACGAGGCTCATCCGACGTCGGCTCGGCGGGAGGCGTAGAGGTCGGCGAGGAACTCGTCGTGCTCGGTGTCGGACTCGAACGGATCCTCGGTCGCAGCGAGGTCTTCTACCGTGACGATCGGTCGGGCGGCGTGACGACGCAGGAGTTCCTCGGTGGTCACGAAGTCGTCTGTAGGCCAGTCATCCGGCCGTTGCGGGTTCGTCGTCATCAGAGCCTCCTGTGTCTCTTCGATGGTCCCACAAGGCCACGCAGGTCTCCGACGATTCGCTCGACGAAGCGCTCGGAAAGTGACGGCATCCATTTTGCTGTCACCCCGTCGTCCTTGCTGTTGATGCGGTTCAGAGGCAGCAGGGTGACGGAGTGACAGAAGGGCGCGTCCGCAGACGGGTCCGAGCGGCCCTCTCGTGTGCCCGGGCCCGCGCGATGATGGACTCATGGAGTCCATGAACCCCACCTGCCCGGCAGGCCCTCAACCCGCTGGACGACGACGTGACGCTGGCCGGCGGGAGGAGCAGAGAGAGGCTGTTTGGCGTCCAACTGCCCGAGGACCCCAGCGGCGAACGTCGACATCGGTCAGAAGCGCCAGATGGCGCTCAACCGGCTCGACCGGCACCCCGTTCAGACCGAGCACCGTCCACGATGTATGCCGCGACCCGGCGCGTCGCAACGGCCGCGGATCCGAGCGCTGGCATGGGGCTGGTCACGGTCGGAGTGGTCGAGGCGGTAGGTGGCGTGATCGGGCCGCTCGCCTGCTCCCGTCCAGGGCTGGTCGTCGCATCCCCGTCCCGTCGACATGCATGGGCCAGAACGGCGATGGCCACGAGGGCGGAGCGACCCGTGCCGTGACTGGCCACGACAACCCGGTAGCCCCGTGCGACGGTCAGTACCGGCGGCGCGGCCGACCCTATTCGGCGGACAGGGCCTCGACCAGGTCTCCCACCTGAGGGTTTGGAAGGGCATGGGCGACGTCGGCCACGGCGACCATCCCTACGAGCGTTGCTCCGTCGATCACCGGGAGCCGGCGGACCCGGTGCTCGGTCATGGTCGCGAGGACGTCTTCGGCTGTGTCCTCGGCGCCGATAGTGACCGCCTCGGCTTGATTGAGGTCACCGGCCGGGAACTGGCCCGGGTCTCGGCCGTTGCCCAGAACCTTCGTCACGATGTCCCGGTCGGTGAGGACGCCCTTGAGCTTGTTGTCGGGACCGCAGATTGGAAGGGCCCCGACTCCGAGACGGGTCATCATCCGGGCGGCGTCGTCGACCGTGTCGGTCGTCCCGATGCAGTCGGCGCCGGGGGACATGATGTCGCGAGCGATAGTCACGTAATCTCCTCGTTCTTGTCGGCCCGGCCGACCGGGCCGGTTACAGGTCGATATCGTGTTGTGGTCTCGTGCCTTGCCGGTGACGAGGGACTTGAACCCGATTCCGGCACCACGAACCCCGGACGCCAGGCGCCTCGGCTCCTCGGTTTGCGTGATCAGTCCCGGCCTCGGCCCGGCGCCGGGGCCGACAGGCCGCCAACGTCGGCGCGGCCGGGCGCTGGCGCCACAGTCGGCCGGTGCGAGGCCGCCCAGGTCCGAACGGCCCGGATGCCGGTCGGCGCGCGCGTGAGCAGAACCGGATGTGGCGCGAGGCGGGGGAGGAGCACGGAGCGCGTCCGGCCCGGACGGCGTTAGGACGCGCGGGATACGGGTAGCCGACGCCCATGTCCAGGAGCGACGATGCCCTGAAGGGCTACCGGTCCCGGCGTGACCCCGCCCGCTCCGGTGAGCCGGTCGGCGCGGGTGGCGGACGGGGTGCCGGTGACCGATTCGTGGTCCAGCGTCACGACGCATCGAGCCTGCATTTCGACGTGCGCCTGGAGGTCGGGGGAGTGTTGGTGTCCTGGGCTGTGCCCAAGGGCCCTTCCACCGATCCGCGGGACAAGCGCCTGGCGATGCGCACCGAGGACCATCCGCTGGACTACGCGACGTTCGAGGGTCGGATCCCGCAGGACGAGTACGGCGGCGGCACCGTCGTCGTGTGGGACACCGGTACCTACCACAACCTCGACGACCGCGACGTGCAGGACGGCCTGGACCGCGGCCACCTGAAGGTGTGGCTCGAGGGGGAGAAGGTGCACGGCGGTTACGCGTTCACCCGTACCGGGATGCGTGGCGACGACAGGAACTGGCTGCTGGTCAAGGTGACCGACGAGGGGGCGGACCGACGTCGGAAACCGGTCCGGACCGAGCCCGGCTCGGTGCTGTCCGACAAGCGGAACGAGGACCTGTGACACGGTTGCCGAACCCGCTGGACGGGGTGCTGGATGCGGGGGAACGTGACCTGGTCCGGGGGTGTGCAGCAGAGTTCGTCGCGCCGATGCTCGCCACGCTGTGCCACGAGCCGTTCTCGGGCGGGGACTGGGTGTTCGAGCGCAAGCTCGACGGCGAGCGGCTGGTAGTGGTGCGCGACGAGGCGGGCGCCCGGCTGTACACGCGCAACCGCAAGAACGTCTCGGACACTTACCCCGAGCTGGTGGCGGCGCTCGACGAGCAGGCGGCGCCCGGGCTGGTCGCCGACGGCGAGGTGGTGGCCTTCGACGGTGCGCAGACCAGCTTCTCCCGGCTGCAGGGCCGGCTCGGCATCACCGACCCGGGGCGGGCACGCTCCACCGGGATCGCGGTGACCCTGTACTTGTTCGACGCCCCGGTCGTGGCCGGACACGATGTCACCGCCGTGGCGCTGCGCACCCGCAAGCGGTTGCTAGTGCGCTCCGTGGAGGCCGGCGACGGGGTCCGGCTGAGCCGGCACCGCAACACCGACGGAGAGCGCTACCTGCGCGAGGCGTGCGAGCGCGGCTGGGAAGGTGTGATCGCCAAGCGTGTGGACGCGCCGTACCGGCCGGGCACCCGATCGGACTCCTGGCTGAAGCTCAAATGCGTGCAGGCTCAGGAGCTGGTGATCGGCGGCTGGACGGAGCCGCAGGGGTCGCGCACCGGCTTCGGCGCGCTGCTCGTCGGCTACCACGACGGCTCTGGCCTGCGCTACGCCGGCAAGGTCGGCACGGGGTTCGACCACCGGGCCCTCGGTGGGCTGCGCGAGCGGTTCGGCGAGGTGGAGACCGGAACCTCACCGTTCCGGGACCGGGTCCCCGAGAGCGGGGTGCACTGGCTGCGGCCCGAGCTGGTCGCCCAGATCGGGTTCTCCGAGTGGACCCGCGATGGGCGTCTGCGCCACCCTCGCTACCTCGGCCTCCGTGAAGACAAGGACCCGGCCGACGTTGTGCGCGAGGAGGTGCGATGACGACCGATCGCCAGCAGATCACCCACCCCGACAAGGTGCTCTACCCGGGGCCGGGGGTCACCAAGGAACGGTTCGCGGCCTACCTCGAGCAGGTCGCCGAGGTCATGCTGCCGCACCTGGCAGGGCGGCCCCTGGTCCAGCATCGGTTCCCGGACGGCGTCGAGCAGCCCGGCTTCTATCAGAAGCAAGTGTCCGCGCAGGCCCCCGACGTGGTCGACACCATCGACGTGCACGCCGACACCCGGCGCGGGCACGTCGAGCACGTGGTCGCCGACGACGTGGAGACGTTGCGCTACTTGGCCAATCAGGCGTGCCTGGAGCTGCACCGGTGGCTGTCCCGCTCCGACGACCTCGATGTCCCGGACCTGCTGGTCGTCGACCTGGACCCGCCGGAGCGCGGTGACCTGGGCGACCTGCGCCATGCGGTACGGGCCGCCCGTGACCTGCTCGACGAGATCGGGCTGGTGCCGCACCTGATGGCGACCGGGAGCAGCGGCTACCACGTTGTGGCCCCGCTCGAACGGGGCGAGGGCTTCGACGAGGTGCGCGCCCTGGCCCGAGCCGTGGCCGACCGGCTCGCCGCTGCCGACCCGGACCGACTCACCGTCGAGCAGCGGGTCGCCGCCCGGGGGAACCGGATCTTCCTCGACACCAACCGCAACGCGTACGCCCAGACCGCGATCGCGCCGTACTCGCCGCGCGCCCGGCCGGAGCCGACGGTGGCGACGCCGATCGAGTTCCCCGAGCTCGGCAAGGTCCGGCCGGACGGTTACGACCTCGCCGGTGTACTCCGGCGACTGGCCCGCAAGGACGACCCCTGGGCCGACATCCACGCTCACACGGTGCCCGCGGTGCAGGCCCGTCGGGCGCTCGAGACCATGGAACCGCGCTCGGAAGGCGCGTCCTGGGCGGAAGGTCCGTGACGTTGCGCCGAGCTGGTGATCGTAGCCGAGAACCGCAGCGACCTGCTCGGCGATCACCACGGCCTCGCGGGGTCACGACGGCCACCGTGACCGTCGCGCTGTCCGGGGACAGCACGGCGGCTCTAGACGTGTCACCGTGAGTGATGACCCGCGGTCGCGCCGCCCTCACACCCGCGTCGGGCGGGCATCGGTCCGGTTCGGTGGGTAGGCGCGGGCCGACGCCTGATGGGCGGTGGGCGCTGCCAGAGAGCAACCCGCGTTGCTGCTGCGCTCCGCCACGTCGATCATGATTGCGACTCGGCGCCCAGGGACGGATGTGCTCGGCGGCGGGCCCACTGCGACAGACCCGAGCAGTTTCGTCGTCGCATTCACCGCGTCGTGCGGAACCGGTGCTCGTCACCGTGGGAGACGTAGTGGAACTCCGTCTCCGGTGTCGATGCCTCGGCCGCCTGCTTGACATCGTCGAGCCCTGACTGGAACACCGAGAAGTCGTTGTAGCGGATCGGCACCGCCATCCGCGGTCCGATGATCTCCACGCATCGCACGGCCTGTTCGCCGGTCATGGTCACCACTGTGCCGAGCAGCGTGGTTCCACCCGCATGGATCAGCGCCAGGTCGATGTTTGGATACCAGCGGGGGATATCGGGCAGTCGTTCGTGTAGCAGCGTGTCCCCGCTGATGTAGAGACGGAACCGGTGGTCGTCACCGTCGTAGAAGTCCAGCTACCAGTAGCAACCCGGGCCGTCGAGTTCGAGGTGCGCCTTCCCGCGCGAGCAGACCGGGAGCACGAGGAACTGCTTGTCGCCGCTGCTGGCCCCGTGCGGCAGATACAGGACCGAGGGGTCCCAGACCATCTCATCGGGTACGACCCTGATCCGGCCGCGCATCCGTCCGTCGGGCCCGTCGTCGGCCTCGGCCACGGCTCCGCTGGCCAGCAGCCGGCCCAGCGTGCCGTGGTTCTGCTGGTCCAGCCCGAGCGCGCTCAGTGTCCGGGGAGATTCTGCCGTCACCATTGACGCCTCCTTGTACGGTTGCCGGGTCAGGCGGGCAGATCGCTGTGCGGATGCAGCAGCACCTTCGAGTAGCCGGGCTCGCGCTTGTCGAAGCGGGCGTAGGCGTCCGGGGCCTCGGACAGCGGCACCTCCTGGGACACCACGAAGCTCGGCTCCGCCCGCCCGGTGACGATCAGGTCGCGGAGCTGGTGGGCGTAGGCCTTGGCGTCGGCCTGTCCGGTGCCCATCCGCAGGCCCCGCTCGAAGAAGCGCCCGATGTTGAACAGCAGCAGCCCCTGCGCAGCGTTCTCGTTCGGCGCGCCGGGGTCTGACGGCAGGTACAGCCCGACGGTGCCGATCCCGCCGGTCGGGCGCACCGTGTCGACGAGCTGGTTCAGCACCATCGCCGGCTGCTCCTCACCCTCAGCGGCGGTGGCCTGGTACCCGACGGCGTCGATGCCCCGGTCGGTCCCGCTGTCCTGCAGGGTGTCCTTGATCTGCTCGGCCGGGTCGCCCCGGCTGAAGTCGATCGGGGTGGCGCCGATCCGCTCGGCCAGCTGCAGACGGTCGGCGACCTTGTCCACCACGAACACCTGCCGGGCGCCCTTGAGCAGCGCCGAGTACGCGGCCATCAGCCCGACCGGGCCGGCCCCGTAGACCGCCACGGACTCGCCCGGGCGGACCCCGGCGAGCTCGGTGGCGTGGTAGCCGGTCGGAAAGATGTCGGCCAGCAGCGCGAAGTCGGACTCGTGCTCGGGGCCCTCGGGCAGCGGCACACAGTTGAAGTCGGCGAACGGCACCCGCAGATACTCCGCCTGCCCGCCGGTGTAGGGCCCCATCGACACGTAGCCATAGGCACCACCGGCGAAACCGGGGTTCACGACCTCACAGAACGCGGTCTTCCCGGCCCGGCAGTTGCGGCAGAACCCGCACGCCACATTGAACGGCATCACCACCCGCTGCCCGCGGCGCAGGCTCGTCACACCGGACCCGATCTCCTCGACGACCCCCATGTTCTCGTGGCCGAACACGATGCCCGACTCGGCATCGGTGCGGCCCTCGTACATGTGCAGATCCGATCCGCAGATGCACGTCGTGCTGATCTTCACCAGCACGTCCTGCGGGTCCTGGATCCGCGGGTCCTCGACGTCCTCGACGGCGACGTCGTAGGGGCCCCGGTACACCACGGCCTTCATGGATCTCCTCCTCACTTACGCGACGATTCCGTGCCGCACGTACCCGGGCACACCGATTCAATGCCGGTGACCCGCCCCCAGATGCGGGTCCGACCGGGGCAGCTCACCTGCGGTCCCTCGGGCCCGCTGGAGCCCCTCTACTGGTGGGTTCGCCGCGCCGGACCTACGGTCGGGGCGTCGCCGGGTGGAGGCGAGCGCCCGACATGCCGGCAGTGCACAGGAGCGGACGGCCCTCTCGAGGTCGTGCTCGACCCGGCGACAGCAAGGGAGCCAGACGTGACAACGGCCCACGCCGACCGGCCGGTGGTCGTCCTGACCGGCGCGTCAAGCGGGGTCGCCCGGGCCTCCGCGCTCGCCTTCGCCCGGCGCGGCTGGCCGGTCGTACTCGCCGCCCGGGATACCGACACCCTGGACCAGGCCGCCGTCGGGTGCGAGCGCGCCGGGGCGCCGGCCCTGGCCGTGCCCACCGACGTCCCCGACGAAGTGGCCGTGCACCACCTCGCCAGCACACGCACTTTTCGGTCGCATCGACCCGGATGCGGGATCGGGATGAACCCCGGCTTCCCGGACGAGGCCCCGCGCACGGGGCGTCGGGGATGGGCGGCCGAGGCGGTCATGGACCTGGTTTCCCGTGACCAGTTCCAGCTCTACTACCTGCCCGCGTCCCGGGCGGTCGCCGTGCTGGACCGGATCGCCGCGACGCTGGAGCACGTAGAACGACGCCAGCCCGACTGGTGGCGGGCCGGCGACGACCTGGCTGCTCAGCACCGACGCCGACGGCACGGTCACGCCCGGATGGGTCACCGGTCACCTCGCGCTGGCCGGGGCGGGCGCCGACGCTGTCGCCGGTGGCGTCGTCCTCGACCTGCCCGGCTCGCCCCGCCCGCCCGGGGAAGCGTCCGAGGTGGGCCACCCCGTCTACGCGGCGAACCTCGGGGTCCGTGCGGACGCGTTCGAGCAGGTCGGCGGGTTCCCGGACCTGGCCAGCGGTGAAGACCATGGGATGGGCGCCCGGCTGCGGGCGGCCGGGTTCCGGGTGGTCCCTGGCGCCACTGTTCCGGCGGCGCCAGGCACCTGATCACCACGCGACCCCGCCACGGGTCAGGCCGGATCGTCGAACTCGTGCCAGCGGTGGGCGGCGTCGCGGTCGAGCCGGGTGAGGCGGCGCAACCACGTCGGTTGCCGACCGGTCGCGTGCCCGGGCAGCGGCCCGGGCCGTTCGTCGCCGTGCGCTCCGGACGGCCGGGGCAGTAGCCGCTCGGCCGCGGCCGCGGCGCGCAATGTGAGTCCGGGTGCCAGCGCGTGCGCCCGTACGCCGATCTTCGCCGCCGGCGTGAGCACCACCTCCGGTCGGCCGCGCACGGTCGCGTTGATCAGCCGACGGGCGGCGCGTTCGGCGTCCATCGACAACACGGGTGTGCTCGCCGCGAGGGTGAACCAGCGGTTCTCGGCCGCCCGATTGCCGGCGAACAGGGCGTTGCGCGTCGAGCCGGTCCGCATGAGCCCGGGGACGGCCACGGTGACTCCGATGCCGAGCCGCGCGGCTTCCACCTGCAGCCCCTCGGCGTATCCGACGGCGGCGTGCTTGGCGGCGGTGTAGGGCAGCAGGTGCGGGGCCGGCAACTTCCCGCCGATCGAGGTCACCGCGAGCACCCGGCCATGCCGGCGCCGCAGCAGCGGCAGCGCCGCCTGCACCGTGTGCAGGGTTCCCCAGAACATGACGTCCATCGCCTGTGCGTGGTCCTGGGCCCGCATGTCCGCCGCGGCCCCGACCTGGATGATGCCGGCGTTGGTGACCAGCAGGTCGAGCCGACCGAACCGGTGCTCGACCTCCGCGACGAGGCGGGCGGCGTCCGCGGCGTCGCCGACGTCGGCCTCGACCGCCAGGACGTCGATGCCCTGCCGGGCCAGGTCGTCGCGGGCGGTGCTCAGCCCGTCCCCGCTCCTGGCGCAGATCGCCACGTCGTACCCGCGGTCACCGAGCTCACGAGCGAGAAGAAAGCCCAGGCCACGACTGGCCCCGGTGACCAGCGCGACCGGGCGGGGCGCCGCGTGACGCGCGCTGCCGTGCGGATCCGTCATGGTCCTGGAATGCCCGCCCGCGCGGCGGACATGCACCCGGCGTCTCGGGGCATGCCGACCGCGGCAGCGGGTAGGCGTGCGACACCGATCCGCCCCGGACAAGGAGGAACCGTGAAGGTTGTCGCCGTCCTGTTCCCGGACGAGCACCCCGACCGCCACCCCGACGTCGTCGCGAGCGCCGCGCGCGGCCTGGACCTGTGCGAGCGACTCGAGCAGGCCGGTCACCAGCTGGTCACCACCAGCGCCACCGGCGAGGAGCTGGACGAGCTGCTCGCCGACACCGAGGTGCTGGTCACGACCCCGTTCTGGCCGGTCTACCTGGGCCGGGACCGGGTCGAGGCGGCGAAGGAGCTCAAGCTGGTGATCACGGCCGGTGTCGGATCGGATCACGTGGACTCCGAGGCCGCCACCGAGCACGGCATCACGGTCGCGGAGGTGACCGGCTCGAACGTGGTCAGCGTCGCCGAGCACAACGTGTTGCAGATCCTGGCTCTGGTGCGCAACTTCGTGCCCGCGTACGAGCAGGTCGCCGAGGGTCGATGGGACGTCGCCGACGCCGCGCAGGAGGCGCACGACCTGGAGGGCAAGACCGTCGGGATCATCGGGCTCGGTGCGATCGGTGCCCGGACGGCGCTGCGCTTGCGCCCGTTCGACGTGACGATGCTCTACCACGCTCGGCACCGCCGCAGCCCTGCCGAGGAGGCCACCCTCGGGGTGCGCTACGCCCGACTCGACGACCTGATCGCCGAGTCGGACGTGGTCTGTGCGGCCCTGCCCCTGATGCCGGGCAGCTCGGCACTGTTCGACGGCGACCGGCTGGCCGCGATGAAGCCCGGCGCGTGGCTGGTGAACACCGCCCGCGGGGCGATCGCCGATGCCGAGGCCGTGCGGGAGGCCTGCACGTCGGGTCGGCTCGCCGGGTACGCCGGTGACACCTGGTACCCGCAGCCGGCGCCCGCCGACCACCCGTGGCGGGACATGCCGCGGCACGCGATGACCATCCACTACTCCGGGATGACGGTGGAGGCGCAACGCCGCATCGCCGACGGCGTGCGGGAGATCCTCGACGCCCACCTGGACGGTGAGCCGATCCCCGAGGACTACGTGGTGGCTGCCCCCAGGGGCTGAGTTCGCGGTCCCGCCCGGTGCTGATTGGGCAGTCGGTGCGGGTATGCGGATCTCGACGCAACATCCGAGAAGAGGAAGTGATCACCATGGCGACCGGGGAGACCGGTTTCGGCGACGTCGTGTTCGACCTGGTGTCTGTGCAGTATCACGCGCTCAAGGCCGGGCACAATTACGGACAGTACGTGCGGGATGCGCGCAACGGCGGCTACGAGGAGATCGCGTCCTTCTTCGAGAAGGTCATGGAGGAGGACTCGAAACGGGCAGCGACCTGCCATCGGATGCTCGCCGAGCTGCAGCGCGAGGAAGGTGTCGGCTGACACCTGCACTATGACCGCGGCGGTGGAGGTGCTGTTCGAGGCCACCGACTGGGCGGATCGACACCTCATGGCCCCGGAGCAAGGAGGGGCCGTGGAATTGCGACACGCCGGGCGCTCTTCCGTGCTGGCTGGCCGGGACCCTGTTCGGATGGTGCGGTGGCTGCCCCGCTTCCGCGGCCACCGATGTCCCGAGCTGGAGTTCAGTGTGAGGCGAGTTGCTCGCTAGCTCCGGCGGTGGAGCTGCGCGGCCGAGGTGGGCCGCCGTACCAGTCGATGCACAGCACCGCGGCGTCGTCGCGCAGCGTCCCGCCGCTGGCCTGGCTCGCGGCTCGTGACAGCGCGCGGGTGGCCTCGCGTGGGTGTAGGTCGGCGGTGCGGGTGAGTTCGCGGGCGAGGTCGAAGTGCGCGGGTTGGCGCTCCAGCATGCCGTCGGTGAGCAGGATCAGGCGGTCCCCGGGTTCGAGCGCGAGCTTCTGTGCCCCGAACTCGTGGCGGGCCTGGATACCGAACGGGTAGTCGACGGCGAGGTGTACTCGTTCGACTGCCCCGTTGCGCAGCCGGAACGGCAGCGGGTGGCCTGCGTTGACGATGGTCGCGGTGCCCTCGTCGAGGTTGATTCGGGCGAGCTGGCCGGTGACGAACCGACTGTCGGTGGTGTGTTCGACGAGTGCCTCGTTGGCTGTGCGGGCCTGCTCGGCGAGCCCGGCTCCGCGCCGGCGGCTGTTACGCAGGCTGCTCACGAGCACCGTCGCCAGCAGTGACGAGTCAAGCGAGTGGCCCACTGCGTCGGTGATCGAGATGTGCAGCGTGTCGCGGTCCAGGGCGTAGTCGAAGGTGTCGCCGGCGATCGAGGCGGACGGCTCCAGCCAGCCGGCGACGGTGAGCTGACCCGCCTCACAGCTGAACGAGTCCGGCAGTAGCCGACGCTGGACCTCGGCCGCCAACGTCGGTGGCGTGGTGCGCTGACCCCAGGCAAAAAGGTCTGTGTGGCGCCGGTTCGCGATGATCACATGAGCCAGTGCGTGGGCCGCGGCAGCGATGTCGGCTATCAGTCGTTCGTCCGGGTAGTTCGGCAACACCAGGTCCAATGCCCCGATCGCCTCGCCCCGGCTGGTCACCGGCACCACGACAGTTGCACCGGAGGGCTCGTGGGGCGCGATGTCGGGGCGCTGGGTCCGCAACACCTGCTCGTACACCGAGCCGGGCAGCGGCACCGTCTCGGCGTACTCGGGGCCCCGTTCCCGGTCGCCGGGGCCCTGGTGGATCAAGCGGACGATGGAGTCGCCGCTGTAGTCGGTGATCAGGAAGCTCACCTCGCGGGCGTCGCCCATTCGGGCGAGCTCGGCGGCCAAGACGGCCACCGCCTCTACCGGGGGCGCTTCTTCCACACGTTCCAACAGCGCACCGAAACGCGCAGCCGCGCGGGGGTCATCGGTCATCACCCCGACACTAGCGCCAGCGCCATGAGGCGCTGGCCGCGGCTCGATGGGGACCGTACGCGGACAGGTGCGCGATGTTGCCGCCTGGCTGCTGCAGGAGGCCACCCAGGCCCACGCGGAACCACCCACTCGTTGAGAAGCCGTGAGGACTCGGCACGACAATAAGGGTGTGAAGCGACCCCGCGCGCTGGGTAGTTGAACGACGCCGAATCGAGGACGCGCTCGGATAGCCAACGCGGTAGGAGCCGCTGATGACGGAAGTAACCCCCTGACTGGCGGGACGCGCCAAACGGACCGGGGATCTGGGGCGCCAGCCGTGGGCCGACGTGCTCTGGCAACGTCGACACGCATTCGACACAGGCACTCGCTGACGGCCACCCACGGCCACCCACGGCCGCCGACAGCCGGACACAACAAGATCGGCCCCTCACCCTGTTTCAGCAGGTGAGGGGCCGATCTGATGCGTGGCACCCGATGTGCCCCCGGCAGGATTCGAACCTGCGCTCCCGCCTCCGGAGGGCGGTGCTCTATCCCCTGAGCTACGGGGGCCGTGCAACAGGATGAACACTAGCGCACCGGCCCCGGCCCTCGCGCATGGGGGTCGGGACCGGTGATCATCAGTTCATCGGCAGCGGCTGCGCGCCCCGCTCGGCCAGCAACGACGTCATCAGCTGCGACTCCGCGGTCTGCGCGGTGAGCATCTGGCTGGCCAGGTTCCGCACCTCGGCGACGTCGGCGTGGTCCCGGCCGTACTCCAGCATCGAGACACCGCCCTCGTGGTGGCGCAGCATCAGCTGCAGGAACACCGTGTCCAGCTGTGGCGGCGGGGTGGCGCGGAGCCGGGCCAGGTCCTCGGTGGTGGCCATCCCGGGCATCTTGGTCATGCCGCCTTCCGCGGTCATACCGTCCATGCCCCCCGTCGAGTGGCCGGAGTGCATGGCGTCGGCCATCCAGGTCATGTGCCCGCCGTCCGGCAGGATCGGCGCGTTCCACAGGCCCAGCCAGCCTTGCATGATCCCGACCTGCTGGTTCTGGGTGGTCTCGATGTCGAACGCCAGCTGCCGCACCCGCGGGTCGGTGCTGTGGTCGCGTGCCCAGGACGCCATCTCGACGGCCTGCCGGTGGTGCACGCTCATGTCCTGGGCGAACCCGACGTCCACCGAGTCCGGCTGCGGCACGTAGGGCCCGAAGGCCCCGCGCACCGCCAGCCCTGCGACGACGACCGCGGCGAGCGCCAGCACGGCCAGCGTCACGACCAGCGGGTTGCGCCACGGCGACCCGGCGGTCGCCGCCGGCGTTCCGGTGTCCGGTGGTTCGGTCGCGGTACTGCTCACGTGATCACTGCCCCGGGGTCGGCATTCCCTGGTCCGGCTGGGCGCCCGCGTTGGCGCCCTCGTTCTCCGGGAAGACTGTCTGCCGGTCGACCGCGTCCGCAGGCGGCGCGGGCTGGAACGGCGGCGGGTTGTCCTGGTCGAAGCCCTGCGGGCCGGTGGCGTCGCAGGAGGCGCCGACCTCCGGGTGGGTGAACCGGTTGACCCGCAGCGAGCGGATGAACTGGTCGATCCGCTCGTCGTCGGCGGACTCGAGCTTCAGCTGGTGACCCCAGGCCTGCAACGAGATCGGCGAGTCCAGGCCGGGGTAGGGCGACATCACGCTGTAGGGCTGGCCCTCGATCCGGTCACGCAGGCTCTGCAGGGCCTCGCCGGAGACCTGGTCCGGGTTGTAGGTGATCCACACCGCGCCGTGCTCGAGCGAGTGCACGAGGTTCTCGGTGCGCACCGGCTCCGGGTAGACGACGCCGTTGCAGGCAGCCCAGAAGCCGTCGTGCGCGCCGCCGAAGGGCGGGCTCTTCGTGTAGGCGACCTGCTGGAACCCCAGTACGTGCTGGCCGCCCTGGTACTCCTGGGACACGATCCCGGGGATGGCCAGCGAGGGGTCCCGGTTCTCGTCGCTCGGGGTCCACTGGGCGTTCTGGCCGCGCTGGATCAGCGGGTAGCCGATGAACGCCGCGGCCAGCACGACGATCACCACGATCGCGGCGATCATGCCCCAGGGGATCTGGCGCTGGTTGACCGCGCCGACCGACGGCGGGCGCTTCTTCGAGGGCGTCTTGCCGCGAGCCATCCGGACATCCTGTTCGTGGGTGGTTCGTGGGTGGTCTGTCGGTTCTGTCGGCGGCCGAGTCTAGGGACGGTCCCGCGGGGGCTACTGGCTGACCCACCAGCCGTAGGAGCGGTAGCGCGGATAGGGGGCCAGGAACGGGCGTTCGGCGCGGGTGGTCACGGTGACCTCCGGGCCGGTGACGAGCTCGGCCGGGATCGTGAACGACGCCTGGCCCCACGGCGTCGCCTCGGGCAGCGTCCAGGTCCCGGCACGCCGTCCGTTCACGTCGACGTCGACGGTGCGCGTCTCCTCGCCGGCGACGGCGGCGTCGGCGCCGACCCGGCCGGTGAGCTGCACCGGCCGGCCGGGGGTGAGGTCGTGCAGGGTGAAGGTCTCCCCGCCGGTGACCTGCCGACCCGAGTCGGCCACCACCCGGCCGGGGGCGGCGGCCCGGTCCAGCACGCTGTCCGGCTGCAGCCCGAGCACCGGCGGCTGCGCTGTCCAGCCGTGCACCGCCTCGTCGGCCATGTCACCGACGTTGAGGTGGTCCCGGATTGTCCCGGGGACCGGAGCGTCGGGCAGGTCGGCGTTGCCGTCCAGGCTCCAGTCGGCGCGCCACACGCTGACCCGGTCACAGCTGCGGTCGATCTGGCAGGTCTGCGGGGCCGCCTCCGAGATCGGCCGTGGCGGTGACACCAGCTCGAAGGTGATCACCGGCTCGGCGCCGAGCAGCGCGGCCCGGCCCAGGTCGGACACGGCCACCCCGTCCCACCAGTCGAAGATCGCGAACCACTGCGGGCGCCGGTCCGGCGGCAGCGCCCGCACCGCCTCGTAGAGCGTGCCCGGCCCGTTCAGCGACGGCGCGGCGATCTCGTTCGTGGTGAGCCCGACCAGGTCGACGGTGTGGTGTCCGCCGAACCAGGCCGCGGCTCCGACGTCGTTCACCGCGACGACGTCACCGGGCGGGACGTTGCCCGAGATCCACTGCGCGACGCTGACCGGTCCCTCGCGGATCGCGGTCGCCTGCTGGCCCAGCCGCATCGCCCAGGTCGGCGTCACCACCACGGTGAACAGCAGGGCCACCGCGAGCAGGCCGTGCAGCACCACCCGGCCGCGGGCCGGCGTGGCGAGCCCGGCCACCGCACCCGCGCCGAGCACCGCGAGCAGCAGCACCAGCGGCAGGAACGGCTGCAGGTAACGCAGATCCTGCCAGAGCGCGGTGCTCAGCGTCGCCACGCTGAGCAGCACCGCCGTCACCGCCCCGCCGAGCACCACGGCGAGCGTCCGTTCCCGCCGGAACCCGAGCGCGACCAGCCCCAGCACGGCGAACGCCAGCGTCGCCGGGGGCGCGAAGTCCTGACCGGTCAGCCCGGACAGCGACCCGATCATCTGCTGCGCGTTGCGCAGCGTCTGGTCGGCGATCTCCAGCGGCTGCCGCAGCAGCCCGGCGTGCAGCCAGGACTTCGCCTGCACCCCGTTCGCCAGGGCCGACCCGGTGGCCAGCAGGTAGTAGAGGAGCTGGCAGGCCCCGGCGAGCAGCGGCAGCCCGGCGAACGCGGCGCGGCGCACCGCCCGCGCCCGTGGCACCCGCCCGGAGTGCGCGGCCCGGGCCAGCGTCCAGACCATGCCCGCGACCAGCGCGCCCGCGGTGAGCAGGCCCTCCGGCCGGGTCAGCGCCAGCAGCGCGGCGACCAGCGGGGTCACCAGGAACCGGGCACCGGACCGTTCCCGGACGAACGCGAGCACCGAGCCCACCAGCAGCAGCGCGAGCAGGCCGACCTCCATCCCGCTCGCGGCGCCCCAGAGCAGCGGCCCGGACAGGCAGGTCAGCACCCCGGCCCACGCGCCGGTCGCGCGCCCGCCGAGGTCGCGGCCCAGCAGCACGGTCAGCCCGGTCGCCGCGGCCACGCAGAGCATCCCGAACCCGGTCGCGAACCCGAGCAGCGCGCCGCCGTGGAACCCGGCCGCGTACGCACCGCCCAGCACGAACGAGTAGAGCAGGCTGGACGCGCCGCTGGTCACCGGTTCACCGGGCAGGTAGCGGAACGGCTCGCCGAGGCCGAGCCTGCGGCCGTACTGCAGGTGGATGTAGACATCGTCCAGCGGCGGGATCAGCCGGCCACCGTTGTAGAGCAGCGAGACCACCACGAAGCCGGCCGAGAGCAGCAGCGAGGCCAGCGCCAGCGCGAACGGCAGCGGGCCGGCCCGGTGCAGGGCGCGCCGCCAGCGGGCTCCGCGCGCGTCCGGTGCCGGCGCGGCCGTCCGGTCGTCCTGCGTGGCGCGCTCGACCAATGGACCCTCCGGTCGCGATCCGGGCCGGCGACGCCGGGCGTGGGACCGGCGAACACTACGCGCCGGCCCCGGCCGCCCGGTCCGGTGGGCCAGTGCGGCTCCGGGGTGCGCGCCGTCACCTCCTAGAATCCCGACGGTGAATCCCGACGTGCTCGCCGACCTGGTCCGTGACGTCGCGCGGGACGTGCTGACCCGACGCGACCTGGACGTCTCCGCGCTGCCCGCCGACGCCGGCGTCGAGCGTCCGCGCAACCCCGAGCACGGCGACTACGCCACGAACGTCGCGCTGCGCACCGCGAAGAAGGCCGGCGTGAACCCGCGCGAGCTGGCGAGCTGGCTGGCCGAGGAGCTCACCACCCGGGACGGGATCGCGAGCGCCGAGACCGCCGGGCCCGGCTTCATCAACGTGCGCCTCGCCGCGGACGCCCAGGGTGCGATCGTCGGCGAGGTGCTGGCCGCCGGCGAGTCCTACGGCACCGGTGACGAGCTCGCGGGCACGGCGATGAACCTGGAGTTCGTCTCCGCGAACCCGACCGGGCCGATCCATCTGGGCGGGACGCGCTGGGCCGCGGTCGGCGACGCGCTCGGCCGGGTGCTCGCCGCCCGGGGCGCCTCGGTCACCCGCGAGTACTACGTCAACGACGCCGGCGCCCAGATCGACCACTTCGCCGCGTCCCTGGTCGCCGCCGCCACCGGCGGGCCCACCCCGGAGAACGGCTACGGCGGCGCCTACGTCGGCGAGATCGCCGAGCGGGTCGTCGCCGCCGAGCCCGGCGTGCTGGAGCTGTCCGAGGCCCAGCGGCACCAGGTGTTCCGCCGCAGCGGCGTCGCGCTCATGCTCGAGGAGATGCGCAGCTCGCTGCACGGCTTCGGCACCGACTTCGACGTCTGGTTCAGCGAGCTGTCGCTGCACGACTCGGGCGCTGTGGAGGACTCGGTCGCGGCGCTCAAGGACAACGGCAGCCTGTACGAGAAGGACGGCGCGTGGTGGCTGCGGTCCACCGAGCAGGGCGACGACAAGGACCGGGTCGTCATCAAGAGCGACGGGACGCCCGCCTACGTCGCCGGTGACATCGCCTACCTGCGGGACAAGCGGTCCCGCGGGTTCGACCGGTGCATCTACATGCTCGGCGCCGACCACCACGGCTACACGGTGCGGCTCAAGGCGGTCGCGGCCGCGTTCGGCGACGACCCGGCGGTGGTCGAGGTCCTGATCGGGCAGCTGGTCAACCTGGTCCGCGGCGGCGAACCGGTCCGGATGAGCAAGCGGGCCGGCACGATCGTCACGCTGGAGGACTTCGTCGACGCCGTCGGTGTCGACGCGGCCCGGTACTCCCTCGTCCGGTCCTCGGTGGACTCCACGCTGGACATCGACCTGGACCTGGTCTCCAGCCGGACCAACGAGAACCCGGTGTTCTACGTCCAGTACGCGCACGCCCGGCTGGCCTCGCTGGCCCGCAACGCCGCCGACCTGGGCGTCGAGCCCGGCGAGGGGTACGGCCTGCTCACCCACGACCGCGAGGGCGACCTGATCCGCACGCTCGGCGAGTTCGGCGAGGTCGTGCGGGCCGCCGCCGAGCTGCGCGAGCCGCACCGGGTCGCGCGCTACCTGGAGACCCTGGCCGGGGCGTACCACAAGTTCTACGACTCCTGCCGGGTCCTGCCCCGCGGTGACGAGGACGTCACCGACCTGCACCGGGCCCGGCTCGCGCTGTGCGTGGCCGCCCGCCGGGTGCTCGCGAACGGTCTCGGTCTGCTGGGCGTCGACGCCCCGGAACGGATGTGACGGCATGAGGGCACACCCCGCCGGACCGCTGCACGCCGGCATCACCCCCGCGCCCGAGTCGGCCGGGCCGCGCCCGGAGTCGGCCGCCGCGATGGACGCGCTCGCCCCGGCCGTCTGGCCGCGCGAGGCCCGCCGCGGCGACGACGGCGCGCTGCGGGTGGCCGACGTCGACGTGCGCGACCTCGCCGCCCGGCACGGCACCCCGCTGTTCGTCCTGGACGAGGCCGACTTCCGCTCCCGCTGCGGCGAGTTCGCGGCCGCCTTCGGCGCGTCTGCGGTGCACTACGCGGCCAAGGCGTTCCTCTGCACCGAGGTGGCCCGCTGGGTCGCGCAGGAGGGCCTGTCGCTGGACGTCTGCTCCGGCGGAGAGCTGGCCGTGGCCCTGCGCGCGGAGTTCCCGCCGGAGCGGATCGCGTTGCACGGCAACAACAAGTCCACCGCGGAGCTGGCCGCGGCGGTGGACGCCGGTGTCGGCGGGGTGGTGCTGGACAGCTTCCACGAGATCGCCCGGCTGGAGGCCGTCGCCGCCGAGCGCGGGACCACGGCCCCGGTGCTGATCCGGCTGACCGTCGGCGTCGAGGCGCACACCCACGAGTACATCGCGACCGCCCACGAGGACCAGAAGTTCGGCTTCTCGATCGCCGCGGGGTCCTTCGACGAGAAGGGCTCGGCGGCGCTGGAGGCCGCGCGCCGGGTGCAGGCCGCCCGGCACCTGGAGCTGGTGGGCCTGCACAGCCACATCGGCAGCCAGATCTTCGACACCGAGGGCTTCGAGGCGGCCGCCCGCCGGGTCGTCAAGGTACTGGCCGACCTGCACGCCGAGCACGGCGCCGCCGAGCTGTCCGCGCTGCGCACGCTGGACCTGGGCGGCGGCATCGGCATCGCCTACCGGCCCGGCGAGGTCCCGCTGTCGATGCCGGCCCTGGCCGAGGAGCTGCGCGCGATCGTCAAGCGCGAGTGCGCCGCCTCCGGCCTCGACGCGCCCGCGATCGCGGTCGAGCCGGGCCGGGCCATCGCCGGTCCCGGCACGGTGACGCTCTACGAGGTCGGCACGATCAAGGACGTGCCGCTCGGCGGGTACTCCCGGCGCTACGTCAGCGTCGACGGCGGGATGAGCGACAACATCCGCACCTCGCTCTACGACGCCGAGTACGACGTGCGGCTGGTGTCCCGCTCGTCGGAGCGGGACTCGGTGTGGGCGGGGGACCGGCCCGGCGACGAGCCGGTGCTCTGCCGGGTGGTCGGCAAGCACTGCGAGTCCGGTGACATCGTGGTGCGGGACTGCTGGCTGCCGGCCGATCTGGCACCGGGTGACCTGCTGGCGGTCGCGGCGACCGGGGCCTACTGCTACGCCATGGCGTCGGGGTACAACCGGCTGCCGCGTCCGGCCGTCGTCGCGGTGCGTGAGGGCGCCGACCGGACGCTGCTGCGCCGCGAGACACTGGAGGACCAGTTCCGGTTCGAGGCGTGAGCGAGCGCTGGGCCGGGTGAGAACGGCCACCCGCCCGGTGCGGGGCCGGCCTGACCAGGAATGATCGGCGCCCGATCGGGCGCCGGACGCGAGGAGGGCACGTGGCGAGCGGCGAGAGCTCCGCGGAGTCGGCGGTCACGCCCGGGGCCGTCCGGGTGGCACTGCTGGGCTGCGGCACGGTCGGCACCGAGGTGGTCCGGCTGATCACCGAGCAGGCCGACGACCTGACCGCCCGGGTCGGGGCACCGGTCGAGCTGGCCGGCGTCGCGGTCCGGCGGCCGCACCGGCATCCGTGGCTGACCGAGACCCACGGTCACCTGGTGACCACCGACGCCGCTGCATTGGCGACGCGGGACGACGTCGACGCCGTCGTCGAGGTGATCGGCGGCATCGAGCCGGTGCGCGGCTGGCTGCTGGCCGCCCTCGCGGCCGGCAAGTCGGTCGTCACCGCGAACAAGGCGCTGCTGGCCGAGGACGGCCCGACGCTGGCCGAGGCCGCGGACGCCTCCGGTGCGGACCTGTACTACGAGGCCGCCGTCGCCGGCGCGATCCCGCTGCTGCGCCCGCTGCGCGAGTCGCTGGCCGGGGACCGGATCACCCGGGTCGCCGGCATCGTGAACGGCACCTCGAACTTCATCCTGTCCGCGATGTCCTCGGGCGGCACCTCCTACGCCGACGCGCTGGAGGAGGCCACCCGGCTCGGGTACGCCGAGGCCGACCCGAGCGCGGACGTGGACGGCTACGACGCCGCCTCGAAGGCCGCGATCCTGGCGTCGCTGGCGTTCCACACCCGGATCACCGCCTCCGACGTGCACCGCGAGGGCATGCGCGGGGTGAGCGCGGCGGACGTCGCGGCCGCCCGCAGGCTGGGCTGCACGATCAAGCTGCTGGCCATCTGCGAGCGGGTCGTCGACGAGGCCCCGGACGGGTCGGTCGCCGAGTCCGTCTCGGCGCGGGTCTATCCCGCGATGGTCCCGGACTCGCACCCGCTGGCCGGGGTGGACGGTGCGTTCAACGCGGTGTTCGTCGAGGCCGAGGCGGCCGGCCAGCTGATGTTCTACGGTCAGGGCGCCGGTGGCGCACCCACCGCGAGCGCCGTGCTCGGTGACCTCGTCGCGGTGGCCCGCAACCGGACCGGCGGCGGTCGCAGCCCGCGCGAGTCCGCCTACGCCGACCTGCCGGTGCGCCCGATCGGCGAGGTGCCCACCCGCTACCACGTCGATCTGGAGGTCGCCGACCGCGAGGGTGTCCTCGCGACGATCGCGGGTGCGTTCGCGAAGCAGGGCGTCTCCATCGCCGCGGTCCGCCAGACCGGGGGCGTGTTCGGCGCCGCCGACGGCGACCCGGGCCAGGCCCGGCTGACCGTCGTGACGCACTCGGCACCGGAGGCGGCGCTGTCCGCGACGGTGTCGGCGCTGCTGGAACTGGACATCGTGCCCGGCGTGGCCGGCGTGCTGCGGGTGGAGGGCCTCGGCCGCGCGGTCGCTGCACTGGGTATGGGCGAATGACGGTCGAACACGGGAGGCTCTCGGCGATGACCGGCAGCGCGCAGAACGTCGGAACGCCCACGGGTGGGCCGGTCGCGGCACCGCCCCCGGGGCGCTGGCCGGGGGTCGTCGAGGCCTATCGGGACCGGATGCCGGTGCAGCCGGACTGGGCCGTGGTCACCCTCGGCGAGGGCGGCACCCCGTTGCTGCCGGCGCCGCGCCTGTCCGAGCGGACCGGCTGCCAGGTGTTCCTCAAGGTCGACGGGGCCAACCCGACCGGCTCGTTCAAGGACCGCGGGATGACGATGGCGGTCACCGCTGCGCTCGCCGAGGGCAAGCAGAGCGTGCTCTGCGCCTCGACGGGCAACACCTCGGCGTCGGCGGCCGCCTATGCCACCCGGGCCGGGATGACCTGCGCGGTGCTGGTGCCGCGCGGGAAGATCGCGCTGGGCAAGCTGGCCCAGGCGGTCGCGCACGGGGCGCGGATCCTGCAGATCGACGGCAACTTCGACGACTGCCTGGAGCTGGCCCGCAAGACCACCGCCGACTACCCGGCGATCGCCCTGGTGAACTCGGTGAACCCGACCCGGATCGCCGGTCAGGCGTCGGCGGCGTACGAGATCTGCGATCAGCTCGGCCAGGCCCCGGACGTGCACTGCCTGCCGGTCGGCAACGCCGGCAACATCACCGCGTACTGGAAGGGCTACCGCGGCTACCACACCGACGGCCTGATCACCGAGCTGCCGCGGATGTTCGGCTACCAGGCCGCGGGTGCCGCGCCGCTGGTCACCGGGGCCCCGGTGACCAGCCCCGAGACGGTCGCGACCGCGATCCGGATCGGGGCGCCGGCGTCCTGGAAGGGCGCGACGGGCGCCCGCGACGAGTCCGGCGGGCAGTTCGCCGCCGTCACCGACGACGAGATCCTCGCCGCGTACCGGCTGCTGTCGGCCGAGGAGGCGGTGTTCGTCGAGCCCGCCTCCGCGGCGAGCGTCGCCGGGCTGCTGCAGTCCACCGCCGACGGCACCCTGCCGCGTGGCTCGCTCGTGGTGTGCACGGTGACCGGGCACGGGCTGAAGGACCCGGACACCGCGCTGCTGACCGCGCCGGACCCGGAGGTCGTCCCGATCGACCCGGGAGCGGTGGCTGCCGCCCTCGAGCTGGCCTGATGGGCCGGCCGACCCGGGTCCGGCTCCGGGTCCCCGGTTCGACGGCGAACCTGGGGCCGGGCTTCGACTCCCTCGGCATGGCGCTGGCCCTGTACGACGAGATCGAGATCGAGGCGGACGAGCGGCCCGGCCTGTTCGTCGACATCGCAGGCGAGGGGGCCCGGCACGTCCCGAGGGACGAGCGGCACCTGGTGCTGCGGGCGATGCGGCAGGCGTTCGAGGTCCTCGGCGGCGGCGCCGACGTCGCGCCGCCCGGGCTGCGGCTGCGCTGTCGCAACGCCGTCCCGCACTCGCGCGGGCTGGGCAGCTCGGCGGCCGCCGCGGTGGCCGGGGTGACCGCCGCCGCCGTGCTCGCCGGGCACGACGTCGAGCTGGAGCGGGACACGTTGCTGCAGCTCTCGGCCGGTATCGAGGGGCACGCCGACAACGCCGCGGCCAGCCTGCTGGGCGGGTTCGTGGTGGCCTGGGAGACGTCCGAGAGGAGCGCAGGCGGACGGAGCATCTACACCGGCGCGGCGCGCCGGTTCCACGCCGAGAAGCTCGACGTGCACCCGGACGTGCACCCGGTGGCGTGCATCGCGGGGGCCGAGTCGTCGACCAAGACCACCCGCGGGCTGCTTCCCGAACAGGTCCCGCTGGCCGACGCCGCGTTCACCGGCAGCCGGTGCGCGCTGGCGGTGCTGGCGATGACCCGGCGGCCGGACCTGCTCCTGGCCGCGACCGAGGACCGGCTGCACCAGGTCTACCGGCGCCCGGCCTACCCGGACTCGCTGCGGCTGGTCGAGCACCTGCGTGGGCACGGCGTGCCGGCAGCGATCTCCGGTGCCGGGCCGACCGTACTGGCCCTGACCTCGGACGGAACCCTGCCCGACGCCGTCGCGACCGACGGTTTCACCGTGCGGGCGCTGGCCGTGGACACCGAGGGTGTCAGGGTCGAGATCTCCTGACCGGCACCGGACGTGAGGTAGCCGACGTCCGGTTCGGACGCGCCGGAGCGGGGGGTTGTTGCTGCCCGGAGGCGTTCGGTCTAGTCTCGCGGTGCATGGCGATCCACGCGACGTCGGCGTAGTCTGACGGCCGGGCCCGCTCGCCCGATCTCCTTTCTCTCTGGACTCGGACTCCCGAACGGGCGGCCTGACCCCCTTCGACGTCGTCGTGGGCACCATCTGTGAATGCTGCCGGCGCGCTCCGCGCCGGTCGAGCGATGTGACATTCCCTGACCTGGACAGGACAACCGGGTCGGTCAGGAAGGAAATTCGTGAGCGAGACCGATCTCGCCGGTACCGGGACTCCCCCGACCGAGGCGGCACCGCGCCGTCGCGGCGGCCTGTCCGGCATGGTGCTGGCCGAGCTGCGCCAGCTGGCCACCGAGATGAACATCCCCGACATCTCCGGGATGCGGAAGGGCGACCTCATCGCCGCGATCAAGGAGCGCCAGGGTGGCGCGGCCACGCCGGCCAAGAAGCCCCGCCCGGCACCGCGCTCCGCTGCGACCGGATCCGAGGCGACCGGGGCGTCGCAGCCCACGCTGGACGGCACCGCGGCGAACGGCTCGAACGGTGCCGGGGCGGCTGCGGCGACTCCGGCGGCGGAGGCGGCGCCGACCGAGGCATCCGCGGCCGGGGCCGCTCCGGCGTCCGCTGAGGACACCGCGCCGCGCACCCGGCGCCGGCGGGCCGCGAGCCGCCCCGCCGGTGCCCCGGCCGCCGGGGCGGAGCAGGGCTCCCCGGCCGCGGAGGCGCCCGCCGCGGCGCCGGCCGTGGACGAGAAGCTCGGCAAGGCCGTCGAGGAGGCCCTGGACCGGGGTGCCGGTCAGGACTCCGGCGCCGACCGCAACGGCGACGGCGGGCAGGACCAGGACGGCGGCGGCCGCCGCGGCCGCACCCGTCGCCGGGGGCAGGACGACGGCGGCGACAAGCCGGCCGGCGACAAGCCGGCCGGCGAGAAGTCCGCCGGCGACAAGCCGGCCGGTGACCGGGGCGGCAAGCCCGACAAGGGCGGCACCGACCGCAACGCCGGTCAGAAGGACGCCCAGAAGGACGCCCAGAAGGACGCCCAGACCGACGCCGGTCAGGACGACCAGGGCGCCGGCGAGCGCCGCCGCAACCGCAACGCCAACGACGGTGACGGCGGTGGCCGCGGCGGCCGCAACCGGAACACCGATGGCGACGGCGGCGGCCGGGGCGGCCGCAACCGGAACGACGACGGTGGCGGCAACCGCAACAACCGCGGCGACGACAACCGCGGGAACGACAACCGCGGGAACGACAATCGCGGGAACGACAACCGCGGGAACGACAACCGCGATGACTCGGACGACGACGGTGACGGCCGCGGCCGCCGCGGCCGCCGGTTCCGGGAGCGCCGGGGCCGGGGCCGCGACCGTGAGCGCGGCGGCGGTGGCGGTGGCGTCGACACCGAGATCCGCGACGACGACGTCCTGCTGCCGGTCGCCGGCATCGTCGACATCCTGGACAACTACGCGTTCGTGCGGACCACCGGCTACCTGTCCGGCCCGACCGACGTCTACGTGTCGATGTCGATGGTGCGCAAGAACGGCCTGCGCCGCGGTGACGCGATCACCGGCGCCGTGCGCCAGCCCCGCGAGGGCGAGCAGCAGCGGCAGAAGTTCAACCCGCTGGTGCGGGTGGACACCATCAACGGCCGGGAGCCGGACGCGACCCGTCAGCGCCCGGAGTTCACCAAGCTGACCCCGCTCTACCCGAACGAGCGGCTCCGCCTGGAGACCGAGCCGACCCAGCTGACCACCCGGGTCATCGACCTGGTCATGCCGGTCGGCAAGGGCCAGCGGGCGCTGATCGTGTCGCCACCGAAGGCGGGCAAGACCACGATCATGCAGTCGATCGCCAACGCGATCACGACGAACAACCCCGAGTGCCACCTGATGGTCGTCCTCGTCGACGAGCGGCCGGAGGAGGTCACCGACATGCAGCGGTCGGTGAAGGGCGAGGTCATCGCCTCGACCTTCGACCGCCCGCCGTCGGACCACACCGCCGTCGCCGAGCTCTCGATCGAGCGGGCCAAGCGACTGGTGGAGATGGGGCACGACGTCGTCGTGCTGCTGGACAACATCACCCGCCTCGGCCGGGCCTACAACCTGGCGGCGCCGGCGTCCGGCCGGATCCTGTCCGGTGGTGTCGACTCGACCGCGCTGTACCCGCCGAAGCGCTTCCTCGGCGCGGCGCGCAACATCGAGGACGGCGGCTCGCTGACCATCTTCGCGACGGCGCTGGTCGAGACCGGGTCGACGATGGACACGGTGATCTTCGAGGAGTTCAAGGGCACCGGCAACGCCGAGCTCAAGCTGGATCGCAAGATCGCCGACAAGCGCGTCTTCCCGGCGATCGACGTGGGCGACAGCAGCACCCGCAAGGAGGAGCTGCTGATGTCGCCGGACGAACACGCGGTGATGGTCAAGCTCCGCCGGGTGCTCGCCGCCCTGGACGACCAGCAGGCGATCGACCTGGTGCTGTCCCGGCTGAAGAAGACCAAGACCAACATCGAGTTCCTGATGCAGGTCGCGAAGAACGCGCCGGGCACTGCGGACGACGACTGAGCGAGGCTCGCCGAGCGAGCATCGACACAGGCCGAACCACCCGGGCCCCGGCGGGAACATCGCCGGGGCCCGGGTGGTTGAATGAGACGTCCAGCTTCCCGGCTCCGGTTCACCCGCATCGCCGTCCACCCGACAGCACGGCGGGACCCGGCGCCACCGAGAGGAGAAACCATGCGTTCGGGCATCCACCCCGAGTACGCCGAGACCCAGGTCACCTGCGGTTGCGGCAACCAGTTCACGACCCGCAGCACCAAGTCCAACGGCGCGATCACCGCCGAGGTCTGCTCCGCCTGCCACCCCTTCTACACCGGCAAGCAGAAGATCCTGGACTCCGGCGGCCGGGTCGCCCGGTTCGAGGCCCGCTACGGGAAGCGCACGCGCTCCGGCCAGTAGCCACCGACACGGCGCCCGTCGCCTCGCCCCGCGCGAGGAGGCGGGCGCCGTCTCGCGTTCGGTGACCCCACTCCCCGGAACGGATCCGTCATGGCCACCTCAGCGTCCTCGGTCGAGGGCCTGCTCGACGAGCACGCCGAACTCGAACAGCGCCTCGCCGACCCCGAGGTGCTCGCCGACCAGGCCGCGGCGCGCCGGCTCGGCCGGCGCTACTCCGAGCTGAGCCCGGTCGTCGCGTGCGCGAACGAGCTGGCGCAGGCCCGGGAGGACCGGGACGCCGCCCGCGAGCTCGCCTCCGAGGACAAGGCGTTCGACGCGGAGGCCGACGCGCTCGAGGACCGGATCGTGAGGCTGGAGACGACGCTCGCCGAGCTGCTCGTCCCGCGCGACCCGCACGACTCCGACGACGTCCTGATGGAGGTCAAGTCCGGGGAGGGTGGGGAGGAGTCCGCGCTGTTCGCCGGCGACCTGGTGCGGATGTACACCCGCTACGCCGAGGCCCGCGGCTGGAAGGTGGAGGTCCTCGGGTCGACGCCGTCGGACCTGGGTGGCTACAAGGACGTCACGCTGTCGATGCGGGCCCGGTCGTCGTCGGACCCGGCCCGGGGCGGGGCGTGGGCGTCGATGAAGTTCGAGGGCGGCGTGCACCGGGTACAGCGGGTGCCGGTCACCGAGTCGCAGGGCCGGATCCACACCTCGGCGGCCGGGGTCCTGGTGTTCCCGGACGTCGACGACACCCCGGACGTCGAGATCGACGAGAAGGACCTGCGGGTCGACGTGTTCCGCTCGTCCGGGCACGGCGGGCAGAGCGTCAACACCACCGACTCCGCCGTCCGGATCACCCACCTGCCCTCCGGCACCGTCGTGAGCTGCCAGAACGAGCGGTCCCAGCTGCAGAACAAGGCCCGCGCGATGGACGTGCTGAGGGCCCGGTTGCAGGCGAAGGCCGAGGCCGAGGCGGCCGAGGCGGCCTCGGCCGAACGCCGCTCGCAGGTGCGGACCGTGGACCGCTCGGAGCGGATCCGCACCTACAACTTCCCGGAGAACCGGATCTCCGACCACCGGGTCGGGTTCAAGGCGCACAACCTGTCCTCGGTGCTGGACGGGAACCTGGCCGACGTCGTCGCTGCGCTCACCGCCGCCGAGCGGGCGGAGGCGATGGCGGGCACCGCCGGGGACGGCGCGGACGACCCGGCGTGATCCACCGCCCGTGTGATCGTCGGGCGGAACGCGGGCCCGCACCGGGGTGCACCGGGCAGAGTGGTGCCGTGCCCAGGAACCCCCGGTGAGCCGGCTGCCGCTGCGGGTGGCGATCGCCGAGTCGGAGCGGGGCCTCGCCGCGGCCGGGGTCGCCTCGCCCCGGGTGGACGCCGAGCTGCTCGCCGCGCACGTGCTCGGCACCCAGCGGGCCAAGCTGCCGATGATCCCGCTGGTCGACCCGCCGGTGGTCGCCCGGCTGCAGGAGCTGACGGGCCGGCGCGCCACCCGCGAACCGTTGCAGTACATCCTGGGCACCGCCGTACTCGGGCCGGTCGAGGTGGCCGTCGGCCCCGGCGTGTTCGTCCCGCGCCCGGAGACCGAGCTGCTGCTGGAGTGGGGGCTCGGCGCGATCCGGGACGTGCGCCGGCCGGTCGTGCTGGACCTGTGCACCGGGACCGGGGCGCTCGCCCTGGCCGTGGCGGTGTCCCGCCCGGACGCCCAGGTGCACGCCGTCGAGGCCGACCCGGCCGCGCTGTCCTGGACCCGGCGGAACCTGGACGCGCACGTCACCGCGGGCGGGCGCCCGGTCACGCTGCACGCCGCGGACGTCCGCTGGCCGGACCTGCTCGTCGAGCTGGAGGCGCGGGTCGACCTGGTGCTCTGCAACCCGCCCTACGTCCCGGACGGCACGCCGGTCCCGCCGGAGGTGGAACGGTTCGACCCGCCGGACGCGGTGTTCGGTGGCCTGGACGGCACCGAGATCATCCAGGCGGTGGTGCGCGGCGCGACCGGCTGGCTCCGGCACGGCGGGTCCCTGGCGATCGAGCACGACGACACGCACGCCGAGACCGTGCCGGCCCTGCTGCGCCGGCGGCGCACCCTGGCCGACGTCACCGAGCACCGCGACCTGGCCGATCGGCCCCGGTTCGTCACCGCGCGCCGGGTGCCCTGCGCCTGAACGACGGGCGGTCGTATCGTCTGCGGGCGTGAGCGCAGCACAGACCCAGCCGCTGTTCGACTGCAGCGATCCGGACCAGCGGGTCCGCGGCCTGGCCGCGGCCGCCCGGGCGGTGCGCGCCGGGCAGCTGGTCGTCGTCCCGACCGACACCGTCTACGGGATCGGGTGCGACGCGTTCAACGGCACCGCCGTGCGCAGCCTGCTCGAGGCCAAGCGACGCGGCCCGGACATGCCGGTCGGCGTGCTCGTCGGGTCCTGGACGACGATCGACGGCCTGGTCGGCACGGTGCCGCCGTCCGCGCGGGCGCTGATCGAGGCGTTCTGGCCGGGGGAGCTGTCCCTGGTGCTGGAGCACGCGCCGTCGCTGGCCTGGGACCTGGGCAGCACCCGTGGCACGGTGATGCTGCGGATGCCGCTGCACCCGGTCGCGCTGGAGCTGCTGCGCGAGGTCGGCCCGATGGCGGTCTCCAGCGCGAACACCTCGGGCAACCCGCCGGCGTCGACGGTCACCGAGGCGATCACCCAGCTGGCCGGCAACGTGCCGGTCTACCTGGACGGCGGCCCGTCCGGCGATCCCGTCGCGAGCTCGATCGTCGACCTGACCGGCCCGCGCCCGCGCCTGCTGCGCGAGGGCGGCGTCACCGCCGAGCAGATCGCCGAGGTCACCGGCCAGGACGTCGACCGGGCCTGACCGGCCAGGTGTGACAGGGGTAGCACGGGCGCAGCCGGGGGACGTCCGGTGCGGGTAGCGTGTCCCGTCGTGAGTGAGCAGACCTTCTGGGGCCCGGACTTCTCCGCACTGCAGCAGCAGGATCCCGACATCGCGGGTGTCGTGCTGGACGAGCTGGACCGCCTACGCGGCGGACTCCAGCTCATCGCGAGCGAGAACCTGACCAGCCCGGCGGTGCTGGCCGCACTCGGGTCGACACTGTCCAACAAGTACGCCGAGGGCTACCCCGGCCGCCGGTACTACGGCGGCTGCGGCGTCGTCGACGTCGCCGAGGAGATCGGCAACGCGCGGGCCAAGGAGCTGTTCGGCGCCGAGCACGCGAACCTGCAGCCGCACTCCGGCGCGAGCGCCAACCTCGCCGCCTACGCCGCGTTCGCCAAGCCGGGCGACACCGTGCTGGCGATGGACCTGAAGCAGGGTGGGCACCTCACGCACGGCAGCAAGGTCAACTTCTCCGGCCTGTGGTTCAACGCGGTCTCCTACCTGGTCCGCGAGGACACCGAGGTCATCGACTACGACCAGGTGCGTTCCCTCGCGCACGAGCACAAGCCGAAGATCATCATCGCCGGCGCGACCGCGTACCCCCGCCTGATCGACTTCAAGATCTTCCGGGAGATCGCCGACGAGGTCGGTGCCGCGCTGATGGTGGACGCGGCGCACTTCATCGGCCTGGTCGCCGGCCAGGCGATCCCGTCGCCGGTGCCCTACGCCGACGTCGTCACCGCGACCACGCACAAGGTGCTGCGCGGCCCGCGCGGCGGCATGGTGCTGTGCAAGGCCGAGCACGCGAAGTCGATCGACAAGGCGGTGTTCCCGTTCTCCCAGGGCGGCCCGCTGATGCACGCGGTCGCGGCCAAGGCCGTCGCGATGAAGGAGGCCGCGCAGCCGGAGTACCAGGAGTACGCGCGGCAGGTCGTCGCGAACGCCCAGGCGCTCGCCAAGAGCCTGGAGTCCGAGGGCATGCGGGCCGTCTCCGGCGGCACCGACAACCACCTCGCGCTGATGGACCTGCGACCGATCGGCGTCACCGGGGCCGAGGCCGAGACCCGCTGCGACCGGGCCGGCATCACGCTGAACAAGAACGCCATCCCGTATGACCCGGCCCCGCCGATGAAGCCGTCCGGCATCCGGGTCGGCTCGCCGAGCGTCACCACCCAGGGCATGACCGAGGCCGACATGGCAGAGGTCGGGACGCTGCTGGCCCGCGCGGTGAAGGCCGAGCACGACACGCCGGTCGGCGACGCGGAGCTCGCCGAGGTCTCCCGGGCGGTCACCGAGCTGGTCGGTCGGGCGCCCGCCTACCCTCGGGGCTGACAGTTCGACCCTGAGCGGACCTGAGAGGCGCGCGACGTGCCGGTGGAGCAGCTGAGCTACGGGCTCCCGATCCGGGAGTACCTGCTCGTCGGGCTGGTCTCGGCCGTGGTCGCGCTGCTGCTCACCGGTCCGGTCCGGATGCTGGCTCTCAAGGTCGGCGCCGTCGCCTGGCCGCGGGGACGGGACGTGCACGTCACGCCCACCCCGCGGTGGGGCGGCCTCGCGATGTTCGGCGGGGTGCTGGCCGGCCTGCTCCTGGCGCTGCAGCTGCCCGCGCTGCGGCTCGCCTACTTCGAGGGCTCCACCGACGTGTTCGGCACGGTCATCGCGGCCGCCCTGCTGGTCGGGATCGGCCTGCTGGACGACCGGTACGACCTCGACGCGATCACCAAGTTCGCCGCCCAGGTGACCGCGGGCGGCCTGCTCGTCCTCTACGGCGTGCAGTGGCTGACGCTCTGGATCCCGCTGGGCGGCGGCGGCACCGGCATCTCCGGGTCTACGCTGGTGCTGGGGCAGGCCCAGGGCGTGATGTTCACCGTGCTGGTGACCGTGTCGCTGGTCAACGCGATGAACTTCGTCGACGGCCTGGACGGTCTCGCCGCGGGCATCGGCCTGATCACCTCGCTGGCGATCGCCGTGTTCTGCATGGGCCTGATCCGGGAGAACGGCAACGACCCGGGCAGCTACGCCCCGGGGCTGATCGCCGTCGTGCTGGCCGGTGCCTGCCTGGGGTTCCTGCCGCACAACTTCAACCCCGCGCGGATCTTCATGGGCGACACCGGCTCGATGCTGGTCGGGGTGATGCTCGCCGCCGCCACCACCAGTGCATCCGGCCGCCTGATCGGGATCAGCGACGAGACGACGGCCACCGACTTCCTCGGCCTGCTCGCGCCGGTGATCGTCGTGATCGGGATCGTGTTCATCCCGCTGCTGGACCTGCTGCTCGCCGTGGTGCGCCGCACCCGCGCCGGGGCCAGCCCGTTCAGCCCGGACAAGATGCACCTGCACCACCGGTTGCTGCAGGTCGGCCACAGCCACCGGCGGGCCGTGTTGCTGGTCTACCTGTGGGTCGCGGTGCTGGCGTTCGGGTCGGTCGGGCTGGCGTTGCTGCCGCAGACCGGGCTGGTGCTGGCCGCGATCGCGATCGCGCTGGTCGTCGCGTTCGTCGCGTCCGCGGTGCCGCACCGATCGCGGATGCGCACCGCCGCCGCGCAGGCGGCGCCGGGCACCACCGGTGCGGGTGGCTCCGCAGGCCCGCCGGCCGCCGGGGTGGACACCGACCGCACCGCCGTCCCACCGGAGGGCGCCGGGCCGGCACCGGCGCCGCCGCCCCGGCCGGCGGAGACCCCGCCGCCTCCGGCGCGGCCGGGCGAGACGCCGCCGATCCGTCGGGACCCGACCCCGCTCCCGGCTCGCGGGAACGGGACGCCGCCGGTTCGCCCGGGGGAGACGCCACCCCCGGCCCACCGGGAGGGCCCGCCGCCCGCCCGACCGGAGCCCGCGGCGCCCGCCCGGCCGGCCGGCGGCCCGGCCGGGCGGCCCGGCCCGCCGCAGGTGCCCGGCCGACCTCCGGGGCGCCCCGACCCGCAGCCGCGGCCCGGCGCCGACCCGACGCCGCCGCCCCCGGTCCCCCCGGGCCCGGGGCGCCGGCCCGCCGGGGCGCCGCCGGACGCCCGCCCGGGTGGGAGCCCGCCGCCGCGAGGGCAGTGGGGAGCCCCGGTCGCCGGTCGGCCGGGGACACCGCCGCCGAGCCCGCCCCGCGAACCGTGGCGGTCCGGCCCGTCGGCAGGCCCGGAGGCCGCAGCAGGCGGCCGGGCCCGTCCGCCTGCCGTCCCCGGTACCGGAGCCGGTCCCCGGCCCGCGGGCAACGCCGCGCCCGGGCGCGGGCCCGGTACCGGGGCCGGCCCGCGACCCGCGGACAGCGCGGGGCCGGTGCCCCCGGTCGACGGTGCCGACGGCCGGTACGACCCGGCCGACGAGCCGGGCCGCCCCGCGCCGATCGACGGCCGGCACCGGCCGCCGGCACCCGGCGGGGCACAGGGGAGCGGCGACCGCGAGCAGCCCACCGTCCCGACGAGCACGCCGTATCCCCCCGCCGACGACGGCCGGACCTGACCGTTCGCACTGGTGGCCGCGATCACGGATCGGCGGGGCCGTACGGCGGTCGGATAGCGGCCGGGACCGGTGCGTGCCGGTGGCGCTCCCGCCGTCGCTACCGTGGGGGCCGGGTCCGTCGGGGCCCGTGACATGCACGGACGAGCGAGGAGCGGTCGGCGATGGGGCGATGGGCGGCATGGCGGTCCCCGAGGTACGAGGGCCTCGCGGTCGGCCAGGAGCAGGCCATCCGCCGGATGGCGGGGGCGATGGCCCGCGGCGCGGCACTGGTCGGCGTCGTGGTCTCCGTGCTCTGCATCGGCGTCGCGACCCTCGTCCAGGGCGTCCCGGGGTTCTACGGCTCCGGCCTCGGCGGGCTGCTCGCCACCGGATCCGCGCTGCTCACGCCGGTGTTGATGCTCCGAACGACCACCCTGGAGCCCGCCATTGTGATGCTGGCCTCGTTCGTCGGCCTGATCACCAAGGCCATCGTCCTGCTGGCCGTGCTGTTCACCCTGGGGAACATGGCCGGCCTGCACCGGATGTCGCTGGCCCTCACCATGCTCGTGGTGCTGGTCGCGACGACCGCCGCGGAGGCGCGCGCCGGATCCCGGATCAAGATCCTGATCGGCAGCGATCCCGTCCCGCCGAGCGCCTGACCTGCAGGCCGATGACCGGTATGCCGGGTTCCTCGGGTCGGCCGCAGCACCTCGCCGACGCCCGTCCCGCCGGTCGGGCACGGACCGTCCTCCGGACTTTCCGTGTGCATTACCAACGATTTGCCCCGGCGACCCACGGCTCCCTGCGAAGATCGTTTCAACCGGCGAAGGTGCAGGTGAGCTGCGTGCCAGGCCCCGACATGCTGTAGAAGAACGGCTGATAGCATCCGCCTCGTTGGCGATGTGCGGGTGACCGCCGGTGTCTCGACCCGGACCCCGAGGCATCGCGTTACGAGGCACCTTGCAGGCGATCCCCCGTTTCGCGTGGACGCGGGACGGGAGCACCGGAAGGACCCCCATTGGGTACGTTCGTACTTGCGGCAGAGGAGTTCACGCCGCCCGGCCAGGGACTCTTCAACTACCCGCCGATCTTCGGTGACGTCACGAAGCCGATGGTCCTCGCGGTGCTGTCGCTTCTCATCGTCGTCGCGGTGTTCACTCTCGGGACCCGCAAGATGGCGATCCTCCCGGGCAAGGGCCAGTTCGCGCTGGAGTCGTTCTACAACATCCCGCGCAACACGATGGCCCGGGACCAGATCGGCGCGGAGGATTTCAAGCGGTTCATCCCGCTGATCCTCGGCCTGTTCAGCTTCATCCTGGTGAACAACCTGTTCGCGATCGTCCCGGTGCTCCAGTTCCCGACGATGTCGCGGATCGGCTTCCCGATCGCGCTGGCGATCTTCGTCTACGTCTTCTACCACTACGCAGGGTTCCGGAAGCACGGCTTCACCGGCTACATCAAGCATGCCGCGCTGCCGCCGGGCGTGCCGCTCTTCATCGCGCCGCTGATCATCGTCATCGAGATCGCGCAGAAGTTCCTCTTCCAGCCGCTCTCGCTGGCACTGCGTGTGTTCGCCGCCATGTTCGCCGGCCACCTGATCATCGCGCTCACCGCGGTGGCGGCGGAGTTCCTGCTGTTCGCGGGCGGGGCGCTGACGGTTCCGGCGCCGTTCGTGTTCGTCGCCGGCATCGCGTTCACGTTCCTGGAGGCCCTGGTGCAGGTCATCCAGGCCTACGTCTTCGCCCTGCTCGCCGCGGTCTACATCGGCGCGGCGATCTCGGAGGAGCACTAGATCCCGGCGCTGCGGCGCCGATCCGACCGCCGGCACGTCCGGCCCGAACCACCGAACGACCCGCACCCTGCGGACCCGACGGAAGGAAACCGAAGTGAGCGACTCCACCACCCAGGTGCTGGCCCAGGCCGCCAACATCAACCCGGGCCTCGCGGCCATCGGCTTCGGCGCCAGCGCCATCGGCGCCGGCATCGGCGTCGGCCTGATCTGGTCGGCCGTCATCAGCGGCACCGCCCGCCAGCCGGAGGCCCGCGGCCAGCTCATGGGTATCGGCTGGACCACCTTCGTGCTCTCCGAGCTCGTCATGCTGATCGGCCTGGTGCTGTTCTTCATCGCCCAGGGCGGCTGATCATTCCAAGCCGGTCGGAGTCACCGGCGGCCACGTCAGGGAAGGACACACGGTGGAACTGATTCTTGCCGCCGAGGAACCGCTGCCGATCATCCCGCTGCCATCGGAGCTGATCCTCGGTGTGGTGGCGTTCGCGGTCCTGCTCTTCGTGCTCTGGAAGTTCGCGGTGCCGCGCTTCGAGAAGCTCTACGAGGAGCGGACGGACGCCATCGAGGGCGGTCTGAAGCGTGCTCAGGAGACACAGGAGCAGGCGGACCGGCTGAAGAAGGAGTACGAGGAGCAGCTGGCCGGTCTGCGGGCCGAGGCGGCGCGCATCCGCGACGACGCCCGCGCCGAGGGCCAGCAGATCAAGTCCGAGCTGCGCGCCGAGGCCGAGCAGGAGGCCGCGCGGATCAAGGCCAGGGGCGAGGAGCAGGTCGTCGCGGCCCGCGACTCCGCCCAGCGCGCGCTGCGTGGCGAGGTCGGCGGGCTGTCGGTGCAGCTGGCCGAGCGCCTGCTGCGTGAGCGGCTCTCCGACGACTCGCAGCGCTCCGCGACCATCGACTCGTTCCTGGGCGAGCTCGACGGGCTGGGCGCGGCTCAGCGGAGCGGAGCGAACTGATGGCACGGGTCCTGCAGCCGGCCACCCGGGAGGCGCTCGCCGCGCTGACCGAGCGGCTGGACGCCTACGTCGACGGCGCGTCGGCCCGGGAGCTGACGGCCACCGCGGACGAGCTGTTCGCCGTGGCCCGGTTCCTGGCCGGCGAGCGGCCGGTCCAGCGCCTGTTGGCCGACGGGGCCTCCCCGGCGGAGAGCCGGGTCGAGCTGGTGCGCAGCCTGCTCGGCCGGCAGCTGTCCGAGCCGACCCTGGACCTGGTCTCCGAGCTGGTGCGCAAGCGCTGGTCGGCGTCCGGTGACGTGGTCACCGCGGCCGAGACGCTGGGTCGCCAGGCCACCGTCGCGGTCGCCGAGCGGAACGGCTCGCTGGACGAGGTCGAGGACCAGCTGTTCCGGTTCGGGCGCATCCTCGCCTCCGAGCCGGAGCTGACCGGCCTGCTGGCCGACACCACCAGGCCGGGAGACGGCCGGGTGGAGCTGCTGGACCAGGTGCTCGGTGACCGGGTCTACCCGGTGACCGCCTCGCTGCTGCGCCAGACCGTCCGGATGCCCCGGGGCCGGCACCTCGACGTCGTCGCCGAGGAGCTCGCCGAGCTCGCGGCGGCCCGCCGGGACCGTTCCGTGGCGAAGGTCCGTACCCCCGTCGAGCTGACCTCCCAGCAGGAGTCGACGCTCGCCGACACCCTCGGCCGGATCTACGGCCGTCCGATCTCCCTGCAGGTCGAGCTCGACCGGGACCTCCTCGGAGGACTGGTCGTGCAGGTCGGCGGCGAGGTCATCGACGGCAGCGTGGCGGGCAGACTCGCCGCCGCGCGCCGCTCCCTGCCCAGCTGACCTGCTGAGCTCGAACCGCCGAGCCGGCGGCACGATCTCAGACCCCGTTCGAGAGAAGGAACGACGCAGCCATGACAGAGCTGACGATCTCCTCCGAGGAGATCCGGAGTGCGATCTCCAGCTACGTCTCGTCGCTGGAGAGCGGCACGTCCCGGCGCGAGGTCGGGACCGTGTCCGACACCGGTGACGGCATCGCCCACGTCGAGGGCCTGCCCTCGGCCATGACCAACGAGCTGCTGGAGTTCGAGGGCGGCGTCCGCGGCGTCGCGCTGAACCTGGAGCAGAACGCGATCGGCGCCGTCATCCTCGGCGACTACACCGGGATCGAGGAGGGCCAGCAGGTCACCCGTACCGGTGAGGTCCTCTCGGTGCCGGTCGGCGAGGGCTACCTCGGCCGGGTCATCGACCCGCTGGGCAACGCCATCGACGGGCTCGGCGACGTCGAGACCGACTCCCGGCGCGTGCTCGAGCTGCAGGCCGCCTCGGTGATGGAGCGCCAGTCGGTGAGCGAGCCGCTGCAGACCGGCATCAAGGCGATCGACGCCATGACGCCGATCGGGCGCGGCCAGCGCGAGCTGATCATCGGCGACCGCCAGACCGGCAAGACCGCGGTCTGCATCGACACGATCATCAACCAGAAGGACAACTGGGACTCCGGCGACCCGTCGAAGCAGGTCCGCTGCATCTACGTCGCGATCGGCCAGAAGGGCTCCACGATCGCCGGTGTCCGGCAGTCGCTCGAGGAGGCCGGCGCGCTCGACTACACGACGATCGTCGCCGCCCCGGCCTCCGACCCGGCCGGCTACAAGTGGCTCGCCCCCTACACCGGCTCGGCCATCGGCCAGCACTGGATGTACCAGGGCAAGCACGTCCTGATCGTGTTCGACGACCTGTCCAAGCAGGCCGAGGCCTACCGCGCGATCTCGCTGCTGCTGCGCCGCCCGCCGGGCCGTGAGGCCTACCCGGGCGACGTCTTCTACCTGCACTCCCGGCTGCTGGAGCGTTGCGCCAAGCTCTCCGACGACCTCGGCGCCGGGTCGATGACCGGCCTGCCGATCATCGAGACCAAGGCGAACGACGTGTCGGCCTACATCCCGACCAACGTCATCTCCATCACCGACGGCCAGGTCTTCCTGGAGTCGGACCTGTTCAACCAGGGCGTCCGGCCGGCGATCAACGTCGGCATCTCGGTCTCCCGGGTCGGCGGTGACGCCCAGGTCAAGGCGATGAAGACGGTGGCGGGCTCGCTGCGTCTGGACCTCTCGCAGTTCCGCGAGCTGGAGGCGTTCGCCGCCTTCGGTTCCGACCTCGACGCCGCCTCTGCCGCCACGCTGGGCCGTGGCGAGCGTCTGGTGGAGCTGCTCAAGCAGGCCCAGTACGCGCCGGTCGCGGTGCAGGACCAGGTCGTCTCGATCTGGCTGGGTACCACGGGCAAGCTGGACTCGGTGCCGGTCGGCGACGTGCAGCGCTTCGAGCAGGAGTTCCGCGAGTACAGCCGCCGGCACGCCGAGGGCCCGCTGAACGAGATCGTCGACACCGGGAAGCTCTCGGACGACGCGGCCGAGACGCTCACGAACGCGGTGGACAGCTTCAAGAAGAACGAGTTCACCGCGTCCGACGGTTCCTCGACGGTGCCGAACGAGAAGCCGGCCGAGGCGCTGGACTCCGACGACGTCGACCAGGAGACCGTCACGGTCAACAAGTCGGCCCCGAAGAGCTGAGGCTGAGCATATGGCGGCACAGATCCGGGTGCTGCGCCGGCGTATCAAGTCGACGCAGTCCATCAAGAAGATCACCCGCTCCCAGGAGCTGATCGCGACCTCACGGATCGCGAAGGCCCGGGCGCGGGTGGACGAGGCACGCCCGTACGCCGAGCTGATGACCAGCACCCTCTCCGAGCTCGCCTCGAACTCGGCGCTGGACCACCCGCTGCTGGTCGAGCGGGAGACGCCGAAGCGGGCCGCGGTGCTGGTCGTGACCAGCGACCGCGGGCAGTGCGGCGGCTACAACGCGAACGTCCTGAAGGAGGCCGAGCAGCTCCAGTCGCTGCTGCGCGAGCAGGGCAAGGAGCCGGTGCTCTACGTGATCGGCCGCAAGGGCGTCTCGTACTACCGGTTCCGCAAGCGCGAGGTCGAGCAGTCCTGGACCGGCTTCTCCGAGCAGCCCGGCTACGAGAACGCGGCCGAGGCGGCGAAGACGCTGGTCGACGCGTTCATGGCCGGCGCGGACGACGGCGATGGCCACGGGGCCGAACACGGTGACCAGGCGGGCGAGGACGGCGTGCGCGGCGTGGACGAGCTCCACCTGGTGTACACCAGCTTCAAGAACATGATGACGCAGGTCCCGCAGGCCAGGCGGATGGCGCCGCTGGAGGTCGAGTACTCCGGCGGGATCTCGGTCGCGGCGGACCCGGCGGACGACGCCGACGCCGACACCGCGCAGAGCCAGGAGGAGCACTCGGGCAGCAAGGGCCTGCAGTCGCTGTACGAGTTCGAGCCGGACCCGGACACGCTGTTCGACGCGCTGCTGCCGCGCTACATCGGCGCCCGCCTCTATGCCGCGCTGCTGGAGTCGGCGGCCTCGGAGTCGGCGAACCGGCAGCGGGCCATGAAGGCCGCGACCGACAACGCCAACGAACTGATCCGTAACCTGACCCTGGAGGCCAACCAGGCCCGTCAGGCTCAGATCACCCAGGAGATCAGCGAGATCGTCGGTGGGGTCGACGCGCTCGCGAGTGCAGGAAGTGAGAGCTGATGACCGCAACAGCCGATACCACGGGCACCGGCACCGGCACCGTCACCGGGCGTGTCGTCCGGGTCACCGGCCCGGTTCTCGACGTCGAGTTCCCGCGGGACCAGGTTCCCGACCTCTACAACGCGCTGTCCCTGGACGTCGACCTGTCCGGGGACAAGCGCAAGCTGACCCTGGAGATCGCCCAGCACCTGGGCGACAACCTGGTCCGCGCGATCTCCATGCAGCCGACCGACGGCGTCGTCCGTGGCCAGGAGGTCACCGACCTCGGCCGTCCGATCTCGGTGCCGGTGGGCGACCAGGTCAAGGGCCACGTGTTCAACGCCCTGGGCGACTGCCTGGACGACCCGTCCTTCGCGGCGACCGGCGACCTGCGCTCGATCCACCAGAAGGCGCCCCGGTTCGACCAGCTCGAGGGCCGGACCGAGATGCTGGAGACCGGCATCAAGGTGCTGGACCTGATGACCCCGTACGTGGTCGGCGGCAAGATCGGCCTGTTCGGCGGCGCGGGCGTGGGCAAGACCGTGCTGATCCAGGAGATGATCCAGCGTGTCGCGCTGAACTTCGGTGGCACCTCGGTGTTCGCCGGCGTCGGCGAGCGCACCCGTGAGGGCAACGACCTCATCACGGAGATGACCGAGTCGGGCGTCATGAAGAACACCGCGCTGGTGTTCGGCCAGATGGACGAGCCGCCGGGCACCCGTATGCGTGTCGCCCTCTCCGCGCTGACCATGGCGGAGTACTTCCGGGACGTGCAGGAGCAGGACGTCCTGCTGTTCATCGACAACATCTTCCGGTTCACCCAGGCCGGCCAGGAGGTCTCCACCCTGCTCGGCCGGATGCCGTCCGCGGTGGGCTACCAGCCCACCCTGGCCGACGAGATGGGCGAGCTGCAGGAGCGGATCACCTCGACCCAGGGCCGCTCGATCACCTCGATGCAGGCGATCTACGTCCCCGCGGACGACTACACCGACCCGGCTCCGGCGACCACGTTCGCCCACCTGGACGCCACCACCGAGCTCTCCCGGCCGATCTCCCAGAAGGGGATCTACCCGGCGGTGGACCCGCTGACCTCGACGTCGCGGATCCTGGACCCGCAGTACGTCGGCGACGAGCACTTCCGGGTCGCCAACGAGGTCAAGCGGATCCTGCAGAAGTACAACGACCTGCAGGACATCATCGCGATCCTCGGTATCGACGAGCTGTCCGAGGAGGACAAGCAGCTGGTCGGCCGGGCCCGCCGGATCGAGCGCTTCCTGTCGCAGAACCTGCTGGTCGCCGAGCAGTTCACCGGCCAGACGGGCTCGACGGTCCCGCTGAAGGAGACCATCGAGGCGTTCGACAAGATCGCCAAGGGCGAGTTCGACGACGTGCCCGAGCAGGCGTTCTTCCTCTGCGGTGGTCTGGACGACCTGGAGCGCAACCGCAAGAAGCTCGAGGGCTGAGCGGAGCTTGCGGAGCGAAGGGACAGCGGAGGCTCACGATGCCTGCTGAGATGACTGTTGAACTGGTTTCCGTGGAGCGCCGGCTGTGGTCGGGTGACGCGCACTTCGTGCTCGCCCGCACCACCGTCGGCGAGGTCGGTGTCCTGCCCGGCCACCAGCCGATGCTGGCCCAGCTCGAGGAGGCCGGCGTCGTGCGCGTCGACGCCACCGACGGGGCGAAGCACACCATCGCGGTGCACGGCGGTTTCCTGTCGGTGTCGGCCGAGCGGGTGTCGATCCTCGCCGAGTTCGCCGAGCAGTCGACCGAGATCGACGTCGACCGGGCCCGGCGGGCGCTGGATGCGGCCGACGTGTCGTCCGACGAGGGCAAGGCGGCCAGGGCCCGGGCCGAGGCCCGGCTCCGCGCGGCCGAGGCCGGCTAGCGGCGGGAGGACAGCGCAGTAGTGGAACTCGTGGCGGCGATCGTCGGGGTTCTGCTGCTGTGCCTGGTCGCCCCGCTGGTCTGGCTCGCCGTACGGCGGGTACGACTGATGCGCAACGGCGGTGTGGACCTGTGTCTGCGCCGCCGTTTCGCTGTCACGGACTGGCACTTCGGGGTCGGCCGCTACGAGGGCGAGCGGTTCGCCTGGTACCGGCTGACGAGCTTCCGGATCCGCGCGACCGTGGTGCTGGAACGCGGCGAGCTGGAGATCGTGGACCGGCGGCCGCCGCTGCGGTCGGAGGAGTTCGCGATCCCGACGGCGGTCGAGGTGCTCCGCTGCCGCGGCCGGGACGCCTCGGGCCGGGGTGTCGACGTCGAGCTGGCGATGTCCCGGGACGTCCGCACCGGCTTCCTCGCCTGGCTGGAGTCCACCCCGCCGGGGCGCCGCCCCGGCTACCGCGAAGCCTCCTGACGAACCCGCATCGCTCCACGACGCGGGGGAGAGCGGGTCAGGCGTCGGGCTTGCCGTGCGGGCCGCCGGGCTGCCAGAGGACGTCGCCGTCCGGGTTCGCGACCCGGCCCAGGATGAACAGCAGGTCCGAGAGCCGGTTCAGGTACTGCGCCGTCAGCGGGTTCGTGCGCTCCGCGTCGGCCTCCAGCAGCGCCCACACCGACCGCTCGGCGCGCCGGGAGACGGTCCGGGCGACGTGCAGGTACGCGCCGCCGGGTGTCCCGCCGGGCAGGATGAACGAGTTCAGCTTCGGCAGCTCCGGGTTGAACTCGTCGCACCACGCCTCGAGCCGCGTCACGTAGCCCTCGGTGACCCGCAGCGGCGGGTACTCCGGATCCTCGACGATCGGCGTGCAGAGGTCGGCACCGACGTCGAACAGGTCGTTCTGGATCTGCCGCAGCGGGCCGAGGACCCGTTCGGCGAGCCCGCCGACCGTCACCGCGACGCCGAGCGCGGCGTTCGCCTCGTCGGTGTCGGCGTAGGCCGCCAGCCGGACGTCGGTCTTGGGAACCCGGCTGAAGTCACCCAGCGCGGTCGTCCCGTCGTCGCCGGTCTTCGTGTATATCCGCGTCAGGTGCACCGCCACTCCGACAGGCTAGGCGTGCGGCCCGCGCGACCACCAGACGGTGCCGTCACGCCCGCCCCGGCGCCGTCCGTCCCGTCCGCTGCGCCGGACGGCGCAACCCGTTCCACCGGGCCGGGGTCTGCATCCGTGCGGGTGGTGCGGCCGTTACCGTTCCGGTCGTGGTGGAGCATTTCGCGGTCCGCGGCGGGGCCCGGCTGACCGGGTCCGTCGACGTCGTCGGGGCCAAGAACAGCGTGCTCAAGCTGATGGCCGCTGCGCTGCTGGCCGAGGGCCGGACGACGCTCGAGAACTGCCCGGAGATCCTGGACGTGCCGCTGATGGCGGACGTGCTGCGCAGCCTCGGGTGCACGGTGGCGATCGAGGGACCGACCGTGCACATCGACGTCCCGGCCGACCCCGGCGCCGAGGCCGACTACCGCTCGGTGTCGCGGCTGCGGGCGTCGGTCTGCGTGCTGGGCCCGCTGGTCGCCCGCTGCCGGCGCGCGGTGGTCCCGCTGCCCGGCGGTGACGCGATCGGCTCGCGGCCGCTGGACATGCACCAGAACGGGCTGCGCAAGCTGGGCGCGACCACCGACATCGAGCACGGCAGCGTCACGGCGTCCGCCCAGGACCTGCACGGCGCGCAGATCTGGCTGGACTTCCCCAGCGTCGGCGCGACCGAGAACATCCTGATGGCCGCGGTGCTCGCCGCCGGGACGACGGTGATCGACAACGCGGCGCGCGAGCCGGAGATCGTCGACCTCTGCGTGATGCTGTCCCAGATGGGCGCGAAGCTGGAGGGCGTCGGATCCTCCACGCTGGTCGTGCACGGCGTCACCGGGCTGCAACCGACCACGCACCGGGTGATCGGGGACCGGATCGTCGGCGCCACCTGGGCGTTCGCGGCGGCGATGACCCGGGGCGAGGTGAGGGTGCGCGGGGTCGATCCGCACCACATCGACCTCGTGCTGGACAAGCTGCGCAGCGCCGGCGCCGAGATCACCGTCGGGGACCAGGAGTTCGGCGTCGCGATGCCGGAGCGCCCGCAGGCGGTGGACTTCGTGACGTTGCCCTACCCGGGTTTCGCGACCGACCTGCAGCCGATGGCGATCGCGCTCTCCGCGGTGGCCGACGGCACGTCGATGATCACCGAGAACGTGTTCGAGGCCCGGTTCCGGTTCGTCGACGAGATGGTGCGGCTCGGCGCCGACGCCCGCACCGACGGCCACCACGCCGTGGTGCGCGGGCGCCCGGAGCTGTCCAGCGCGCCGGTCTGGGCCAGCGACATCCGGGCCGGCGCCGGGCTGGTGCTGGCCGGGCTGTGTGCCCGGGGCACCACCGAGGTCTGGGACGTCGCGCACATCGACCGTGGCTACCCGCGGTTCGTGGAGAACCTGCGCGATCTCGGCGCCGACATCTCCCGGGTGGCCGGCGAGCCGCACCGGTAGTCACCGGAGACGATCGTTCGCGGGTGTGCCACTCTTCACATCTGATCACACGTTCGAGGGGGCCGGAATGGTCAGCACACCCGATGCGTCGGACGTCTCCCGGGTGGGCCGCAAGGCCGGCCGGGGCGCCCGGGACGTCGCCCATTCGATGCCCGTGCGGATCGCCGCCCGGGGCGGGATCGGCGCGAACGGCGTCCTGCACCTGCTGATCGGCTGGCTGGCGATGCAGATCGCGCTCGGCTCCGGCGGCCAGGCGGACCAGAGCGGCGCGCTCGGCGCGATCGCGGCGGACCCGCTGGGACGAATGGTGCTGTGGGTGCTGGTCGTCGGGTTCGCCGCCGTCGTGCTGTGGCGGGCGGTGTCGGCGGTCTGGGGCTTCGGCTACCTCGGGGACCGGAACCGGCGGCTGACCAAGCGGCTCATCTCGGCCGGCCTGGCCGTCGTCTACGCGGCGCTCGCGGTGCTCGCGGCCACGACCGCGCTGAGCGGACGGACGTCGTCCGGCGGGGGCGGTCAGGCCACCGCCGGCCTGCTGGGCCTGCCGGGCGGGCAGGTCATCACCGCGCTGGTCGGCCTGGGCGTGCTGGTCGGCGGCGGGGTGATGATCTGGAACGGCTGGCAGAAGAACTTCCTGGAGGACCAGGACCTCTCCGGGGCCGGCCGCCGGAAGCAGCGGCTGAACGTGCGTACCGGCCAGATCGGCTTCATCGCCAAGGGGATCGCGATCGGTGTGCTCGGGATCCTGCTGGGCGTCGCCGCGCTGACCGTCGACCCGCAGCGGGCGAACGGGGTGGACTCGGCCTTGAAGGCGCTGCGCGAGCAGCCGTACGGGGTGTTCCTGCTGATCGCGGTCGGGCTCGGGATCGCCTGCTACGGGATCTTCTGCTTCCTCGACGCCCGCTACCACCGGGTGACCTGACCCGATCACCGATCGAGGCTGAGCACGACCTTCGCGTCCGCGACGTCCTGCGGGAACACCAGCACCGCGTAGGCGCCGCCGTCGGCGCGTGAGACGGTCGCGCGGACCCCCTCGGAGCGCAGCCGGTCGCGCAGCACCCTGGCCGCGTCCGGGCCGGGGGCCCGGGTCACCTCGGTCAGCAGGCCGGTCGCCACCGGATCGTCCGGGTCGTCGGTGGGCAGCGTCACGTTCTTGTGGTGCCCGAACGTCCAGCGCAGCAGCAGTACCAGCACGCCGAGCGCCAGCAGCACGCCGATGACCTCGCCGATCCGCGGCACCACCTCGACCGACACCGGTCGATCGTCGCAAATCCGGACCGGGTGCGCAGTGCCGCGCGGACTCCCCGACGGGTCCGGGTGAACCGATCCAGCGCACGGTTTCCCGCGCGGATCGCGTACTTTGCCACGCACAAGGATGTGACGAGGGACGACGCCGTGCCGAGTCCCCGCTACTCGCCAGTAGTATCGTCCCCGACTCGGGCCGACGACGACGCGGAGGTGTCCGGTGCCGTACCCGACCGATCGTGAACGGGACCGCCCGTGGGTGATCCGTACCTACGCCGGCCACTCGTCCGCCACCCAGACCAACGAGCTCTACCGGCGCAACCTGGCCAAGGGGCAGACCGGTCTCTCGGTGGCGTTCGACCTGCCCACCCAGACCGGGTACGACCCGGACGACGAGCTGGCCAAGGGCGAGGTCGGCAAGGTCGGGGTGCCGGTCAGCCACATCGGTGACATGCGTGCGCTGTTCGACGGCATCCCGATGGCCGAGGCGAACACCTCGATGACCATCAACGCCCCGGCCATGTGGCTGCTGGCGCTCTACGTCGCCGTCGCCGAGGAGCAGGCGGAGGAGCAGGGCCTCGACTACGCCGAGGTCCGGGCGAAGCTCGCCGGCACCACCCAGAACGACATCGTCAAGGAGTACCTGTCCCGGGGCACCTACGTGTTCCCGCCGGCGCCGAGCCTGCGCCTGATCACGGACATGGTCGCCTGGTCGGTCACCGAGATCCCCAAGTGGAACCCGATCAACATCTGCAGCTACCACCTGCAGGAGGCCGGGGCGACGCCGACCCAGGAGCTGGCCTACGCGCTGTCCACCGCGATCGCGGTGCTGGACTCGGTGCGCGACTCCGGCCAGGTCCCGCCGGAGCAGTTCGGCGACGTCGTCGGGCGGATCTCGTTCTTCGTCAACGCCGGCCTGCGGTTCGTCGAGGAGATGTGCAAGATGCGCGCCTTCGCGCGCCTCTGGGACGAGATCACCGAGGAGCGCTACGGCGTCGAGAACCCCAAGCAGCGCCGCCTGCGCTACGGCGTGCAGGTCAACTCGCTCGGGCTGACCGAGGCGCAGCCGGAGAACAACGTCCAGCGGATCGTGCTGGAGATGCTCGCCGTCACGCTGTCCAAGGATGCGCGCGCCCGGGCCGTGCAGCTGCCGGCCTGGAACGAGGCGCTCGGCCTGCCGCGGCCCTGGGACCAGCAGTGGGCCCTGCGGATGCAGCAGGTGCTGGCCTACGAGACCGACCTGCTCGAGTACGAGGATCTGTTCGAGGGCTCGGTCGTGGTCGAGGCCAAGGTCGCCGACCTCGTCGAGGGTGCCCGGGCGGAGATCGACCGGGTGCAGGAGATGGGCGGCGCGGTCGCCGCCGTCGAGAGCGGCTACATGAAGGGTGAGCTGGTCAGCGCGCTGGCCGAGGGCCGTCGCCGGATGGAGTCCGGCGAGCGGGTGGTCGTCGGGGTGAACAAGTTCGACACCACCGAGCCGAGCCCGCTGCAGGCCGAGGGCGCCGAGTCGATCTTCACGGTGGACGCGGAGACCGAGGAGTCCGCGATCGAGGCGATCCGGGCCTGGCGGGACGACCGGGACGGCGCGGCCGTCGAGGACGCGCTGCGCGCGCTGCGCGACGCCGCGAAGACCGAGCAGAACCTGATGCAGGTCTCGATCGACTGCGCGAAGTCGGGCGTGACGACCGGCGAGTGGGCGGGCGCGCTGCGCGAGGTGTTCGGCGAGTTCCGGGCCCCGACCGGAGTGTCCGCGGCGTCCGCGTCCGGCGAGGGCGCGACCGAGATCGCCGAGGTGCGCGAGCGCGTCCGGTCCACCGGCGACGAGCTGGGCCAGCGGCTGCGGATGCTGGTCGGCAAGCCCGGCCTGGACGGGCACTCCAACGGCGCCGAGCAGGTCGCCGTGCGGGCCCGCGACGTCGGTTTCGAGGTCGTCTACCAGGGCATCCGGCTGACGCCGTCGCAGATCGTCGCGGCCGCGGTGCAGGAGGGCGTGCACGCCGTCGGGCTGTCCGTGCTCTCCGGCTCGCACCTGGAGGTCGTCCCGTCGGTGGTGCGCGGGCTGCGCGACGCCGGGGCGGGCGACATCCCGGTCGTCGTCGGCGGGATCATCCCGCCGGAGGACGAGCGGCAGCTGCGCGAGGGCGGGGTGGCCGCGGTGTTCACGCCGAAGAACTTCCGGCTCACCGAGATGATGGGCGAGCTCGTGACCCTGATCCGCCGGGCGCAGGGCCTGGACACCGCGGGGAGCAGGTCCTAGCCGGGCCTCAGGATCCGCGCTCGTTCTCCTTCTCGCCGCCCCGGCGCCGGAGCAGCGAGAACCCGGGGATGCCGCTGATCGCCTGCCGGACATCCTTGAGGACATCGAGCAGCTCGTGCACGTCCGGGCCGACCCGGTCCAGGGTGGCGAGGATGGGCATGATGTCGCTCTCCATGTGCTCGGTGAACGCCGGCAGCTGGTCGACCAGCTTGATCGCGGCGTGCACCTCGGCCTCGGAGAGCTCCTCGACGAACTTCCGGGCCAGCGGGGCCCCGCGCCGGGCCAGCGGGCCGTAGAGCTCCAGCAGCTCGCCGGCCTCCCGGCTGGCCCCGGCCGCCTCGTCGACGACGTCGCCCGCCCGGGTCGCGACACCCTGCGCCGAGCCGATCACCCCGGTCGCGTCCTCGGTCACCCGCTCCACCCGGGCGATCAGGTCGCCGGCCCCGTCGCTGACCGTGCCGACCCGGCGGATCAGCCCGTCGGCGTCGCCGGCGACGGTGTCGACCCGCCGGACCAGCTGGTCGGCGTCCCCGGCGACGGCGGACACCCGGGCGACGAGGTCGTCGGCGTTGCCGGCCACGCCGGTGACGCGCTCGACGAGTCCGCCGGCGTCGTCGGCCACCCCGGAGACCCGGGTGATCAGCCCGCCGGCCTCGTCGGCGACGCCGGAGACCCGCACGATCAGCGTGTCCGCCCGGTCGACGACGCCGTCCACCCGGTCCAGCAGCGCCTCGGCCCGGCCGGCGATGGTGCCGATCCGGCTCACCAGGGCACCGACGTCGTCCAGCAGCCCGCCGGCCCGTGCGGGCAGCGCGGCCACGGACCCGGCGAGCTCACCGGTCCGGTCGACGACGTTCGCCGCCCCGGAGAGCAGGTCGGACGGGCCGGGGACCGGGATCCCGGCGATGCGCAGCACCATGGCGTGATCCTCGCATCCGCCGGTACCCGTGCCACACGGGTCGGTTCCGGGGCGCGGGGTCAGGAATCCGGGGTCCGCGTGCAGAGGTCGTCGACGGTGAGGTCGCGTGGCGGGATGTTGTCGGCGGTGAAGCCGAACGGTTCGGCGACCTCCAGCCAGCGGCCGGACTCCTGCAGCGCGGTCAGCCCGCGGTCGAACTCCGCGCGGAACTCGTGGTCGGCCGGGCGGAAGGCGAACGCGCCGGCCCCGAAGACGCGCCGGCCGTCCACCACCGGGGAGAAACCGGCGGTGACCTCCAGGCCGGACCCGGCGTTGCGCCGCACCTCGTCGAGCAGCGAGATCCGGGTGAGCGCGCCGACCTGCGCGGACCCGTCGGCGACCCCGCGGACCAGCGAACCCTGCGAGTCGAACGGCAGGGTCCGCTCCGCCGGGATGCCCGCGGCGAGCGCGTACTCGGCCTCCGCGCTGCCCTGCAGCACGGCCAGTGTCGCGCCGCTGCGCCGGACGCCGGCCAGCGTCGCGACCCCGAGCGGGTTGCCGGCCTGTACCAGCAGCCCGGTCCGGGCGATGTAGTCCGGCCGGGAGAAGGCGACCTGCTGGCAGCGCAGTGGGGTGACGGTCAGCCCGACCGCGATCATGTCGAACTGGCCCTCCAGCAGGGAGGGCACCAGCTGGTCGAAACCGAGCTGCACGGCGACCAGCCCGCCGCCGCCGATCTGCTGCACGACCGCGCGCGCCACCTCGGGGCTCTCGCCGGTCGGACGCCCGGTGCCGTCGGTGTAGCCGAACGGCCGCTCACCGGACAGCCCGACGACGACGTCGCCGCCGGCCCGCAGCCGTTCCAGCGGATCCGCCGACCCGCTGCCGCAGCTCGCCAGCAACGGCCCGGCCACCGCCGTCCCGGCCACGGCGGCGGCGGCGCGCAGCAGGTGGCGGCGGCTCAGCGGTCGGGTGCTCATGGTCCGGCCGAGCCTAGGTGATCTCGCGGGTGGAGCTAGTCGGGCCACTCCGGGGGGCGCTTGTCCAGGAACGACGCCATCCCCTCGCGCGCCCCGCCGGACTGCGACATCGAGGCCATGACCTCGGAGGCGATCGCGTAGGCGTCGGCCTCCGGGCGGTCGAGCTGGGCGTAGAGCGTCTGCTTGCCGACCGCCTTGGACAGCCGGCTGCCCCGGGTGGCGCGGGCCAGCAGGTCGTCCACCCGGGCGTCGAGCTCGGCGTCCGGGACGGCGTAGTTGACCAGGCCCCACTCGGCCGCGGTGGCCGCGTCGACCGCGTCCCCGGTCAGCGCCAGCTCCATCAGCCGCTTGCGGCCGACGTTGCGGGCGACCGGCACGGCCGGGGTGTGGCAGAACCAGCCGCCCTTGCCACCGGGCAGCGCGAACGTCGCCGACTCGGCGGCCACCGCCAGATCGCAGGAGGCGACGAGCTGGCAGCCGGCGGCCCAGGCGGCGGCGTGCACCCGGGCGACGACGACCTGCGGGACCTCCTCGACGGTGCGCATCACCGTGGTGCACAGCCGCAACAGCTCCCGGACGCCGGCGAGGTCGCGCTCCGCGACGTCGCCGAAGTCGTGCCCGGAGGAGAACGCCTTGCCCTCCCCGCCCAGCACGATCCCGGTGGCGTCGCTGCGGCCGGCCGTCTCGAACGCGTCCAGCAGCTCACGCAGGTGCTCCGCGGTCAGCGAGTTCCGCCGCTGCGGGCGGTTCATCGTGATCCGGACCGTGTCGCCGTCCTGCTTGACCAGCAGGTGCTCGTAGTCGGCCATGCGCCGACGGTATCTCGACACGGGCCTGTCGGGGAGCTAGCGTGACTGTATGACCGAATTAGCGAATCCGGTCACAGAGTCACGACCGGCCCGACGGGCAGGTCGAGGAGGTGCCGTGTCGGCAGCGGAGCAGGTTCCGGCGGGCGAGGCCGAGCGGATGGAGCGGGTGCTCGACGCCGCGGCCGAGCTGCTCGTGCGCTGGGGCTACCGGCGGGTGACGGTCGAGGACGTCGCCCGGCAGGCCGGCGTCGGGAAGGGGACGGTCTACCTGCACGTCCGCACCAAGGACGCGCTGTTCCTGACCGTGCTGCTGCGGGCGCAGCGGCGGCTGTTCGCGGACCTGGCGGACCGGATGGTGGTCGATCCCGGTATCGCTCTGCCCTGGCGCATGTCCCGGTTGGTCTACGAGCGGCTCCGGGTGGACGACGTGTCCCGCGCGCTCTACCTGGGAGACGCCGAGGTCCTCGGCCGGCTCGCGCACGAGGCGGCGGGGACGCTCCGCGACCTCGCCGGGCGCCGGACGGTGGTGGTGCGCGAGCACTTCCGGCTGCTGCGCGGGGCCGGCCTGGTCGACACCGCGACGAGTGCCGACGAGCAGATCCACACCTGGGGCGCCGTCACCTACGGCTTCTTCGCGACCGCGGGAGCCGGGCCCGAGCAGGACCCCTTCACCCCGCGGGACCCGCAGCGGCGGGCCGAGCTGCTGGAGCGAGCGCTGCGGGCGGCGCTCGGCGGGGACGGTCCGGCGGGCGACGAGATCCCCGCGGCGGAGGTCGCGGAGCAGGTGGCCGGGCTCTACCGGCCGCTGGTCGAGCACATCGACACCGAATGGCGCCGCCGGATCCGGTGATCCCGGGCCGGCGCACCACCACCGAGGGGAGCACGTGATGACCGCACCGACCGAAGCGCTGGACCTGATGGCGCCCGACTTCGTCGCCGATCCGTATGCGGGTTACGCCCGGATGCGTGAGCAGGCGCCCGTGACCACCGTGTCCATGTTGGGCGTCCCGCCGTCGGTGATGGTGACCCGCTACGACGATGTCCGCACCGTGCTCACCGACCCGCGGTTCGTCACCGACCCGGAGCTCGCCGGCGCCGGGCAGGGCATGCGGGCCGCGTTGCTGGCGCAGGTGGGGGTGCCCGAGGACCTGGTCGACTACTTGCTGCAGAACATCCTCACGACCGACGGCGCCGACCACACCCGGCTGCGCAAGCTGGTGTCCCGGGCGTTCACCGTGAAGCGGGTGTCGGCATTGCGGCCGCGGGTCGAGGAGATCACCGCGCAGCTCCTCGACCGGATGGCCGGGGTCGGCGAGGTCGATCTCGTCGAGGCGTTCGCCTACCCGCTGCCGATCGCCGTGATCTGCGAGCTGGTCGGAGTGCCCGAGGCCGACCGCGCCCAGTGGCACGAGTGGGGCCTGGTGCTGACCTCGATGGACCCAGAGCGGATCCCCGGGGTGCTGCGCGCCGCGGTGGAGCACGTGCATGCGCTGATCGATGCCCGCCGCGCCGAGCCGGCCGATGACCTGATCAGCGCGCTGATCGCAGCCCAGGAGGACGGCGACCGGCTGTCCGACCGGGAGATGGTCACGATGATCTTCGCGCTGGTCATGGCCGGGCACGAGACGACCGCGCACCTGATCTCCAACGGGACGCTGGCCCTGCTGACCCGCCCGGACCAGCTCGCCGTCCTGCGGGCCGAGCCGCAGCGCTGGCCGCAGGCGGTGAACGAGCTGATGCGCGCCCGCGGGCCGGTGCAGTTCACCCAGTTCCGGTACCCGGTCCGCGACGTCGAGCTGGGCGGGGTCACGATCCCGGCCGGTACACCGGTGACCGCCGGACTGCTGCCGGCCAACCACGATCCGCGGGCGTTCGACCGTCCCGAGGAGCTCGACGTCAGGAGGGAGACCGGGCGCGGCGACGGGCATCTCGGGTTCGGGCAGGGCATCCACTACTGCCTGGGCGCCGCGCTGGCCCGGCAGGAGGGCGAGGTGGGCTTGCGGATGCTGTTCGAGCGGTTCGGCGACCTGGCCCTCGCCGTGCCCGCGGCGGAGATCACCTGGTCCGCGCGCCCGGGCTTCAGCCGGGTCGCGGAACTGCCGGTGCACCCGGCCTGACCGTACGTCCCCCCGCCGCGTCCACCCGGCGCACCGCCTCCCGGGAGACCAGGGTGACGCCGAGCCCGGACCGGGCGGCCGCGACGGTCGCCGCGATCCCAGCAGCAGCCGCGGCGGATCCACTCCGAGCTCAACCGGGCGCCGCGAGTGGGCCGAGCCGCTGGTCCGGGACCTGATCGGGGACGTCGCCGGCGATCTCGACCTCGCGGTGTACGGCGACGACGTCACCCCGCTCAAACCCGATCCGCAGGCCTACCGGCGGGCGCTGCGCGCTCGTTCGACGGGGATGCGCCGCTGGACGCCGCGCTGCTCGGCGGGCTGCTCGCGGCAGCCGAGCATCAGCGGCTCGCGGCCCGCCGCTCGTCGTGCAGCCGGAGCAGCGCGTAGGCGGCGAGGGTCTGGGCGTCGGTGAGCTCGCCGCGCAGCGTCATCTCCTCGAACTCGGCCGGGCCGAACCAGGCCGCGCGCATGTCCTGTTCCTGGTGCTCGCGCCGGGGCGCACCGGCGGTCAGGCCGGTCGCGAGGTAGACGTGTCCGCGCTGGCTGGACATGCCGGGCGCGACGTCGAGCATCCCGAGGAAGGTCATCTCGCGCGCCGCGAGCCCGGTCTCCTCGACCAGCTCGCGCACCGCCAGCTCGGCCGGGTCGGCCTCGGCCCGGTCCGGTGCGGTGCCGGCCGGGAACTCCCAGCGGCGCTCGCCGACCGGGTAGCGGAACTGCTCGACCAGGTGCAGCCGGCCGTCGTCGGCGCGCGGGATCACCAGGGCGTAGGTGGGCTTGTCGACGACGCCGTAGATCCCCTCGCTCCCGTCCGCGCGGCGGATCCCGTCCTCGCGCACGGTCATCCAGCTGTTCGCGTAGACCCGGCGGGTGGAGGTCTGCTCGATCACCCGCCCAGCCTGGCGCACCGGCGCCGCCTTACAGTGAGCCGGGTGCGTCTCGTCATCGCCCGTTGCCAGGTGGACTACGCCGGACGGCTGACCGCCCATCTCCCCATGGCGCCCCGGTTGCTGCTGGTCAAGCAGGACGGCTCGGTGAGCGTGCACGCCGACGACCGTGCCTACAAGCCGCTCAACTGGATGTCCCCGCCGTGCTGGCTCACCGAGGAACCCGGCGTGTGGACGGTGCGCAACAAGGCCGACGAGTCGCTCGTGATCACCATCGAGGAGGTGCTGCACGACTCGTCGCACGAGCTCGGGATCGATCCCGGGCTGGTCAAGGACGGCGTCGAGGCGCACCTGCAGGAGCTGCTGGCCGCGCACCCGGAGACCTTCGGCGACGGCTGGACGCTCGTGCGCCGCGAGTACATGACGGCGGTCGGCCCGGTCGACCTGCTCTGCCGGGACGTGGACGGGCAGCACGTCGCGGTCGAGGTGAAGCGGCGCGGCGAGATCGACGGCGTCGAGCAGCTGACCCGGTACCTCGAGCTCATGAACCGGGACCCGCTGCTCGCCCCGGTGCAGGGGGTCTTCGCCGCGCAGCAGATCAAGCCGCAGGCGCGCACGCTGGCGACCGACCGCGGGATCCGCTGCGTCACCGTGGACTACGACGCGCTGCGCGGGATGCAGCGCGACGACCTGCTGCTGTTCTGATCCCAGGCCGCGCGAGCGGCGTGAGATCTGCGGAGACGTGAGATCTCAGGAGACCAGCGTGGCGATCCCCGACGCCACGATCAGCAGCTTGACCACGGTCGTGAAGGTCGCGGCGGGTACCCGTTCGGTCAGTGCACCGCCGATCCGGTTCCCCACGACGGCGGCGACCACCAGCACCGGCAACGCAGGCCACAGGACGTCGGACGGGATCCGCCCCTGCACGCCGAGCAGGACCAGCGACACCACGTTGGTCACGACGAAGTAGCCGGCGAAGTTCGCGACGAACTCGGACGGGGTGAGCCGGCAGCGGTCGAGGAGCACCGCGACCGGTGGCCCGTTGAGCGAGGTGGTCGTCGACAGGAAGCCGCCGAGCAGCCCGGTCGCCGTCGTGCTCGACGTGCCCGGCCGGAACCGCAGCCGGTCGCTCGCGAGCAGCAGGACGAGACCGATCACGGTGACGACCACGCCGGTCCCGGTCCGCAACGCCTGCTCGTCGAGATACCCGAGGGTCGCGACGCCCGCCACGGCCCCCGGCACGGCCCCGGCGCCGAGCGCGGCCACCTGCCGGCGGTCGACGTGGCGGTGCAGGCGGACCAGCACCCCGAACCGGCTGACCAGCGTGGCCGTCAGGTTGATCACGACGATCTGCGGTACGTCGTAGCCGACGAGCAGCAACGCCGGGGTCGACACCAGCGACGCGGCGAACCCGGTGATCCCGCCGACCGTCGAGGCCACCAGCAGGGTCACCGCGCCGAGCGCCAGTTCGATCATCACGTACCGGGATCCTGCCGCCGCGAGCCGCATCCCGGCCACCACGGCGCGGCAGCCGGCCCGCGCGGCCCCGGCGGGCCATCGCGGGCACCGGCGGACCCACCCGGCGCGGTTTACGCTGATCACGTGAGTGCCACCGCCGCTGACTCCATCACGACCACGAACCCTGCGCCCGCGGAGTTCGCCTCGCTCTCGCCGCGTACCGGCGCCGAGCTGGCCCGCTACCCGGTGCACGACGGCGAGCAGGTCCGCGCCGCCGTCCGGGACGCGGGCGAGGCCGCCGCCTGGTGGGACGGCCTGGGCTTCGCCGGCCGTCGCACGCGCCTGGGCGCCTGGAAGAAGGTCCTGGTCGCGCAGCTGGACCGGGTCGCGCGGGTGGTCGCCGACGAGACCGGAAAGCCGTTCGACGACGCCCGGCTCGAGGTCGTGCTGGCGATCGACCACCTGGACTGGGCGTCGTCGCACGCCGAGAAGGTCCTGAAGCGCCGGTCGGTGTCGCCCGGCATGCTGATGGGCAACCAGGCGGCGTCGGTCGGCTACCGGCCGCTCGGCGTCGTCGGCGTGATCGGGCCGTGGAACTACCCGATCTTCACGCCGATGGGCTCGATCGTCTACGCGCTGGCCGCCGGCAACACCGTCGTCTTCAAGCCCAGCGAGCTGACCCCGGGGGTCGGGCACGAGCTGGCCCGCACGCTCGCCGAAGCCGTCCCGGAGGTCGGCCGGTACCCGCTGCTCACCGTGCTCACCGGGTTCGGGCCGACCGGCGCCGAGCTGTGCCGGGCCCCGGGCATCGGCAAGATCGCGTTCACCGGCTCGGCCGCGACCGGGCGACGGGTGATGAGCGCGTGCGCGGAGAACCTGGTCCCGGTGCTGATGGAGTGCGGCGGCAAGGACCCGCTGATCGTCGACGGGGACGCCGACCTGGACGCCGCCGCGGACGCCGCGGTCTGGGGCGGGATGTCCAACGCCGGGCAGACCTGCGTCGGCGTCGAGCGGGTCTACGTCGTCGAGTCGGTGGCCGGGCGCTTCCTGGAGAAGGTGCGCGAGACCGCGTCCCGGCTGCAGGTCGGCGGCGCGGCGCACGAGGGGGACCTCGGCCCGATGACGATGCCGGCACAGACCGATGTCGTCCGCCGGCACGTCGTCGACGCCCTGGAGCGCGGCGGCCGGGCGGTCGTCGGCGGCGCCGAATCGGTGCCGGCCGAGGGGGGCGGGATCTCCCCGGTCGTCCTCACCGACGTGCCGGAGGACTCGGTCGCGGTCACCGAGGAGACCTTCGGCCCACTGGTGGTGATCAACCGGGTGCCGGACGCCGACGAGGCGGTCCGCCGCGCCAACGCCACCGGCTACGGCCTCGGCGCGACCGTGTTCTCGGCGAAGCGCGGTGCGGAGCTCGCGCAGCAGCTGCGCTGCGGGATGGTCTCGATCAACGGTGTCATCTCGTTCGCCGGGATCCCGGCGCTGCCGTTCGGCGGAGTGGGGGAGTCCGGGTTCGGCCGGATCCACGGCGCCGAGGGCCTGCGCGAGTTCGCCAGGACCCAGTCGATCGCCCGGCAGCGGTTCGCGCTGCCGATCGCGGTCACCAGCTTCCGGCGCACCGCCAGGGGCATGTCCACCCTGCTCGGCCTCGTCCGCACCCGGCACGGACGCTGACGCCCGGCCGCAAGGGTGGCGCGGGTCGCACGCGTTACGCACGAGTAGGGCGTCGGTGGCAGGATCACGCGCGATCGGACGCCGAACAGTGGAGGTTTGCAGCGTGGCACGCGAGTTCCGGACGGTCGGAGTGGTCGGCCTGGGCACGATGGGCGCGGGGATCGTCGAGGTCTTCGCCCGCAACGGCCTGGAGGTGGTCGCCGTCGAGGTCGACGAGGCGGCCGGCGAGCGGGGCCGGGACCACCTGGCGGCCTCCACCGGGCGCGCGGTCGAGCGCGGCAAGCTCACCCAGGAGCAGGCCGACACCCTGCTCGGGAACATCACCATCACGACCTCGCTCGCCGACCTGGCCCCGGCCCAGCTGGTCGTCGAGGCCATCCCGGAGAGCCTGGAGGCCAAGGCCGAGGTCTTCGCCGCCGTCGACGGGGTGGTCGCCGAGGAGACCATCCTCTGCTCCAACACCTCGTCGCTGTCGGTGACCGAGCTGGCCGTGCGCACCAAGCGCCCCGGCAAGGTCGTCGGGATGCACTTCTTCAACCCGGCGCCGGTGCAGAAGCTGGTCGAGGTGGTCCGCACCGTCGTCACCGAGCCGGACGTGATCTCCGACGTGCAGGAGTTCGCCGGATCGCTGGGCAAGGTGCCGGTCGTCATCGGTGACCGGGCCGGCTTCATCGCCAACGCCCTGCTGTTCGGCTACCTCAACCACGCCGCCCGGATGTACGCCGAGCGCTACGCCAGCCGCGAGGACCTCGACGCCGGCATGCGGTACGGCGCCGGCTACCCGATGGGGCCGCTGGCGCTGCTGGACCTGATCGGCCTGGACACCGCCTACGAGATCCTCGAGACGATGTACCGGGAGTCGCGCAACCTGATGCACGCGCCGAACCCGGTGTTCAAGCAGATGATCACCGCCGGGCTGCTCGGCCGGAAGTCCGGGCGCGGCTTCTACACCTACGAGGCACCGCACAGCTCCACCGTGGTGCCGGACGCCGAGACCCCGTCGTCGACGGTGCCCGAGGACGTCACGCTGCGCGACGTCAGCCGGGTCGGCGTCGTCGGGACCGGGACCATGGCGTCGGGCATCGTCGAGGTGTTCGCCAAGGGCGGGTACGACGTCGTCGTCCGTGGCCGCAGCGAGTCCAAGGTCGAGGGCTCGATCGCGCAGGTCAGGAAGTCCCTGGACAAGGCGGTCGCCCGCGGAAAGCTGGAGGAGGCCGACCGGGACACGATCGTCGGCCGGATCACCGGCAGCACGCAGCTCGAGGATATGGCCGACGTCGACCTCGTCGTCGAGGCGGTCGCCGAGGAGCTCGACGTCAAGCGGGCGATGTTCGGCGCGCTGGACGAGATCTGCAAGCCGGGCGCGATCCTGGCCACCACGACGTCGTCGCTGCCGGTCGTCGAGTGCGCGGCGGCCACCCGGCGTCCCGGTGACGTGATCGGCATGCACTTCTTCAACCCGGCGCCGGTGATGAAGCTGGTCGAGGTGGTGTCGACGATCGCGACCTCGCGCGACGTCGCCGGAACCGTGCTGGCCGTGAGCCAGAACCTGAAGAAGGTGCCGGTGAGCTGCGGTGACCGGGCCGGGTTCATCGTCAACGCGCTGCTGTTCCCCTACCTCAACGACGCGGTGAAGATGCTGGAGGCGCACTACGCGACCGCCGACGACATCGACGCCGCGATGAAGACCGGTTGCGCGCTGCCGATGGGACCGTTCGAGCTGCTCGACGTGGTCGGGCTCGACGTGTCGCTGGCGATCGAGCGCTCGCTGTACTCGGAGTTCCGCCAGTCCGGGTTCGCCCCGGCGCCGCTGCTGGAGCATCTGGTCACGGCGGGCAGGCTCGGCCGCAAGACCGGTCACGGCTTCCGGGACTACACGAGCCGCTGAGGCGGCCCGGCACGCCGACGGTCCATGGCACGCGGACGTTCCCGACGGCCCCGCCCCGCCGAGCGCGGGCGGGGCCGTCCGGCTGCGCCGCCCCTGGGCAGCGGCATGATCACGTCGCGGGAGTCGGGCCGGGACGGTGAGTGGAACGTCCGCCGGGTGCCCGGCGGGAACTCGGTGAAGACCTACCGCTGCCCGGGCTGCGAGCAGCAACTGCCCTCGGGGACGCCGCACGTCGTCGCCTGGCCGGCCGACGGCACCGGCGGCGTCGAGGACCGCAGGCACTGGCACCTGCCCTGCTGGAACGCCCGGGACCGGCGCCGTCCCGGCTTCCGCCGGCGCTGAGCCCGCCGGCACCGGGCCCGCCGGCACGGGCCGGTGCGGGCCCGCCGGGCGGTGGTGGGTCAGCGGGCGCGGGCGGCGTGCTTGGAGTAACCGTTCGAGCGAGCCCGCGGTGTCGGCGACGGCCGGGACGCGGGCTGCTCGTCCGCCGCGACCTCGCCCGACTCCGGCTGCTCCGGGACGACCGCGGCCACCTCGGGCTCCTCGTCGGCCTCGTCGAGGGACCGACCGGCCTCCAGCTCGTCCGTCCCGCTCTCGATGAGGGCGCGGGCCGCCCGGAGCTGGTCGGCCACCCGGGTGCGGAGCGCGGTCAGCTCCTCGAGCTTCCGGCGGGCCTCGTCGGTGGTCGCGGCGGCGTCCCGGCGGGCCTCGGACCGGATCTCCTCGGCCTCGGCGTGTGCCCGCTCCAGGGACCCGCGAATCTCCTCGTCGGTCTCCCGGCGTCGGCGGTCGATCTCCTGGTGCAGCCCGTCCCGCTCGGCGAACAGCGCGGTCAGGGCCTCGGCCCGGCGCTGGTCCATCGCGATCCGGAAGTCGTGCTCGACCTGCTCGCGGTTCTCCCGGGCCTCGTTGTCCGCGCGGGCGATCCGGTCGGTGACCGTGCGCTCCTGCTCGGAGAGCTCGCGCTCGGTGTTCTGCCGCTGTTCGGCCAGCGTGCGCTCGGTGGTCCCGCGCAGCTCCTCGAGCTCGGACTCGGTCCGCTCCTGCAGCTCCGCCAGCTCGCGCTCGATCCGGGACTGCTTGTCGTCCAGTGCCCGGTCCCGCTCCTCGGCCCGCCGGTCCAGGTCGGCCCGGTGCCCCTCGGCGTCGGCGGTGGCCTGCTCGGCCTGCGCCCGGGCGTCGGCGATCACGGCCTGGGCGTGCTCGTCGGCCTGGCGGCGCTGCTCGGCGATCTCCCGGTCGGCCCTGGAGTGCATCTCGGCGACCTCGTCCTCGGCGAGGCGCAGCATCGACCGGAGCCGCTCGCTCATCCCCTGGACGCTCTGCGGGGGGCCGGCGAGCCGGTTCACCTGCTGCTGCATGGCCTCGGTCCGGCTCCGCGCGTCGTCCAGCTCGCGGCTCAGCCGGGAGTTCTGGGCGACCGCTGCATCCCGGTCGGCCGCCAGCATCCGCACCTCGGCGTCGAGCCGGCGTAGATGGCTGTCGACCTGCGCCTGGTCGTATCCCTTGCGCGCGATCGAGAAACCGGTCCGGGGTACGGGCACATCGTGGTCACCGGCCATGGTGAACACCGTACCGTCGGTGAGCATGCATGGTCGTGGGTTCGGTCACCGACATCACCGGCTGCACCCCCACCCGTGCGGAAAGGCCCGCCCGTGTGACACGGGCGGGCCCTCCACCACTCGTACGGCTTGTCGTCGGCCGGCGGGCCTCAGCGCTGATGCTTCGGTCTCGACCGCCGGGCCTCAGTGTTGATGCTTCGGCCCTCGACCGCCGGGCCTCAGTGTTGATGCTTCGGCCCTCGACCGCCGGGCCTCAGACCCCGCGGAACCGGTTGATGCCGCTGAGGTGCTGCTCGCGCTTCTCCGAGTTGCTGACCCCGAGGCCCTCCTCAGGGGCCAGTGCCAGCACGCCGACCTTGCCCTGGTGCAGGTTCTGGTGCACGTCGTACGCGGCCTGGCCGGTGTCGGCCAGCGGGTACACCCGGGACAGCGTCGGGTGCACCATGCCCTTGGAGATCAGCCGGTTGGCCTCGAAGGCCTCGCGGTAGTTCGCGAAGTGCGAGCCGACGATCCGCTTGAGGTTCATCCACAGGTAGCGGTTGTCGAACTCGTGCATGTACCCCGAGGTCGAGGCGCAGGTGACGATCTGACCACCCTTTCGGGTGACGTAGACCGACGCGCCGAAGGTCTCCCGGCCGGGGTGCTCGAACACGATGTCCGGATCCTCGCCACCGGTCAGCTCGCGGATCTTCGCCCCGAAGCGCTTCCACTCCTTCGGGTCCTGGGTCTGCGGGTCGGACCAGAACTTGTAGCCCTCGGCGTTGCGGTCGATGACCAGCTCGGCGCCCATGTCCCGGCAGATCTGGGCCTTCTCCTCGGAGGAGACGATGCAGACCGGGGTGGCGCCGCCGTTCAGCGCGAACTGGGTGGCGTACGAGCCGAGCCCGCCGGAGGCGCCCCAGATCAGCACGACGTCGCCCTGTTTCATGTCGGCGCCGTTGCGCGAGACCAGCTGCCGGTAGGCGGTGGAGTTGACCAGGCCAGGGGAGGCGGCCTCCTCCCAGGTCAGGTGGTCCGGCTTGGGCATCAGCTGGTTGGACTTGACCAGGGCCATCTCGGCCAGGCCGCCGAAGTTGGTCTCGAAGCCCCAGATGCGCTGCTCCGGGTCCATCATCGTGTCGGAGTGCCCGTCCGGGCTCTCCAGCTCGACCGACAGGCAGTGCGCGACGACCTGGTCCCCGGCCTTCCAGGAGTTCACCCCCGGCCCGGTCCGCACGACAACACCGGCCAGGTCGGATCCGATCACCTGATAGGGGAGGTCGTGCCGCGCGGCCAGCGGGGAGATCTTGCCGTAGCGCTTGAGGAAGTTGAACGTCGAGAGCGGCTCGAAGATCGAGGTCCAGACGGTGTTGTAGTTGATGGCGCTGGCCATCACGGCCACCAGGGCCTCGCCCGGACCGAGCTCGGGCACCGGCACGTCCTCGACCCGCAGGCTCTTGCGCGGGTCCTTCTCCTTGGTGGGCAGACCCTCGAACATGTCGGCGTCCTCGGCCCGGACGGTGACGCCCTGGTAGTGCTCGGGCACCTCCAGGCCGCCGACGTCGGCGAACTGCTCGGCGAGGATGGCGTCGCGGATGTCCTTCACTGCTGGCCTCCGATGGCGACGTTGGCAGGGGAGTTGTCGGGGTGCGGGTATCCGGCTCTGCTTGGGATACCGCAAGTTACTGCGTAGTATGGTAACCACTGGGGCGGGCGCCCCGGATACCCCGGGGCGGTCATCGTGACCCAGCGCACCGGACAGCCGTACTGCCTGCGGTGCGCGGGCCACGGCGACCGGCCCGTCAGTGTCCGCCGGCGGCCGGCTCGACCAGCTCCACCAGCACGCCACCGGCGTCCTTCGGGTGTACGAAGTTCACTCTCGAGTCCGAGGTGCCGCGGCGCGGCTCGTCGTAGAGCAGGCGCAGACCCTTGGCGCGCAACGCCTCGCCCGCGGCGGCCACGTCGTGCACCCGGTACGCGACCTGCTGCAGGCCCGGACCGTTGCGGTCGATGAACGTGGCGATCGTGGAGCTCTCGTTCAGCGGCGCCAGCAGCTGCACCTTGGTCGCGCTCGCGGCCTCGCCGGGCGCGCCGAGCATCGCCTCGCGCACCCCCTGCTCGGTGTTGGTCTCCTCGTGCACCGAGACCAGTCCGAGGGTCTCGGCGTACCAGCGGATCGCCTCGTCCAGGTCCGGTACGGCGATCCCGACGTGATCCACGGCCACGACCAGCGGCGACAGTGCGTCCTCGGTTGTCGTCATGGGGGCAGAAGGTACCTTGCCTACTGACGAGTAGGGTCATGTGCGCCTGCTCACCCCCTCCGTCCGGTGCGCCCCACCGGGCGAGCCGGCGTGGGTATGGTGGCCGCCCCACCTGCCAACGAAGCTGCTGGAGGACCCGTGTCCGGAACCGTGATCGTCGCCGGCGCCCGTACGCCGATGGGCCGCCTGCTCGGCTCCCTGAAGGACTTCTCCGGGGCCCAGCTCGGCGGTGTCGCCATCAAGGCCGCCCTGGAGCGCGCAGGCGTGGCGCCCGACCAGGTGCAGTACACGATCATGGGCCAGGTGCTGACCGCCGGCGCCGGCCAGATCCCCGCGCGCCAGGCCGCCGTCGATGCGGGCATCCCGATGGACGTCCCGGCACTGACCATCAACAAGGTCTGCCTCTCCGGCGCCGACGCCATCGCGCTGGCCGACCAGCTCATCCGGGCCGGCGAGTTCGACGTCGTCGTGGCCGGCGGCCAGGAGTCGATGACCCAGGCCCCGCACATGCTCGCCAAGTCCCGCGAGGGCACCAAGTTCGGCGACGCGACGCTCACCGACCACATGTCCTACGACGGCTTGTTCTGCGCCTTCGACCAGGTCGCGATGGGTGCGTCGACCGAGAAGTTCAACGGGCGCTACGAGCTGACCCGCGAGGAGCAGGACGCCTTCTCCGCTCGCTCGCACCAGAACGCCGCGCGGGCCGCCCAGGACGGCACCTTCGACCAGGAGATCACCCCGGTCGAGATCCCGCAGCGCAAGGGCGACCCGGTGCAGTTCGCCACCGACGAGGGGGTCCGGGGAGACACCACCGCGGAGGGCCTCGGCAAGCTCAAGCCCGCCTTCTCCTCGGACGGCACCATCACCGCCGGATCGGCGTCGCAGATCTCCGACGGAGCCGCCGCCGTCGTGGTGATGAGCAAGGCCAAGGCCGAGGAGCTCGGCCTCGAGTGGATCGCCGAGATCGGCGCGCACGGTGCCGTCGCCGGTCCGGACGCCAGCCTGCACGAGCAGCCGGCGAACGCGATCGTCAAGGCCTGCGAGAAGGAGGGCATCTCGCCCTCCGACCTGGACCTCGTCGAGATCAACGAGGCGTTCGCCGCGGTCGGCATCGTGTCCGGCCGCAAGCTGGGCATCGACGAGGACAAGGTGAACGTCGACGGCGGCGCGATCGCCCTCGGGCATCCGATCGGCATGTCCGGCGCCCGGATCGCGCTGCACCTGGCGCTCGCGCTGCGCAACCGCGGCGGCGGGGTCGGCGCGGCCGCGCTGTGCGGCGGCGGTGGCCAGGGCGACGCGCTGATCGTGCGCGTGCCGAAGTCCTGATCCGCACCGGGCCGGTCCCCGACGTTCCGGAGGCCGGCCCGCAGCCCCGTCCGCCCGATCCGCCGACCGCCGGAGGACCCGCCCGTGCCGCCGAGCCCGCAGGAGCTGGTGGACCGCGCCCGCGCGGGTGAACCGGTCGCGGTCGCCCGGCTGATCTCGATGGTCGAGAACGCCGGTCCGCAGCTGCGGGAGATCTCCGCGGCGCTCTCGCCGCACGCCGGACGCGCACACGTCGTCGGGCTGACCGGGTCGCCGGGGGTCGGGAAGTCGACCTCGACCTCGGCCCTGGTGTCCGAGCTGCGCGCCCGCGGGCGCACGGTCGGGGTCCTCGCGGTGGACCCGTCGTCGCCGTTCAGCGGTGGGGCGCTGCTCGGCGACCGGGTCCGGATGGGCGAGCACGCCGACGACGACGGGGTGTTCATCCGCTCGATGGCCACCCGCGGCCACCTCGGTGGGCTGTCCTGGGCGACCCCGCAGGCGCTGCGGGTGCTCGACGCCGCCGGTTGCGACGTGGTGCTGATCGAGACCGTCGGTGTCGGGCAGTCCGAGGTGGAGATCGTCGGGCTGGCCGACAGCACCGTGGTGCTGCTGGCGCCCGGGATGGGCGACGGCGTCCAGGCGGCGAAGGCCGGGATCCTCGAGATCGGCGACATCTTCGTGGTGAACAAGGCGGACCGGGACGGCGCCCGGCGCACCGTCCGGGAGCTGCGGAACATGCTCACGCTCCGGGAGGGCGACGGCGAGGTCTGGGAGCCGCCGGTGCTGTCCACCGTCGCGGCCCGCTGCGAGGGCATCGACGCGCTCGCCGACGCCCTGGACGAGCACCGCGCCTGGTCGGAGCGCTCCGGTGAACGGGAGCGCCGGCGGCGGGAGCGGTCCCGTCGCGAGATCGAGGCGATCGGGATGGAGCAGGTCCGGGCCCGGATGGCGCAGGTGCGCGGTGGAGACGGGCTGAACGCCGTGACCGAGCGGGTGCTGGCGGGCGAGCTGGACCCGTGGGCCGCCGCCGACACCCTCCTGGCCGACGCCGGCGGCTGACCCCGCCCGGCCGCGCGCCTCCCCGGTACGGCGGCCCGTCACGGCGGTGCCGCCCTGCGGTCCAGCACGGCCAGGGCGCGGGCCGAGCCGGTGCGCAGCGCGAGCCGCCGGGCCTCGGCGGCCGCCGTCGCGGCGTCCGCGCCGTCCCGGTCCACCGCGGCCAGCAGCGTGTCCAGCCGGTCCCGGACCGCCGGCCCGTGTGCGACGTCGACGAGCAGCGGGACCGGCGGGGACTGCCGGTCCACCCGTGGCCCGTCCGCCTCGTGGTCCTGACCGCGCGGTCCGGACGCGACGACCGTGGCGGCCCCTCCCGGATCGGCCTCGTGCAGCAGCCGGACCTGTCGTTCCCGCGCCGTGGCCGCCAGGTCGTCGCGCTCCGCCCGGCGGCCGGCGTCGGCGGCGACCGCGTAGGCCGACCAGGCCCGGTTCGCGACGTCCCGGTCGCGTTCCTGGTCCCCGGCCAGCAGCGCGGCCTCGGCGAGCAGCGCCGCCAGCGCCCGAGCGTGCTCCGGGTGCAGGCAGTGGTCGAGCAACCCGCGCAGGTGCTCGACCTGCGCGGCGAGGGCGCCGTGCGCCGCCGCGGTGCCCAGCCGGTGGTCCAGGCCGGCGGTGGCGCGGAGCTGGGCGGTCAGCAGCCCGATCGCCTCGTCGTCCAGCTCGGCGGCGGCGCCCACCGCGGCGCGCAGCCGGTCGGTGGCCGCCGACCCGTCCGCACCGGGCCGGGCCGGCGGCGGGCCCAGGCCGAGCTCGGCCTCGGTCCGCCCGTACAGCTCGGCGAGCAGCGCGCGGTGCTCGGGTGCCGGCGTCGCGTGCCCGTTCTCCCAGCGGGAGAGCTGGGTCTTGAGGCTCCCCGTGGTCGCCGCGGTCCCGGTGCCGCGCGCGGCCAGCGCCGCCAGCTCCCGGGCCGCCGCGCCCTGCGACCAGCCCCGGTCCCGCCGGGCCGCGCGCAGCAGGTCCCGCCGCCCGGCTGCCGCTTCCGCCCCGTCCACCGGGCCGATTCTGTCGGTGCCCCGGCCTACTGTCAACACAGTTGACGCAACAGGGCGTCAACACCCGGGGGTGTGTGATGGATCTGCTCGACTGCGTCGGTTGCGTGCTGCTGGCCGGGCTGTCCGGCGGGGTCGCGGGATGGGCCACGGTGCGTCGGATGCTGAGGCCGGATCCCCCACCGCCCCGCGGGTCGGTGATGCGCAGCTGGCCCGGTGCCGGTCACCGGACCGGGCCGCCGGCCGGTCCGCGGCGGACGGTCCGCCGTCGCCGGAGGCGGCGGCACCGGGAGTGAGGCGTGATCACCGTGGTCACCGGGCCGGCGCCCGCCGGCCGACGTCGTTCAGTCGAAGTCGCCGGAGGCCCGGCGGACCGATCGCAGCAGCTCGGTGAGCTGGTCCTGCTCGGCCTCGGTGAGCCCGCCGAGTCCGAAGTCGATCGCCGTCACCGCGGCGGTCGCCTTCTCCAGGCGGGCGTGGCCCTCCGGGGTCAGTTCCACCAGGGTCGCCCGGCGGTCGGTGGGGTGCGGGAGCCGCTGGACGAGCCCGTCGGCCTGCAGCCGGTCCACGATGTTGGTCACGCTGGTCGGGTGCAGCTGCAGCCGGTCGCCCATCACCCGCATCGGAAGGCTCCCGCGGCGGGCGAAGTCGAGCAGCACCAGCGCCTCGTACCGGGCGAAGGTCAGGCCGAGCGGTTTCAGCGCACCGTCCACTGCCGACAGCAGGATCTGCTGGACCCGCATCACGCTGGTGACGGTGCCCATCGTGCGGGAGGGGCCGATGCGTTCCTCCCACAGCTCGGCCGCGCGCCGGATCGGGTCGAAGGGGAGCGACCCGCGGTGTGCCATGGCGCCGACGCTAGCAAGTGGTGGCCGGGCGCCCACCCGTCACGTGCCGGACCGTCCGGGGCCCGCGTGGCAGGGTGCGCGCATGCTCTTCGCGTTCAGCATCGCCCCGTCCGGTGCACCCGCGTCCCCGGAGTCCGCCGGCGGCGGCGTCAGTGCCGCGGTGGCCGAGGCGGTCCGGGTGGTCCGCGAGTCCGGCCTGCCGCACGAAACGACGTCGATGTTCACCACGATCGAGTCCGACACCTGGGACGAGGGCATGGAGGTGGTCAAGCGGGCGGTCGAGGCGGTCTCCGCGGTCGCGCCGCGGGTGAGCCTGGTGCTCAAGGCCGACATCCGGCCCGGTTACACCGGCCAGCTCGGCGCCAAGGTCGAACGGGTCGAGGAGCACCTGCGCGGCGACGGGGAGGGGGCGTGACCGCGCCGCCCGCACCGAGCGATCGCGGGGCGGCCCCGGCGCGGGTGGTGCTGGTGCACGGCGCGTGGCACCGCGGATCCTCGTGGGGGCCGGTCGTGACCGAACTCGAACGCCGCGGCGTGCCCGCGGTGGCCCCGGACCTGCCCGTCGATCGCCCGGGCGCCGGGTACGACGCGCTGCTCGGCCCGGTCCTCGACGCCGCAGGCGGCGCGGGGCCGGTGGTACTGGTCGGGCACTCGCTCGGTGGGCTCGTCGCGCCGGTCGCGGCCGAGCGGCTCGGACCGGACCGGGTGCGGGCGCTGGCCATGGTCGGTGCGCTCGTGCCGGAGCCCGGGCGGGCCTACATCGAACGGCTGCGGGCCGAGCCCGGGCCGATGGTCCCCGGCTACGACGCCGGCGTCCGGCGGGGCGAGGGGCGCGTCACCTACTGGCCGGACGGCGCGACGGCCGCGTCCGGGGTCTACCGCGGGGTGGCGGAGGAACTGGCCGCGCTCGGGCACGACGACCCGGACGGTGCGGTGGCCGGCGCGGTGGCGGGGCTGCGGCCGCAGGACTGGTCGGTCCTGAAGGAGCCCTCGCCGCTGACCACCCGGCCGTCCGGGCGGACCGTGTCGGTGGTCTGCACCGCGGACGCTGTCGTCGACCCGGGCGTGGGCCGGCAGGCGGCCGCCGGGATCGGTGCCCGGCTCGTCGAGCTGGCCGGCGGGCACTTCCCGATGCTCACCCGCCCGGCGGAGCTGGCCGAGGTGCTCGCGGGGCTCGCCGCGGGCCACTGATCCGAGCCGGGCACCGACCCGAGCCGGTCCCGGAGACGACGGCGGCCGGTGACGGGTATCCGTCACCGGCCGTCCGGGCCACCCGCGGTGGCGGCCCCGGTTGCCCGGGGCGGGTCGTCGTCGTCAGGCGATGGCGTTGGTGAAGAAGAAGACCCCGACCAGGATCGCCACGAACCCCAGGACCATGGCGATCTGGCCCAGCTTGGCCAGGGCCGGCTGGCGGAAGGAGAGGAAGCCGGTGACCAGGGCCGCGAGGCCCAGCACCCAGCCCGCCAGCGGGACGAAGATGCCGGCGATGATGCCGAGCGCACCCAGGGCCAGCGCGACGTAGGCGAGGGTCGGCTTGGCGGCGGTCTGCAGGTTGCTCATGTGTCTCGAATCCTCCGGTCTCCGACGGTGCCCGGGGCACGCCGTCGGTCGTTCTCGTGGCTGCGATCGCGTCCGCTGCCGTCCGGCCACGCGCGGTGATCGTCCGGCCGTTGCACCCGGTTCAACGAGCGGCCGGCCCGGGTGTTGCTACGCCGGTCCGGTGATTGCGGACGCAGCGTGCCGGTGCGGCGCCGGAGCGTGCCCCGGCCGGTGCCCGTGCGGCCCCGGTGCACCGGGCGGGGACCGGAAGCGGTCCGGCACAGCGGTTCGCGCACGGCTCGGCCGCGCGCACGGCTCGGCAGCGGCCGCACGGGGCGGGGTCTGTCACACCGGACTCGCGCGCGTGCCAGGATGGGCGACGTGTCACGCCCAGATCCCCGTCAGGCGGCCCAGCGTTCGGCGATGTCGTCGGCCATGGCCGGAGCGGTCGACCTCTCCGGTCTGAAGGCGCGCGCCGAGGCGGCCGGTAAGCAGCCGACCGGCGGTGCCACGGGTGGCGCCCCGCCCGAGGGCGGGGCCGGCGGCCCGTGGGTCGTCGACGCCACCGAGCAGGGCTTCCAGAACGAGGTGCTGGAGCCCTCGCTGCAGGTCCCGGTCGTCGTCGAGCTGTGGGCCAGCCGGTACTCGCGCGAGGAGCAGCTCTCCTCGGAGCTGGAGCGCCTCGCGTCCACCGGTGGTGGCGCCTGGCGGCTGGCCCGGGTGGACATCGACACGCAGCCGCGGATCGCCCAGGCGTTCGGCGTGCAGCAGGTCCCGACGCTGGTGGTCCTGGTCGGCGGGCAGCCGGTGGACGCGGTCAACGGCGCCATTCCGGACGACAAGGCCGCCGAGTGGGTCCGCTCGCTGCTGGACGCGCTGCGCGAGCGGATGCCCGCGATCGCCGAGGGCGAGAGCCGGGCCGCGGCCGGCGACACCGACCAGCAGGACGAGGAGCCGGCCGAGGAGCCCGAGGACCCGCGGTTCACCGCGGCCGAGGACGCCCTCGAGCAGGGTGACTACGCCGGTGCCGAGGCCGCCTACCGGGCGATCCTGGACAGCGAGCCGGCGAACGAGCAAGCCAAGGCCGCGCTCGCCCAGACGAGGTTCCTGGCCCGGGCGGAGCGGGCCGACCCGTCCGCGATCGAGCGTGCCGACGCGAACCCGGACGACGTCGACGCCCAGCTCGCCGCGGCCGACGCCGAGCTGGCCGATGACCGGGTCGAGGCGGCGTTCGACCGGCTGGTGGCCACCGTCGGCCGCACCGCGGGGGAGGACCGGGACCGGGTCCGCGAGCACCTGGTCGAGATGTTCGAGCTGTTCCCCGGGGACGACCAGCGGGTGAGCACGGCGCGCCGGGCCCTGGCCCGCGCCCTGTTCTGAGCCGCTCCGCCGTGGGCCCGTCCGAGCCGTGACCGGACCGGTGCGCGCCGGCGAGGACGGTGCACCGGGGGCGACCGAGCCCGTCATCGGCGGCCCGCGACCTGCCGGAGTCCCGGAGCAGCTGTGCCGTGCCGTCCGGGTGATCGTGCCGGTCGTCACGGTGGCCGCGCTGGTCACCGCGGCGCTGCTGTTCGCCCTCGGCCAGCCACCGCTGTTGCGCTGGCTCCCGGCCACGGACGTGGCGGCGATGCACGTCGACTTCGACACGTTCTGGCGGTCCGCGCAGGCGCTGGTCGAACGGGGCGTCGGCAGCGCCGCGATCTACGACACCGGCGCCCGGCTGCACAACCTCAACCCGCCGCTGCTGTCGGTGCTGCTGGTGCCGTTCGGGCTGCTCGACCCGTTGACCGCCTACCGGGCGTTCACCGGGCTGTCGGTGCTGCTGGTGGTCGTCGTGGTCGGCGCCGTCTGCCGGGAGCTCGCCCTGGGCCGCACCTGGACGCTGCTCGGCGTCGGGACGGTGCTGGCCTCCTCGCCGCTGCACGGCACGCTGCTGCTCGGCCAGATCTACCCGCTGCTGCTGGCCGGCCTGGTCGCGGGCTGGCTCGCCGACCGGCGGGGCCACGGGCGCACGGCCGCCGTGCTGTACGGCGTCACCGTCGCGCTCAAGCCGTCGCTGGCGCCGCTGCTGCTGCTACCGGCCGCGCAGCGCCGGTGGCCGGCACTGCGCACCGGGGTCGCCGCGGCCGCGCTCGCCACCCTGGCCGGGGTGGCCGTCGCCGGCTGGCCGACGGCGTGGCAGTGGTTGTCGATGGTGCTGGCCGAGCCGGTCGGCCCCACCCCGGCCAACGCCTCGCTGCCCGGGCTGGCCCTGCGCTGGGGCCTGCCGACGATGCTCGGGACGGTTTCGGGTGCGCTGTTGCTGGCCGGGACGCTCGCGCACTACGCCCGCCGCACCATCCGGTACGGGTTCTCCTCGGCGGCCGGGACCGACCCGGCCGGGACCGCGCCGTTCGCCGTGCTGGCGACCGGCCTGCTGGCCGCGCCGATCTCCTGGCACAACTACCTGTTGCTGCTCTGGCCCGGTCTGCTGGTGCTGGTGGCGTCCGGACGTCCGGGCGACACCCGGCGCCGGGTGGTGGGCGCGCTGCTGGCGGTCGCGCTGATCCCGGTGAGCTGGGCCGACCTGTGGGCCGACGGCACCGTGACCGGCGCGCTCGGCCGCGCCCTCTACACCGCGGTGCTGCTCGCCGTGTGGTGGTCGCTGCTGCGCCCGGCGACCGGCCCGGCCGGGACAACGGACCCGGTAGGACCACACGGTTTCCGCTCTGCGGAAGGTGCGACCCGGAAACCGGGATAGCCGTGGACACTCCGCGCACCGACGAGCGAGGAGGCACGCGGTGACCGATCCGACCCGCAGCGGCGCGGCAGCCGGAGACGCGACGGGGACCCCCGGGCGCAGCGGCTGGGTGGCGCCGCTGTGCTGGTCCGCGGTGGCACTCGAAGGGTTCGACCTGGTCGTGCTGGGGGTGGTGCTGCCCTCGTTGCTCGACGACCCGGTCTGGGGACTGAACCCGGCCACCGCCTCGCTGATCTCCACGGCCGGGCTGCTCGGCGTCATGGTCGGCGCGCTGTCCGTGGGCCCGGTCGCGGACCGGTTGGGCCGGCGCAAGGCCATGCTGATCACCGTCGTGTCCTTCTCGGTGCTGACCCTGGCGTGCGCGGTCGCGACCGGCCCGTGGATGTTCGCAGCGCTGCGGTTCCTGGCCGGGCTCGGTCTCGGCGGGGTGCTGCCGGTCGCCATCGCGATGGTCAACGAGCACGGCAGGCCCGGCCGCGGCGGCAGCTCCACGACGATCCTGATGACCGGCTACCACGCCGGGGCGGTGGCCACCTCGCTGCTCGGGATCTGGGTGATCCCGGCCTTCGGCTGGCAGTGGATGTTCGTGCTCGGCGCGCTGCCCGCGCTGGTGCTGGCGCCGCTGCTGTCCCGGTACCTGCCCGACGACGTCCCGGTCGTGGCGCCGGCCGGTGCCACGGCGCGGCCCGCCGCGTCCCGCAACCCGATCGCGCAGCTGGTCCGGGACGGCTACCTGCCCTCGTCGATCGCGTTCTGGATCGCCTCGTTCATGGGGCTGTTGCTGGTCTACGGCCTGAACACCTGGCTGCCGCAGATCATGCGGGTCGCCGGGTACGGGCTCGGCGCAGCACTGTCCCAGCTGCTGGTGCTCAACGTCGGCGCGGTGCTCGGCCTGCTGGTCGCCGGCCGGGTCGCCGACCGGATCGGGCTGCGCCCGGCGGCGATCGCCTGGTTCGCCGCCGCCACGGTGTTCCTGGCGCTGCTGGCGGTGCGGATGCCCGGGTTCGGCATCTACCTCGGCGTCCTGCTGGCCGGGGTGTTCGTGTTCAGCTCCCAGGTGCTGGTCTACGCCTACGTCAGCCGGCACTACCCGGCGCATGCCCGGGCGTCCGCGCTCGGAGCCGCGAGCGGGATCGGCCGCCTCGGTGCGATCAGCGGGCCGCTGCTGGGCGGGCTGTTGCTGCAGGCCGGGATCGCCTACCCGTGGGGCTTCTTCGCGTTCGCCGGGGTGGCTGCGCTGGGTGCGGTCGCGGTGCTCGGCGTCCGCCGGGCCGACGCCGGGGCGCCGGCGCCCGAGCCGCGTTAGAGCGACCGGCAAGTGATGCGCCGACCGGGTCGATGACCGGTCTGCACACCTCGACCGGCCCGCCGACGGTCACGACGACGACCGGGCCCCTCGTGAAAGCACGGCGCAACGAGCGGCACCAGGGCCGTTCGATCTCCGCCGCACAGCCCTGGTGTCCCGCTGACCACGACGACGGGTGGCGGACGCCTCAATTGGGCGGTCGCTCCGGCCCGGTCAGTCGCTGGAGGCGGTGCCGGTCTCCGAGGTGCCGGTCTCCGAAGTGCCGGGCCCGGAGGTGCCGGTGACGAACGAGCCGGTGCGCACCGTCCGCACACCGACCGTCCCGGGAGCGGGGGAGGCGCTGGTCGAGGGCGGCGGATCGCCCTCGACCAGCGCCGGACCCACGGTGACGGCACTGTCGGTGGCTGCCCTGTCGGTGACGGCGCTGTCGGCGACGGCGCTGTCGGTGTCGTCGGCCGGGGCCCCGGCGGCGGCGCGGAAGCCGTCGTCCGGGGTGGCGGGAGCCTCGACGTCGGTGTCCTCCGGGGCGTCCGGGAGCTGCCCGGCCGGCAGCGGCGCCGGCACCGACGCCGCCGGGACCGCGGCGGTGTCCGTGGCGGCGAGCACCGGCCCGCCGGTCTCCTCGGGCACCAGCCAGAGCACGCCCGACGGCGGCAGCCGCAGCACCGCCGACGCCGGCTGGCCGTGCCACATGTACTGCTCGCCCCGCACCCGGCCCAGGTTCCCGACCCCCGAGCCGCCGTACCCGGTCGCGTCCGTGTTGACCAGCTCGGTCCAGGGGCCGGCGAACGGCAGCCCGACCCGGTAGTCCTCGCGCGGCGCGCCGGAGAAGTTCGCGACGCAGGCCAGGACGGTCGGCCGGCCGTCGTCGTCGGTGCCGTAGCGCAGGAACGAGAACACGTTGCCGGTGGCGTCGTTGGCGTCGATCCAGGCGAACCCGTCCGGCGTGGTGTCGCGCGACCACAGCGCCGGGTGCTCCCGGTAGATCCGGTTCAGGTCGCCGAGCAGCGTGGTGATGCCCCCGTGCAGCGGGTCGGCCTGCTGCAGGTGCCAGTCCAGCGAGCGCTGCTCGGACCACTCGCGCGGCTGGCCGAACTCGCCGCCCATGAACAGCAGCTGCTTGCCCGGGTGCGCCCACATGTAGGCCAGCAGCGCGCGGACCCCGGCGGCCTTGTTCCAGTCGTCGCCGGGCATCCGGGTCCACAGTGACCCCTTGCCGTGCACGACCTCGTCATGGCTGATCGGCAGCACGTAGTTCTCGCTGAACGCGTACATCAGCGAGAACGTCATCTGGTTGTGGTGGTAGCTGCGGTGCACGGGGTCGTGCGCGAGGTAGTCGAGCGTGTCGTGCATCCAGCCCATGTTCCACTTGAGCCCGAAACCGAGGCCGCCCATGTAGGTGGGCCGGGTGACGCCGGGCCAGGCGGTGGACTCCTCGGCGATCGTCACGACGCCCGGGTGCTCCCGGTAGACGGTCGCGTTCATCTCCTGCAGGAACGCCACCGCGTCCAGGTTCTCCCGGCCGCCGTGCACGTTCGGCAGCCACTGGCCGTCGGCGCGGGAGTAGTCCAGGTAGAGCATCGAGGCGACGGCATCCACCCGCAGGCCGTCGATGTGGAACGACTCCAGCCAGTAGAGCGCGTTCGCGACGAGGAAGTTGCGCACCTCGTTGCGGCCGAAGTCGAAGACCAGCGTGCCCCAGTCCGGCTGCTCGCCGCGGCGCGGGTCGGCGTGCTCGTAGCAGGCGGTGCCGTCGAACCGGGCCAGCGCCCACTCGTCGCGCGGGAAGTGCGCGGGCACCCAGTCGACGAGCACGCCGTACCCGGCCCGGTGCAGCCGGTCGACGAAGTACCGGAAGTCGTCCGGGGTGCCGTACCGCGCGGTCGGTGCGTAGTACGAGGTCACCTGGTAGCCCCAGGACCCGCCGAACGGGTACTCGGCCACCGGCAGCAGCTCGACGTGGGTGAATCCGGTCCCGTCCAGGTAGGCGACCAGCCGCTCGGCGATCTCCCGGTAGTCCAGGCCCGGGACCCACGACCCGAGGTGCATCTCGTAGACGCTCATCGGCTCCGCGTGCGGGGAGCTCGTGGCGCGGGCGGCCATCCACTCGTGGTCACCCCACTCGTGCACCGGTGCGGTCACCACCGAGGCGGTCTGCGGCGGGATCTCGGTGGCGAACGCCATCGGGTCCGCCTTGTCCCGCCAGCGCCCGTCCGGCCCCAGGACGCGGAACTTGTACCGGGCGCCGACGCCGACGTCCGGCAGGAAGATCTCCCAGATGCCGGAGGTGCCCAGCGACCGCATCGGCAGCGCCCAGCCGGCCCAGCCGTCGACGTCGCCGGTGACGCGCACGCCGCGGGCGTTCGGCGCCCACACCGCGAAGCTGGTGCCGGTCACCGGGCCGGACGCCGTGTCGTAGTGGCGGATGTGCGCGCCCAGCGCGTCCCAGAGCCGCTCGTGGCGGCCCTCGCCGATCAGGTGCAGGTCCAGGGTGCCGAGCGTCGGCAACCAGCGGTACGGGTCGTCGACGACCCGCTCCTCGGGGGCGTCGTCCGGGCCGGAGCCGACGAGCAGCCGGTAGTCGCCGCCCGACCCGGGGACGACGCCGGAGAACAGCCCGGAGTCGTGCACCCGGGTCAGCTCGTGGGCCAGTGCGCGCTCGCCGTTGGGCAGCACCGACACCGTTCGGGCGTCCGGGCGCAGCACCCGGATCAGCGTGCCGTCGGCGTGCGCGTGGGCGCCGAGCACCGCGTGCGGGTCGTGGTGGGCGCCGCCCAGGAGTCGGTCGGTCGTCGCCTGGTCCGGGGCGTGAGCGTCGATCGCGCGGGTCTCCTCGGATGTCACCTGCGGAACCGTACTGCGGGCGACCGACGCTCGCCGACCGCGGTGGGAGGACCGTTGTCGGATCGCATCCGGAGCCCCCGACGCGCGGTCCGCGGGCCGTCGTGGCGACCGTCCGGTGCCGGGCCGGCGAGCCGTGGCCGGGACGACGTGTTGACGGCAGTGGCGGTGATCGGTGATGTTCGGCTTCTGAACGGTCGTTAAGTTGGGAGTGCGCGTGATCAGGACCCGGTTCACCGAGGAGTTCGGCATCGACCACCCGGTCATCCAGGGCGGCATGCAGTGGGTGGGCCGGGCCCCGCTGGTGGCCGCGGTGGCGAACGCCGGCGCCCTCGGCTTCATCACCGCGCTGACCCAGCCGACGCCGGAGGAGCTGACGAAGGAGATCGCACGCTGCCGCGAGCTCACCGACCGGCCGTTCGGGGTGAACCTGACGATCCTGCCGGCGATCGACCCGCCGCCGTACGCCGAGTACCGGCAGGCGATCATCGACGCCGGCGTGCCGATCGTGGAGACGGCCGGGTCGAACCCGACCGAGCACCTGGAGCACTTCCACGCGCACGGGATCAAGGTGATCCACAAGTGCACGAGCGTGCGGCACGCGGTCAAGGCCGAGTCGATCGGTGTCGACGCGGTCAGTATCGACGGCTTCGAGTGCGCCGGCCACCCCGGTGAGGACGACACCCCCGGCCTGGTCCTGATCCCGGCCGCGGCCGATCGGCTCTCTATCCCGATGATCGCCTCCGGCGGGTTCGCCGACGCCCGCGGGCTGGTCGCGGCGCTCGCCCTCGGCGCGGACGGGATCAACATGGGCACCCGGTTCATGGCGACCGTCGAGTCCGGCATCCATCGACGCGTGAAGGACCGGCTGGTCGAGGCCGGTGAGCGCGACACCCAGCTGATCTTCCGGCAGCTGCGCAACACGGCCCGGGTGGCCGACAACGCGGTGAGTCGCGAGGTCGTGGCCCGGCTGAACGACGGCGCGGACTTCGAGAACATCCGCGAGCTCGTCGCGGGCTCGCGCGGCGTCGGCGTCTACGAGACCGGGGACCTCGACGCCGGCATCTGGTCCGCCGGGATGGTGCAGGGCCTCATCCGCGACGTCCCGACCTGCGACGAGCTGGTCACCCGGATCGTCGAGGAGGCGGCCGGGATCATCCGGGACCGGCTCGGCGGCGCGCTCGCCCCCGCCCCCGCCCCCGCACCCGTCCCGGCGGCTGCGAGCTGATCGTTTCCACGTACCCGATGCCCGCCCACCCGCTCCCCGCCCCGGCCGACGTCTCGCTGCTCGAACTGCTCGACCTCGAACCGGTCGGGCGGGACGGCTTTCGGGCTCCGACCGTGTTCGACGAGCGGTACCCGCTCTACGGTGGCCAGGTCGCCGCGCAGGCGTTGCTGGCTGCCGCACGGACGGTGCCCGACGGCCGTCCGCCGCACTCGATGCACGGCTACTTCCTGCGCAGCGGCGACACCGCTCGTCCCACCCTGCTGCGCGTCGAGCGGGACCGCGACGGGCGCTCGTTCTCCACCCGCCGCGTGGTGGCCGAGCAGGCTGGTGAGGTCGTGTTCAGCCTGTCGGCGTCGTTCCAGACGCCGGAGGACGGCCTGGACCAGCAGGTCGATCCCGTCCCCGACGTTGCAGCGCCGGAGGAGTCGGAGCCGTTCGAGCCGCCCCGGCTGCTCGGGTTCGAGGGTCGGCAGCCGCCGCAGCCAAACGGGGGCCGCTTGCCGACCCGGTTCTGGGCCCGCTGCACCGAGGCGCTGCCCGACGACGACCTGATGCACGCGGCCGTGCTGACCTACCTGTCGGACATCATGACCGGGCTGCTGCCGCTGATGACCGAGGGCTACGAACCGAGCGCGAGCCTCGACCACGCGCTGTGGTTCCACCGGCCGGCCCGGATCGACCGCTGGATGCTGATGGACCTGGTCGGCCGCTCCACCGGCGGCGGGCGCGGCTGGTACACGGGATCGCTGTCCACGCCGGACGGTGTGCTGCGGGCGAGCATCGCCCAGGAGTCGCTGTTCCGCAGGAGGCGGCGCGGTCCGCGAGCCGCGACGGGGTGACGTCGTGACGGCGCGGGCCTCGAGCGGAGCCTCGTCACTTCGGGGGCATGCGGATCGCACCGTCGAGCCGGATCGTCTCGCCGTTCGCGTAGTCGTTGGTCAGCACCTCGACCGCCATCGACGCGAACTCCTCGGCCGTGCCGAGCCGGTTCGGGTACACGACGCTCTCCCCGAGCTTCGCCTTGAACGCATCGGCCTGCTCGCCGGAGCCATAGATCGGGGTGTCGATCAGGCCCGGTGCGATCGTGTTGACCCGGATGCCGTGGCGGGACAGGTCGCGGGCCATCGGCAGGGTCATGCCGACGACGCCGCCCTTCGATGCCGAGTACGAGGTCTGGCCGATCTGACCGTCGAAGGCGGCGGCGGACGCGGTGTTCAGGATCGCGCCGCGAGAGGTGCCGTCGGCGAGCGGATCGGTCGCTGCCATCGCCGACGCGGCCAGTCGCGCGCAGTTGTAGGTTCCCACGAGGTTGACCCGGAGCACGAACTCGAAGTCATCGAGGGAGGCAGGGGACAGGTCACGGCCGATGATGCGGGCTGCGCGGCCGAGCCCGGCGCTGTTCACGAGAAGCCGCAGCGGCCCGAGCTCCGACGCGGCGTCGACCGCGGCGCTGACCTGCTCCTGGTCGGTGACGTCCGCCTTGGCGAACGTCCCGCCGAGCTCGGCTGCGAGCTTCTCGCCCTTCTCCTCCTGCAGGTCGAGCACGACGACCTTGGCGCCACGCTGGGCCAGCAGCCGCGACGTGGCCTCGCCGAGGCCCGACGCGCCACCGGTCACGATCGCCGATGCGCCTGTGATGTCCACGGGCTACTCCTTACCTGTTCCTGCTTCTCCGTCGGTCTTGTTCCGGTCGCCGTCTGCTCATCTGAGCTTGAACTTCTGCACCTTCCCCGACGCCGTGCGCGGCAGCGCGTCGACGACCTGCAGCGACGTCGGCTTCTTGTACGACGCCAGCCGGGTGCGGCAGTGCTCCACGATCTCCTCGAAGATCGGCGGGTCGGCCGGGTCGGCGGGGACGACCACCGCGCAGGGGGTCTCCACCCACCGCTCGTGCGGCACGCCCACCACGGCGACGTCGGAGACCTTGGGGTGGGCGTCGATCGCGGCCTCCACCTCGGCGCAGTAGATGTTCTCCCCACCGGAGACGATCATGTCCTTGAGCCGGTCGACGACCGTGATGAAGCCGTCCGGGTCCATCACGCACAGGTCGCCCGAGTGGAACCAGCCGCCGGCGAACGCGGCCGCGGTGGCCTCCGGGTTGCGCCAGTACTCCCGCATGACCGTCGGCCCGCGGTAGACGATCTCGCCGACCTCGCCGCGCGGGACGTCACGCATCTGCTCGTCGACGATCCGCGCCTCCACGTTGATGATCGGCGTGCCGACCGAGCCCATCTTGGCGACCGCGTCCTCGCCGCGCAGCACGCAGGTCACCGAGCTCATCTCGGTCTGGCCGAACATGTTGTAGTTCGGCACCTCGCCGAACGTGTCGGCCATCGCCTGCAGCACCGACGGCGGTGCCACCGACGCGCCCCACGACATCCGGCGCAGCGGGAGGTCCCGGTCCCCGATGCCGGGCAGCTCGCAGATCGCCTTCCACTGGGTCGGCACGAAGTAGCACCCGGTGACGCGTTCGCGCTCCATCAGGTCCACGATCTCGGCCGCGTCGAAGCCGCCGGAGCGGGTGATGATGGAACGGCCGCCGACGAGCAGGTGGAACAGGATGCCGTTGAGCCCGCCGATGTGGAACAGCGGCAGGCCCGAGAGCCACACCTCGTCCGGGTCCTTGATGCCCTGGGTGAGCGCGACGTTGACGCTGTTGTTCACCAGGTTGTGGTGGGTGAGCACCGCACCCTTGGGTCGCCCGGTGGTGCCCGAGGTGTACATGAGGAACGCCGGGTCGTCCTCGGGCACGTCGATCACGAGCGGGGTCGGGTCCGCGCCGGCGAGAGCGTCCTCGTAGGACTCGGCGCCGAGGTCCGGGGTCGCTTCCGCGCCGCCGGTCGCGAGCACCGCGCGGAGGTCCGGTGCCGCGCCTCGGGCCGCTGCAGCGGTCGCCGCCAGGTCGGCGTCGACGACCAGCGCGGCGGCGTCGGCGTCGGCGAGGATGAAGGCGACCTCGTCGGCGACCAGCCGGAAGTTCACCGGCACCGCGATCGCGCCGAGCCGGCACGCGGCGAGGTAGGCCTCGACCAGCTCCAGGCAGTTCTGCATGAGCACTGCGACCCGGTCGCCACGGCGCACACCGCGGTCGGCCAGCGCCCGGGCCAGGCGGGTCACGCGCTCGTCCAGCTCGGCGTAGCTGCGCCGCTCGCCCCCGAACTGGAATGCGAGCGCCTCCGGACGCAGCCGGGCCTGGCGGGCGAGCTGCTCGCCGTGCGACATGCGCCGGGCCGCGGCGAGCGCGGTGGCTCCCTCGTCGTTCACGGCTCCCTCGTCGTTCATGGCTCTCTCGTCGTTCATGGTCCTGTCGTCGCTCACGGCGCCTCCTCGAACACCGGGGCCCGCTTGGCGAAGTTCGCCGTCACCGCCTCCACCTGGTTCGGGCTCCCGATCAGCGCGCCGATCTCGACCTGCTCGGCCGCGAACCCGGTCGCGAGATCGACCCGCCCGGCCTGGTCCAGCAGCCGCTTCGCCGCGCGCACCGCGTGCGGGTTGCGCCCGGCGATCTCGCGGGCCAGCGCGAACGCGGCGGCGAGCGGGTCGTCGTCGGTCCGGGTGGCGAGGCCGATCCGCGCCGCCTCGGTGCCGTCGATGGTGCGGCCGGTGAGGGTGAGCTCCTTCGCGACGTCGCGCCCGACGAGCTCGGGCAGCACCTGGGTGCCGGTCATGTCCGGGATCAGCCCCCACACGACCTCCATCACCGAGAGCCGGGCGTCCGGGGCGACGATGCGGATGTCGGCCCCCAGCGCGACCTGGAGGCCACCGCCGAGCGCGTTGCCGCGCACCGCGGCGATCACCGGCACTCCCAGCTCCGCCCAGACGTAGGCCGCTCGCTGGCCGGCGGCCTGTGCCGGCCCGTCCGAGGGCGGCAGCTGTGCGGTTGCCGAGAGCCGTTCTCCGGACGCCATGGCCTGGAACGAGCCGAAGTCGAGACCGGCGCAGAAGTCCGGGCCCTCCCCGGAGAGCACGACCACGCGCACCGCCGGGTCGTCGCGCAGCCGCTCGCCGGTGGTGACCAGGCCCGCGAACATGGCCGGGTCCAGCGCGTTGCGCTTGTCCGGGCGGGACAGCCGGACGTCGGCGACCCCGTCGGAGACGGTGACCCGCACGCGTTCGCCGCGCTGCGTGTCGCTGCCGTTCTGCTCGCTCATGTCGATCCTCGTCTCGGGGTCGGTTCGCTCGGCAGGGTCGGTCGCGCCGGCGCTCACCGGCCGGTGAACCGGGCGGGTCGTTTCTCCAGGAACGCGGCCACCCCCTCCGCGTGGTCGGCGGAGGCGAAGCACTCCGCCAGGGCGACCCGCGTGGTGCCCACGTGCGACTGCAGGTCCGTGCCCGCGCCTCCCTGCACGAGCTTCTTGGTGCGCGCCAGCGCGAACGGCGACGCCGCCGCGATCGTGCGGGCGAGCCGGTCGGCGGCGGCCGGCAGCTCGTCGGGGGCGACGACCTCGGTGGCGAAGCCGAGGGCCAGTGCCCGGTCGGCGTCGAGGTCCTCGCCGGTGTAGAGCAGCCGCAGCGCGGGGCCGGTGCCGATCTGGCGCGGCAGCAGCCAGGTGCCGGCGCCGGTGTCGGACACCAGGCCGCGGTGGGTGAAGTTCCAGCGGAACCGGGCCCGGGTCGAGACGATGCGCAGGTCGGCCTGGGTGGCGAACTCGGCGCCCATGCCGACCGCCATCCCGTCGACGCCCGCGACGACCGGCTTCGGGCAGCCGACGAGCAGCGGCACACCGCCGCGACGGTCGCCGGCGCCGCCATCGACGTCACGTCCCCGTTCGTCCGGGTCGCGGCTCGCCAGGTCGGCGAGGTCGATGCCGGCGCAGAAGCTGCCCGGCGTGCCGGTGACCAGCAGGACGCGCACCGCGTCATCGGCACCCGCCTGCTCGACGCGCTCGGTGAACTCGTCGAGCATCGCGTAGGTCATCGCGCCGCGCTTGTCCGGCCGGTCGATGGTCAGGGTGGCGACGCCGTCGGTCACCTCGTAGCGGATCTCGTGCATCGGCCGCCCTCCTGCCACGCCGCGGGACGCCACGATGCTAGGTGAACGATCGTTAAGTTGACTAGTGCCGTGGCGCCGCTGATGTGGGCGACGGCGTGACGACGACCTTCCCGAGCACGCTCCGCTCTCCCAGCCGGGCGACGGCCGCGCCCGCCTCTTCGAGCGGGTAGGTGGCCGTGACCGGTGGCGCGACCGCCCCGGACGACACGAACGGCAGCAGCCGGTCCCACTCCTGGCGCAGGTATCCCGGCCGGGGGCCGGCGTATGCGCCCCAGCCGACGCCGCGCACGTCGATGTTGTTCAGCAGCAGGCGGTTCACCCGCACGCTCGGGATGTCGCCCGCGGTGAACCCGAGGACCAGCAGCCGGCCGAGCGGGGCGAGGCAGCGCAGCGAGTCGGTGAGGCGATCGCCGCCGACGGGGTCGACCACCATGTCGACGCCCGCGCCGCCGGTGAGCTCACGAACCGCGTCCTTGAAGCCGTCGGCGAGCACGGCCTCGTGCGAGCCCACCGAGCGCACGAACTCCGCCTTCTCCGGCGTGGAGACCACCGAGACGACCCGGGCATCGAGGGCGGCGGCGAGCTGGATGGTCGCGGTCCCGATGCCGCCCGCTGCGCCGTGGACGAGCACCGTCTCGCCCGCGCGGAGCCCGCCCCGGGTGATCAGGGCGAACGTCATCGTCAGGTAGTTCATGGGAACGCACGCGGCGGCGTCGAACCCGATCGACGGCGGCAGCGGGAACACGCTCGACGCCGGTGCCGTCACGAGTTCCGCGAAGGCCCCGATGGTGCTCGACCCGGCCACCCGGTCGCCGGGGGAGAACTCCGAGTCCGCGGGGGCCTCCCGCACGAGACCGGCGAACTCGCCGCCCAGGACGAACGGGACCTCCGGCTTGTACTGGTAGCGGTCCTGGGTGAGCAGGAGATCGGGGAAGTTGATGCCCGCAGCTCGCACCTGCACGAGCACCTCGCCCTCGCCCCGGACCGGGTCGGGGACCTCGCCGACCTCGACCGCCTCCGGCCCGTCCAGCCGCTCGACCTGAGCTGCCCGCACGCGTCCCACCCCTTCTTTCCTCTTTCATCGTCGCCACCACGATGCCATGCTGGCTGAACGATCGTTAAGGAGGTCACCGTGGACTTCGCGCTCCCCGAGGAGCTGACCCGCCGGCTCGCCGAGCTCGACGACTTCGTCGATCGGGAGATCCTGCCGCTGCAGGAACAGGACGACAACCAGCGCTTCTTCGACCACCGCCGCGAGTACGCCCGCACCGACTTCGAGCACGGCGGGGTGCCGCGTCGGGAGTGGGAGGAGCTGCTCGGCGAGATGTTCCGGCGCGCCGACGCCGCCGGCTGGCTGCGGTACGGGCTGCCGTCCGAGGTCGGCGGCTCCGATGGGTCCAACCTGGACATGGCGGTGATCCGCGAGCACCTGGCCCGCAAGGGACTCGGCCTGCACAACGACCTGCAGAACGAGTCGTCGGTCGTCGGGAACTTCCCGTTCGTGCACATGATGCTGGAGTACGGCACCGCCGAGCAGCGCGAGGAGTTCCTCGAGCCGATGCTGTCCCGCACCAAGCGGGTCGGGTTCGGGCTCACCGAACCCGAGCACGGCAGCGACGCCACCTGGATGGAGACCACCGCCGTCCGCGACGGCGACGACTGGGTCCTCAACGGGGCCAAGCGGTTCAACTCCGGCATGCACTCGGCCACCCACGACGTGGTGTTCGCCCGCACCTCGGGCGAGCCGGGCGACGCCCGCGGAATCACCGCGTTCTTCGTCCCGACCGAGGCCCCCGGCTTCTCGGTGGACTTCCACTGGTGGACGTTCAACATGCCCACCGACCACGCCGAGGTCACCATCCGCGACGTCCGGGTGCCCGACTCGGCGATCTTCGGCGAGGAGGGTCAGGGGCTGGCCGTCGCCCAGACGTTCGTGCACGAGAACCGGATCCGGCAGGCCGCCTCCGGAGTCGGGGCCGGTCAGTTCTGCATCGACCGCAGCGTGGACTACGCCCGCGAACGCGAGACGTTCGGCAAGGCGCTCGCGACGCAGCAGGCGATCCAGTGGCCCCTGGTGGAGCTGCAGACCGAGGCCGAGATGCTGCGCGGACTGGTCCGCAAGACCGCGTGGGAGCTCGACCGGGTGCCGCACATGGAGATCAGCGACCGGGTCTCGATGTGCAACTACCGGGCCAACCGGTTCGTCTGCGACGCGGCCGACCGGGCCATGCAGGTGCACGGCGGCCTCGGCTACACCCGGCACACGCCGTTCGAGCACATCTACCGCCACCACCGCCGCTACCGCATCACCGAGGGCTCCGAGGAGATCCAGATGCGCAAGGTCGCGGGCTATCTGTTCCGGTTCGCGGGCCCGGACAAGGAGCGCCGATGACCGACGACGGCACGGACTTCCGCGCGCTCGGCGCGAGACTGTCGAACTGGGGCCGCTGGGACTCCGGCGACGACCGCGACGAGCGTGGCACCACCAACCTGCTCACGCCCGAGCGGATCGTCGCCGCGGCCGGGCTGATCCGTACCGGAGCGGTGTTCGACCTGGGCATCCCGTTCGGTCCGGGGGGTCCGCAGCCGGGCGGTGGCCGGATCAACCCGGTGCTGCTGCTGTCCGAGACGGGCGCCGACCAGGAGCACTTCCCCGGGGCGTTCCACTACGCCGACGACTACGTGTTCATGCCGCTGCAGAGCGCGACCCAGTGGGACGGTCTGGCCCACGTCTACTACGACGAGCAGCTCTACAACGGCTTCCCCGCCTCGGACATCACCCCGCACGGCGTCAAGCACCTCTCCATCGAGCACCAGGCCAAGGGGATCGCCGGGCGCAGCGTGCTCATCGACGTCGCCCGGCACCGCGGTGTCGACTGGCTCGAGGCCGGCGAGGCGATCACCCCGGACGAGCTGGACGCGGCGCTCGCCGCCCAGGGCACCGAGGTGCGCGCCGGTGACGTCGTCGCGGTGCGCACCGGCTGGCGGCGCAAGTTCCTCGCCGACGGCGACGCGGCGTCGTTCATGGCGGGGGAGCCGGGCCTGGGTCTCGCCTGCTGCGAGTGGCTGCACGCCCGCGACGTCGCGGCGGTCTGCTCGGACAACTGGGCGGTCGAGGTGCTGCCGGGCGAGGTGGCGGGCGAGACGCTGCCGGTGCACATGGTCCTGATCCGGGACATGGGCATGACGCTGGGCGAGATGCTCGACCTCGAGGAGCTCGCCGAGGACTGCGCGGCGGACGGGCGCTACGAGTTCTTCCTCGCCGCGCCGCCGATCAAGTTCCGGCGGGCGCTCGGGTCGCCGATCAATCCGCTGGCCATCAAGTGATGCCGCGACGTGCGGGTAATCTGACGGATCCGTTCCGACCGGGTGCCGACAGGAGGTGGCCGCGTGGCGAGTCCGAGCCGGCCATGGGCCGCCGCCGAGCGAGCGGTGACGACCCGCGCGACGCCGCCGGGGGAGGCGGGCATCCTGGACGCGGCGGTCGCGGTGATGGCCGAGCACGGCTACCACGGGACGTCGGTGCGGGACATCGCGGTGCGGGCCGGGGTGAGCCCGGCGGCCCTCTACCACCACTTCCCCTCGAAACAGCAGGTTCTCGTGACGATCATGGAGCGGGGGGTCGAGGCGCTGCTGGAGCGCACCCGGGCCGCCGTGGACGCCGCGGGCCCGCACCCGGCGGACCGGCTGCGGGCCCTGGTCGAGACCCAGGTGCTGTTCCACCTGGAGGACCAGCGCGGCACGCTGCTGGGTACCAGCGAGCTGCGGGCCCTGGAGGAGCCGGTGCGGGGCCCGCACCGCGCCAAGCGTCAGGAACAGCAGCGGATGTTCGACGGCGTGGTCGCCGACGGGGTGGCGGCCGGCGTGTTCGGTACACCGCTGCCGGAGGAGGCCGCCCGGGCGATCGTGGTGATGTGCACCGGGGTGGCCGGCTGGTACTCCCCGCAGGGCCGGCTGAGCCGCACCGAGGTCGTCGGTCGCTACCAGCAGCTCGCCCTGGACATGGTGGGCGCGCAGGAGCGGTGACGCCCGGAAGGGGTGGCAGACGATGACCATGCGGTCCGGTGCGCGGTCCGGCCCGACGCAGCCCGACCCGACACAGCCCGACCCGACACGGCCCGGCCCCGTGCTCGACGGCCACCCGGCCGACGCCGCCGACCCCGCCGCGCTGGCCCGCCTGCTGGGCCGGCGGCTCACCGCCGTGCTGGGCACCGAGGTCTCGGTGCCCGCCGCCACCCGGCTCACCGGCGGGGCAAGCCGGGAGACCTGGTCGTTCACCGCACACCCGGCAGCGGGGCCCGAGCGCCGGCTCGTGCTGCGGCGCGACCCACCGGGCGCCGGCCGTCCGGACGGGATGGCCCGGGAGGCTGCCGCCATCGCCGGCGCGGACGGCGCCGGGGTGCCGGTGCCGCGGCTGCTCGACAGCGGCACCGACGCGGCCACGCTCGGCGCGCCGTACCTGATCACCGAACACGTCGACGGCGAGACGATCGCCCGGCGTCTGCTGCGCGATCCGGAGTACGCCGCGGCGCGTGAGGACATGGCCGCGGAGCTCGGCCGCACCCTCGCCCGGATCCACACCGTCCCGGTCGGGACGCTTCCGGAGCCGGTCGCCACCGACCCGCTCGAGGAGCTGCGCGCGACCTACGACGAGCTCGGCGAGCCGCTGCCGACGATCGAGATCGCGCTGACGTGGCTCGAGCGGCACCGGCCCGACCCGGTGCCCGAGACGCTCGTGCACGGCGACTTCCGCACCGGCAACCTGATCATCGACCCGACCGGGCTGCGGTCGGTGCTCGACTGGGAGGTCGTGCACCGCGGTGACCCGCGCGAGGACCTCGGGTGGCTGTGCGTGAAGTGCTGGCGCTTCGGGTCGCCGCTGCCGGCCGGCGGGTTCGGCACCGTGGACCAGCTGCTCGAGGGCTACGCCGAAGTCGCCGGGCACCGCCCCGACCCGGAGGCCGTGCGCTGGTGGCAGATCTACGGCACCGCCCGCTGGGCGGTCGGCTGCCGGGGCATGGCCGAGCGGCACCTGTCCGGGCAGACGCCGTCGATGGAGCTCGCCGCGGTCGGCCGACGGGTGTGCGAGCAGGAACACGACGTGCTGCTCGCGCTGGGCCTGCCCGCCGACCCGGTGGACACCCCGGACCCGGCGCCCGGCTCGGACCTGCACGGGCGGCCCACCGCAGCCGAGCTCGTCGCCGCCGTCGCGATGTTCCTGCGCGAGGACGTCATGACCGCCACCGAGGGGCGGCTGAACTTCCTGGCCCGTGTCGGTGCCAACACCCTCGACGGCGTCGAGCGCGAGCTGCTGCTCGGCCCCGAGCTGGAGCGGCGGCACGGCGAGCGGCTCGCCGCGTTCGCCCGGGGCGACCAGGCGGGCCTGGCCGCGGCGATCCGCGCCGGCGTGCTCGACGCGGACGACCCGGCACTGCTCGCCGCCGTCCGGGCCGCGGTGACCGACCGGCTCACCGTGGCCAACCCCCGCTACCTGGACCACCCCGGCTGAGCCGGGGTCTCCGCCACACCCGCGCGAGACCACGGAGGATCGATGAGGATCAGTGACGTGGTGGCGTTCGCCGCGATGCGGGCGCCCGAGACGACCGCCCTCGTGTTCGAGGACCGGAGCTGGACCTACCGGCAGCTCCACGCCGACGTCTGCCGGTTCGCCCACGGGCTGGGTGCGATCGCCGCGCCCGGCGACCGGGTCGCCGTGCTCACCGAGAACAACCCGGAGTACGTGCTCGCCTACTACGGCGTCCCGCTCGCCGGGATGACGCTCGTGTTCGTCAACTACCGGCTGGCGCCCCGCGAGGTCGCCGACCTGCTCGCGGACGCGACCCCGACGGTGCTTCTCACCGAGCAGCGCTTCCTCGACACCGCCCGTGCCGCGGCCGGGGCCGCCGGCACGGTCCACACGATCGTCACCGTCGACGGCCCGGCCGAGGGAGCCCGCGAGTTCGCCGACCTGCTCGACGGGTCTCCGGACACCGAACCGGAACCGCCGGACGAGGACGCACCCGCCTGGCTGCTCTACACCTCGGGCACGACCGGCCGGGCCAAGGGCGCGGTGCTCACCCACCGCTCCGTCACCGCCGCCGTCCTCAACGCGGGCGTGAGCTGGAGCCGGCGCGACGAGGACCAGACGGTCACGCTGTGTCCGTGGCCGCTGTGTCACATCGCCGGGTACGCGGTGCCTGTCGCGCACCTGGGCGCGGACACCCTGGTGCTGCTGCGCCGCTACGACCCCGAGGGCTTCCTCGCCGCCGTCGAACGCCACCGGGTGACCAGCACGACCGTGGCGCCGACGATGCTCGCGCTGCTGCTGCGGCACCCGGCGCTGGACACCCACGACACCACCTCGATCACCCGCATCGGCTACGGCTCCGCGCCCATGCCGGTGGCGACGCTGCGCGAGGCCATGCGGCGCTTCCCGAACGCCGGGTTCCAGACCGGGTTCGGGATGACCGAGCTCGCCGGCAACGTGCTCGTGCACACCCCCGAGGACCTCCTGGCCGCGGCCCGGGGCCGCACCGAGCTGCTGGCGTCGGTGGGACGGCCGATGGCGCTCTCGGCCGTGCGCGTGGTCGACGAGACCGGTGCGGACTGCGCCGACGACGAGGTGGGCGAGCTGGTGGTCCGCGGCGACCAGGTGTGCGCGGGCTACCGGAACCGGCCGGACGCGACCGCCGAGGCGTTCCGCGACGGCTGGTTCCACACCGGCGACCTCGCCCGCCGCGACGCGGGGGGCTACTTCCACATCGTCGACCGGATGAAGGACATGATCCTCACCGGCGGGGAGAACGTGTACTCGCGCGAGGTCGAGGAGGTGCTGCACCACCACCCCGCGGTCGCCGCCGCCGCGGTCGTCGGTGCCCCCGACGAGGTCTGGGGCGAGCGGGTGGTCGCGGTGGTCGAGCCGGTGGCCGGTGGGGCGCCGACCGAGGCGGAGATCCGGGAGCACTGCGCCGGGCAGCTGGCCGGCTACAAGTGCCCGTGCGAGGTCGTGGTCGTCGACGAGCTTCCGCGCAACACCGTCGGGAAGGTGCTCAAGCGGGACCTGCGGGAGCGGCTGCGGGCATCCGTTGACACCACGGTGCCTCGCTCGTAGCGTCACTTAACGATCGTTCAGCCATCAGTATCCGACCGTCACCGTCGACGAAGGGCTGGAGCATGGTCGTCTCCGATTCCACCACGGACACCACGGCGAGCGTCCCGATGCGCGCCGTCACCACCGGGCTGCGGTTCCCCGAAGGACCGATCGCGCTGCGCGACGGCAGCGTCCTGCTCGTCGAGATCCGGCGCGGCACCCTCTCCCGCGTGGCGCCGGACGGCCGGGTCGACGTCGTCGCCGAGCTGGGTGGCGGGCCCAACGGCGCCGCCGTCGGCCCGGACGGCGCGGTGTACGTCTGCAACAACGGCGGCTTCGAGTGGCACGACCGGGACGGGATCACCGCGCCCGGGCACCAGCCCCCGGACTACATCGGCGGGCGGATCCAGCGGGTCGTGCTCGACGGCCCGGAGGCGGGCACGGTCACCGACCTCTACACCGCCTGCGACGGACGGCCGTTGCGCGGCCCCAACGACATCGTCTTCGACACCGACGGCGGCTTCTGGTTCACCGACCTGGGCAAGAGCCGCGACCGCGACGGCGACACCGGGGCGCTCTACTACGCGCGCCCGGACGGGTCGTCCATCACCGAGGTGGTGCATCCGCTGGTGCAGCCGAACGGGGTGGGGCTGTCCCCGGACGGTTCCCGCGTGTACATCGCCGAGACCGGCCCGGGGCGCGTGTGGTGCTGGGACGTCACCGGCCCGGGGCGGATCGCTCCGGCGGCGGACGGCGTCGGCCCCGGGGGCGCGCGGCTGCTGCACGGGTTCGCCGGCTACCAGCTGCTCGACTCGCTGGCCGTCGACGGCGACGGCAACGTCTGCGTCGCCACGCTGGTGACCGGGGCGGTCAGCGTGCTCGCGCCGGACGGCACGCTGCTGCGGCAGGTCCCGGTGCCCGAGCACGACCCGTTCGTCACCAACATCTGCTTCGCCGGGGCGGACTCGCGCACCGCCTGGATCACCTCGTCCGGTCGCGGGACCCTGTACACGCTCGAGTGGCCCTCGGCAGGCCTCGACCTGGCGTTCGCGGCATGAGTGCGCCGGGGAGCGAGACCGCCGTGAGCGCGCGGGCGGAGCTGACCGCCCGGTTCACCGCGCCGGGTGCGGAGTTCGAGATCGTCGAGCACCCGGTCCGCGGCATCCCGATGCGGGTCTACTCCGGTGGCCCGCAGACCCTGCGCGAGATCCTGCTCGACACCGCGGCGTTCGGTGATCTCCCGTACCTGGTGTACGGCGACGAGCGCTGGACCTACGCCGAGCACCTGCGGCAGGTGGCCGGGGTCGCCCGCTGCCTGACCGGGGAGTACGGGCTGGTCAAGGGCGACCGGGTGGCCGTCTCGATGCGCAACGTCCCGGAGTGGTCGCCGATCTTCTACGCGGCCCAGGTCGTCGGCCTCGTCGTGGTGCCGCTCAACGCGTGGTGGTCGGCCGCCGAACTGGGCTACGCCCTCGCCGACTCCGGGGCGCGCCTCGTCGTGGCCGACGCCGAGCGCGCCGCCCTGATCGCCCCGCAGCTGTCCGAGCTCGGCGGCCTGCCGCTGATCGAGGTGCGCGGCGGCGAGGAGCCGGTGCCGGGCGCGCGGCCCTGGGCCGACCTGCTCGCCGCCCTCGCCGCCGACGGAGGCGTGCCGGACGCGGACGTGCACCCCGACGACGACGCCACCATCCTCTACACCTCCGGCACCACCGGCCGTCCCAAGGGCGCCATCGGCAGCCATCGCAACCACTGCACGAACGTCCGCAACACCCGGCTCGGCGCGTACGTGGGCGCCGCGATCGCGAACGGCGGGGAACCTCCGCCGGCCGCCCCGGACGCCCCGCAGCAGGGCGGGCTGTGCACCTTCCCGCTGTTCCACATCGCCGGCATCACCAGCCTCTGCTACACCCCGCACACCGGGGCGAAGCTCGCCACGCAGTACCGGTGGGACAGCGCCGAGGCGCTGGACCTGATCCGCCGCGAGTCGCTCACCGCGGTGTCCGGGGTACCGACGGTGATGCGCCGGCTCGTCGAGGCCGCCGACGCGCGGCAGCTGCCGACGCTGGCCGGTATCAGCATGGGCGGCAGCCCGATCCCGCCGGACCTGATCGGTCGCATCGACTCCGGGTTCGCGTCGCTGGTGGCCCCCGCGAACGGCTACGGGCTCACCGAGACGACCTCGGCGGTGGTGTCCAACAGCGGCGCCGACTACGTGGCCCACCCGGACAGCGTCGGGCGCTGCGTCCCCGGGGCGGACGTCCGCGTCGTCGATCCGGCGAGTGGCGAGGACCTCGGCGAGGGCGAGGTCGGGGAGCTGTGGTTCCACGGCCCGAACATCGTGCGCGGCTACTGGAACGACCCGGAGGCGACGGCCGCGGCCTTCACCGACGGTTGGTTCCACACCGGTGACCTGGGCCGGGTGCAGGACGGCTGGGTGTACGTCGTGGACCGGATGAAGGACGTCGTGCTCCGCGGCGGGGAGAACATCTACTGCGCCGAGGTCGAGGCCGCGCTGTTCGAGCACGCGGCCGTCGGCGACGTGGCGATCGTCGGGGTCCCGCACGCGTCGCTGGGAGAGGAGGCGGTCGCGGTCGTGCACCTGCGGCCCGGCGCCGTCCCCGGCCCGGAGTCGGCCGAGCGGCTGCGCGGACACGTCCGAGACCGGCTGGCGTCGTTCAAGGTGCCGGCCCACGTGGTGTTCCGCGCCGAGCCGCTGCCGCGGACCCCGAGCGGGAAGGTGCTCAAACGCGACCTGCGCGGCCCGGTGGCCGCCGAGCTCCGGGGAGGGCGGGCATGACCGAGCAGGATGTCCGGTACGAGGTCGACGGCCACATCGGACTGATCACGCTGGACCGCCCGGACGTGCACAACGCCCTGCGCCGCCGCACGTACGAGGAGCTCACCGAGCTCGTCCGCACGACGACCGCCCGGGTGCTGGTCGTGACCGGCGCCGGCCGGTCGTTCTGCTCCGGCGACGACGTGCGGGAGCTCATGGGCAGCGGCGAGGACGCACCGCCGCGCCCGGCCCCACGGCTCACCCCGGCCGCCGGCGCGCTGCTGCAGACCGACGTCCCGGTGATCGCCGCGGTGAACGGCCCGGCGGTGGGCTGGGGGATGGAGCTCGCGCTGATGGCCGACCTGCGGGTCGCGTCCCGGCACGCCCGGTTCGGCGAGCTGTTCGTCAAGCGCGGCCTGTGCAGCGACGTCGCCGGCATCGCCCGGCTGGCCCAGCTGGTGGGCCGGGAGCGGGCCGCCGAGCTGCTGCTCACCGGTGAGGTGATCGACGCCGAGCGGGCCGAACGGATCGGCCTGGTCGGACGTGTCGTCGACGACGACGAGCTGCTGCCCACGGCGCTCGAGCGGGCCCGGACCATCGCGGCGAACCCGCCGCTCGCCGTCGCCGCACTCAAGCGCGGGCTGCGCCGCAGTCTGGATCCGGACTGGACCGAGCTGGGCCGATGGGTGAGCAGCACCCTCGGCGAGCTGTTCGCCACCGAGGACCACCGGGAGGGTGTGCGGTCGTTCCTGGAGAAGCGGGAACCGGCGTATGTCGGTCGGTGAGGGCGTCGAGCTCGCGGACGTCGACCCGGCAGCCGAGTTGGTGGAGCGCTAGACACAGCGCTCCGGTCGGGACGTCTCCGGCCTCCCGTGCCGGGTGGCGTTCTCCCGCCGGCGCTCGATCTCCCGCCGGCGCTCGATGTGTATCGGGCGTGCAGGCGCGCTACCTTGCGGGCCACATGGCCGACGACGGCTACCTCGACGAGGCCCGAGCGCGCGCCGAGAACGATGTGCGGCTCGGAGCCGGTCCGCGACGCGCTGCGAGAACCGGGAATGTGAAGCTCTGAGTACATCGGGAAATCGGAGGCGGCCTCCGGGTTGCAGACGGTCCGGACGGACATCTTGACCGGGCCGTAGGAATCGAGCCTGAACCAACCGCACAACAACTCACGAGGCGGGTCGACGGTTCGGTGCGGCGGTTCCGCGATGTCCGCCCGGAGCGACGGTTACCAGGTCCGGCGGCCGTACATCCGGTCGTGGCAGCGGTTGATGTCGTGCACGAGGAAACGCATTCGGGTCATGATCTTGGACATGGCGAGTTCCCCTTTTCGGCGGGATCACAGGAGAGTGGTGTTGCGACGTCCCGCTGCTGGAACTGCGCGCTCTTCCTCGGGGTACCCGCCACCGCGGGCGCACACACCCTTTCCAGCAGTGGGTTCGTCTGGGGGGTCGCCGCGCCGCACTCCACCGCGTCATCCCCAGCGCGCGGAAGTTGATCTGGCCGGTCACCAGCGTCTCGAAGCCGGCCACCCGCCTTCTGGTGGCGATCACCGACTCGTCATAGGGGCCGGCCGCCGGCCCACGCGGGCCGACCGAGCGGCTGTTCGAGCGGCCCGCGCACCCCTACACCGGGGCGATGCTCTCGGCCGTCCCGATCCCGAGCCCGCGCCACCAGCGCGAGCGGATCGTGCTGACCGGGGAGGCGCCGGATGCGACGGACCCGCCGAGCGGGTGCGCCTTCCATACCCGGTGCCCGTACGCGATGGACGTGTGTCGCGAGATCGCACCTGAACCCACCCCCGTCGAGGGCGGGGGCCGTCCGCTGTCACCTGCGGAGCTGAGGGACGGCGATGGTCACACCACCCCCACCGAATCCGTAGCCCGGCGGCGGTTGATCACCGCCCCAGTGCGGATCGGTGCCGCGGGTGGCACCGATCCACACCCTGACGACGATCACACCCGCACCCACAGCCGGCGAGCCCGCTCACCGGTGCAGCGTCCGGCCCCGGCGCGAGCGTGAGATCCGGTTCGGTGACGCCGGCGGAGCCGGTACGCAGCCGGAACGTGACGGTCCCGGACCCGCGCTCCACGTGGGCACGATCGTTCATGTCCCTGGCCTCCCGCTGCACCCGAGACCCGGTCATCCGGGATGCTCACGGTCCGAGCGATCCCGGTCTCGTCGCCGGTCCAGTCGGGCAGCTGCCGCAGCGCCGCGTCAGTGCCTCGGTCAGCCGTTCCCGCACGTCGTGGGGCAGCTCGTGGGCGAGGGCGCTGAGCACGGCCTCGACGACCGGGCGGGCCTGCGCGCCGCTGTCAGTCCCGCGCGGCCGCGCACTCCTTCTACGAGGTTCTCGGACCTGACCACGGCTGGCCCCTTCCGTTGCTGTCGGCGTCGGTGGGAGACGTACCCGCGACCAGACACGCCCGTCGGCTCGACGGGGCGGGCAGGAGTTCACCGGGTGGCGCGGAACCGGTACTCGTCACCGTGGGCGACGTAGTGGAACTCCGTCTGCACCGTTGCGGAGTCGGCCGCGTGCTTGATGTCGTCGAGGCCCGACCGGAACACCGAGAAGTCGTTGTAGTGGATCGGGACGGCCGTGCGCGGTCGGATGATCTCCACGCACCGCACGGCCTGCTCCCCGGTCATGGTCACGACCGTGCCGAGCAGCGTGGTCCCACCCGCATGGATCAACGCCAGGTCGATGTCCGGGAACCAGCGGGGGATGTCGTGGAGCCGGTCGTGCAGCAGCGTGTCCCCGCTGATGTAGAGGCGGAACCGGTGGTCATCACCGTCGTAGAAGTCCAGCATGCTGCCCATCACGGGCGGGAGCAGCTCGGCGACGTGGTCGGGCGCGTGCTTGCCGGGCATCGAGGTGACCCGGAGCCGGGCGTCGCCCTTGGTCACCTCCTGCGACTCCCACGTGTCGAGGGCGTACCCCTGCGTGAAGCCCTGCTCGTTCAGCAGTCGGACCGCGTGGTCGTTGGTGATGATCGGCAGGTCCTTGTCGAGTTCCCGCGCCGCGACGTCGTCGAAGTGGTCGCCGTGATGGTGGGAGAGGACGACGAGGTCCAGCGGCGGCAGCTCGGAGGCCTGACACGCGGGCTCGACCTCGCGGCGCGCGTAGGCACCGTGCCCCAGGTGCACGTGCTCACCTGCGTGGAGGAAGGCCGGGTCGGTGAGGACCGAGAACCCGCCGAAACGGATCACCGTAGTGGCGTTCCCGACGAAGTACAGGCGCCCCTCACCGAAGTCGGGTCGTTCCGTAACCGGCACGTCGATGGCCATCCAGGGTGCCCCCTCACGTCGTAGGTCCGTGCCCGCATACCCGGACACCGGTCGGCCATGCCGGCGAACGGGAACCACGGAGAGGGGACTTTCCGACGCGCGTACCGGGTACCCCGGAACCCATGAGCCCTCTGCCTCGCAGTTGGCGTCGCCATCCCGCAACCCGCACGGTGGCGGCGATCGTCGGCGGTCTGCTCGTGGTCGTGGGGGTCGCGCTGCTGGTCCTGCCCGGCCCGGGGCTGCTCCTGGTGCTGGCCGGCGTGCTGGTGCTCGCGCAGGGGTTCTCGACCCCCGCCCGGTACGTGGAGCCGATCCGCAGACAGGCGATGGAGGCCGCCCGGCAGAGCGTCGCCACCCGGGCGCGGATCGTGATGTCCGTCCTGACCGGGGTCGGGTTGATGATCCTGGGCGTGATCTGGGGCGTGGTACCGACGCTCCCCTTCGGCGGGTGGGTGACGGGAGTGAGCCTGATCCTGTCCGGGACGTTGCTGCTCGTGCTGCTCGCCTTCAGCTACCGGCGTCGCGGCCGGCCACGGCCCTCCCGGGTCCGGTGAAGCCCGCCGGCTCAACCCCGTTGGTCGACGATCCGCAGCGCGATCCCGGCGTACCGGTCGGCCAGCTCCGGCAGCGTGATGTCGCCGCCCGGCTCGTACCACTGCGCGATCGCGTTGCAGGCGGCGACGATCGTCCGCCGGGCGTCGTCGGGATGCTGCACGTGGAACGCCCCGCGCGCGACGCCGTCGGCGATGATGTCGGCCCAGAGCCGGGTGGCGGCGCGGCGCAGCCCCGCGAGCCGCTCCCGGTTCCCGGGGTCGAGGTTGCGCCACTCGAGGGTGGCGATGTTGCTCTCGACCCGGCGCGCCATGTCCCGGATGGAGGTGCCGTGGTAGCCGCGCTCGGCGAAGCTCTCGCGCGCGGCCGCGGGCACCGCCGACCTGCCGGAGCGTTGTGCACTTAACGATTGATCGGTAAGTTACGGGTCGCCGCGCCGTCGATGTGGAGGGAGCCGCGCATGACCGCGGTCGACGAGACCGAGAACGCTGCGACGCAGGACTATCGTGGCGCGCTCCGTGCCTGGCTCGGTGCGCACGCCCCCGACCCGGTCGCCGGCCTGGACCCCGGGGAACACCTGCGCAGGGCCCGGGAGTTCCAGGCCGCGCTCTACGACGCCGGCTACTCCGGCATCACCTGGCCCACCGAGGTAGGTGGGCAGGGCCTCGGCCAGGCCGAGCAGCAGGTGTTCGCCGACGAGGCCGCCGCGTTCGACCTCCCGCTCTACCCGTTCATGATCGGGATGGGGATGTGCGGGCCGACGATCGTCGATCTCGGCACGACCGAGCAGCGTGAGCGCTACCTGCGACCGCTGCTGCGCGGTGACGAGATCTGGTGCCAGCTGTTCTCGGAGCCCGGGGCCGGTTCGGACGTCGCGAGTCTGCAGGCCCGCGCGGTCCTCGACGGCGACCGCTGGGTGGTCAACGGCCAGAAGGTGTGGACGACCAACGCCCAGTTCGCCGACTTCGGGGCCCTGCTCGCGCGCACCGACGCGGACCGGCCCAAGCACGCCGGGCTGACCATGTTCATCGTCGACATGCACGCGCCCGGCGTCACGGTGCGCCCGCTGAAGGACATGTCCGGGCGCGCGCCGTTCAACGAGGTCTACTTCGACGACGTCGAGATCCCGGCGCAGGACGTGATCGGCGAGGTCGGACGTGGCTGGCAGGCCGCGGTGACCATGCTCGGCCACGAGCGGGTCTCGATCGGCGGCCGGGGCAAGGCGAAGAGCAACCCGCTGGAGTTCGCCCGGCTCCTCGAGCTGGCCCGGCGCACCGGAGCCGACCGGGACCCGGGCGGGCGCGAGCGGCTCGCCGAGCTCTACGCGCACGAGCGCGCGCTCGAGCTGGTCAACGCCCGGATGCGCCAGGAGGCTGCGGCGGGCAGACCACCGGGCGCCCGCGGATCGGTCGCCAAGCTGGCCGGCGCGCTGCAGCTGCGGCGCGCCATCGAGGTCGCCGGCGAGCTCGCCGGCGCCGACGCGGTCGCCTGGGACCCCGACGACGAGCGCGGCACCGAGCTCGCGATCGCGATCAACGCCGCACCGTCGTCGAGCATCGCGGGCGGCACCAACGAGGTGCAGCACAACATCATCGGCGAGCGGATCCTCGGCCTGCCGAAGGAACCCCAGGTCGACCGGGACGTCCCGTTCCGTGAGCTCGCGGTGGGCACCCAGCGACGGGAGGGAGACCGGTGAAGCTCGTCCTCGACGCCGAGCAGGAGGACCTGCGCGCGGCGGTGCGCAAGTTCCTGTCCGACAAGGCGCCCTCCGAGCGGGTGCGGGCCGTCATGGACGGCGGCCCGGAACAGGGTCCCGGCCACGACCCGGCCGTGTGGTCCGGCCTCGCGGCGCAGGGTGTGCTCGGGCTGGTCGTGCCCGAGGAGCTGGGCGGCTCCGGAGCGGGTCACGTGGAGCGGGCGGTCGTCGCCGAGGAGCTGGGCCGCGCGCTCACCCCGGTGCCGTTCCTCGCCTCCGCGGTGCTGGCCACCGACGCGCTGCTGGCCCTCGACGACGACGCCGCCCGCACCGAGCTGCTGCCGAAACTGGCCGCGGGCGAGCTCGTCGGCACCGTGGCCGTCGCCGAGCGCGGCGGCGAGTGGGACCGCACCGGCGGCGCCACCACGGCCACCGAGCGGGACGGGCGCTGGGAGCTCACCGGCGTCAAGACCCCGGTGCTCGCCGGCGATGTCGCCGACGTCGTGCTGGTCGTCGCGCGCACCCCGGACGGCCCGGGCTGGTTCGCCGTCGACGCCGGCGCGGATGGGCTCACTGGCACACGATTGAGCGGGCTGGACCCGACCCGCCGCGTCGCACGCCTGGAGTTCGACGCGACCCCGGCCCGCCGGCTCGCGACGGCCGACGCCGCGGCCGCGGTCGACCTGGTCGCCGACCTCGCCGCCGTCGCGCTCGCCGCCGAACAGACCGGTGCGCTGCAGCGGGCGATGGAGCTGACCGTCGACTACGCGAAGGTGCGAGTGCAGTTCGGCCGCCCGATCGGTTCCTACCAGGCGGTCAAGCACGGCTGTGCGGACATGTACAGCGCCTGGGAGCACGCGGTGTCGGTGCTGCGCTATGCCGCGTGGACCGCCGACGAGGACCGTGAGGCGCTGCCCGTGGCCGCCGCGCTCGCCCAGACCTACATCGGCCCTGCGACGTTCACGACGGCCACCGGGATGGTCCAGTACCACGGCGGCGTCGGCTACACCTGGGAACACGACGCGCACCTGTACTACAAGCGCGCCAAGAGCGCCGAGCAGCTGCTGGGGCCGCCGTCGTCGCACCGCGCCCGGCTCGCCGACCGGCTCGGCGTGTAGGAGACACCATGAGCGAGGACGTCCTGCTGACCCGCCGTGACGGCGGGGTGCTGACGCTGACCCTGAACCGGCCGCGCCGCAAGAACGCGATCGACGCGCAGCTGTGGGACGCGCTGCGCGAGCAGCTCGCCGTCGCCCGCGACGACACCGGGGTGCGCGCGCTCGTGCTCACCGGTGCGGGCGGCGACTTCTGCGCGGGCGCCGACCTCGCGGCCGGGGACCGCGACGGGCACCCGCTGGACCGGATGCGGCGGATCAACGAGGTGGCGCTGCTGCTGCACGAGCTGCCGGTCCCGTCGGTCGCCCGGGTGGACGGCGTCGCCGTGGGTGCCGGCTGGAACCTCGCGCTCGGCTGCGACCTGGTGGTGGCCACGCCGGCGGCGCGGTTCTCCCAGATCTTCGCCAGGCGCGGCCTGTCGCTGGACTTCGGCGGGTCCTGGCTGCTGCCCAAGCTGGTGGGTCTGCAGCAGGCCAAGCGGCTCGCGCTGCTCGCCGAGATGATCGGCGCCGAGGAGGCGCTCCGGCTCGGGCTGGTCACCTGGGTGGTCGACGACGCCGAGATCGACGGGTTCGTGGCCGATCTCGGCGCCCGGCTCGCCGCGGCGGCGCCGGTGGCGCTCGCGCAGTCCAAGGCGTTGCTGCACGAGGGGGCGGACTCGAGCATGCGCGAGGCGCTGGCGAGCGAGGCCCGCACCCAGTCGATCAACTTTGCCACCGCGGACGCCCCGGCGGCGTTCGCGGCGTTCAACGAGAAGCGCGAGCCGGAGTTCACCGGCGAGTGGGCGGTGCAATGAGCTCGCTCTTCGACCTCACCGGGCACGTCGCGCTGGTGACCGGCGGCAACTCCGGGATCGGGCTGGGCATGGCGCACGGGCTCGCGCAGTGCGGCGCCGACGTCTGCATCTGGGGCACCAACCCCGAGCGCAACGAGACGGCCGCGACGGAGCTCGCCGCGCACGGCACCCGGGTGCACGCGATCCGCTGCGACGTCGGCGACTCCGACGCGGTGACGGCGAGCTTCGCCGAGACCCTCGAACGGTTCGGCCGGGTGGACTCGTGCTTCGCGAACGCCGGTGTGAGCGGGTCCGGCTCGCGGTTCGTCGACACCGGACTCGACGAGTTCCGCCGGGTCACCCGGGTCAACCTCGACGGCGCGTTCCTGACCCTGCGCGCCGCGTCCGGCCACATGGTGGAGCGCGGCGGGGGTGGCGTGCTGGTCGGCACCTCCAGCGTGTCGACCGTGCACGGTGCGCCGCGGAACCAGGCGTACGCCGCGAGCAAGGCCGGGCTGACCGCGATCATCAAGGGGTGCGCGGTCGAGCTGGCCCGCTACGGGATCAACGCCCACTCGATCATCGCCGGCTGGACGGAGACGCCGCTCGCCTCCCCTGCACTGCACAGCGAGGCGTTCGAGCGCAACGTCCTGAAGCGGATGCCGCAGCGGCGCTGGGGCGAGCCCGGCGACTTCGCCCGGCTCGCCGTCTACCTCGCCGTGGGGGCCGGGAGTTTTCACACCGGCGACGAGATCGTCGTCGACGGGGCGTACTCCATCTTCTGAAGGGGACGACGTGACCACAGCGACAGCGACGACGACGGCGACGACGGCGACGACGCCCGGCCGGGGCATGACGATGAGCGATCTCGTCGCCCGGCACGCGCGCGTCAGCCCCGACGAGGTGGCGATCGTCGACCCGGCGCACCGCCGGACCTACCGCGAGCTCGACGACCGGGTGACCCGACTGGCGAACGTCCTGGCGGAGCGGGAGATCGGCGCCGGCGACCGGGTGGCGGTCCTGGGACTCAACAGCATCGAGGTCGTCGAGTCCTGGCTGGCCGTGCTGCGGGTCGGGGCGATCGCGGTACCGGTGAACTTCCGGCTCGCCGCCTCCGAGATCGGCTACGCCCTGCACGACAGCGGCGCCTGCCTGGTGATCACCGACGAGGCCTTCGCCGGCGCCGTCGAGCAGGCCCGGACCGGCGCGACCGACGTCGGGTCCGTGATCACCTTCGGCGCGGAGTACGAGCAGCTGCTCGCCGGTGCCCCGGACACCTGGACCGAGCGCACAGTGCCGGACGAGGCACCCGCCTACATCATGTACACCTCGGGGACCACCGGCTTCCCCAAGGGCGCGGTGCTCACCCACCGCAACCTCTACCTGCACGCCTTCTGCTCGATGGCGACCATGGGCACCACCGGCGACGACCGGGTGTGGATGTCGGCGGCGCCGCTGTTCCACATCGCCGGGCTGTCCGGGATGTTGCCGGTGCTCATCACCGGCGGGAAGGTCGTCATCCCGCCGTCGGGCGGCTTCGACCCGGCGGCGACGGTGCGGACCCTGGCCGACGAGGGCGTCACCTCGTGCTTCATGGTCCCGGCGCAGTGGCAGGCGGTCTGCGCCGTGCCGGGACTGGACGGCTACGACCTGTCGGGGCTGCGGCGGATCTCCTGGGGTGCGGCCCCGGCGTCCACCACGCTGCTCCGCACGATGATCGACTCGTTCCCGCAGGCCGAGGTCTGCACCGCGTTCGGACAGACCGAGTGCAGCCCGGTGACCACGAACCTGCGCGGCGAGGACTCGATTCGCAAGATCGGCTCCGTGGGCACCCCGATGGTCGGCGTCGAGGTGCGGGTGGTCGACGACGACATGAACGACGTCCCGCGCGGCGAGATCGGCGAGATCGTCTACCGCAGCCCGATGGTGATGACCGGGTACTGGAACAAGCCCGAGGAGACCGCCGAGGCGTTCCGTGGCGGCTGGTTCCACTCCGGCGACCTGGTGCGCGAGGACCCGGACGGCTACCTCTACGTGGTCGACCGCAAGAAGGACATGATCATCTCGGGTGGTGAGAACATCTACTGCGCCGAGGTGGAGAACGCCCTCGCCGGACACCCCAAGATCGCCGAGGTGGCGCTGATCGGCGTGCCGGACCCGAAGTGGGGCGAGACGCCGCTGGCGATCGTGGCCCCGCGGGACCCGGCCGACCCGCCCACCGACGACGAGATCGAGGCCTTCGCCCGCGAGCACCTGGCCGCCTACAAGCGGCCGCGGCACGTGCGGCTGGTCGACGCGCTGCCGCGCAACCCGAGCGGCAAGGTCGTCAAGCCGGTGCTGCGCGAGCGCTACGGCGCTCCGCGCCCGTGAGTGATTATCGCGGCTCCAACCGCGATATCCACTCACGGTGCGATGATGGACAGGTGGACGCACCGTCGACCGGCCCGCGGGCCGGGCTGACCCGGCTCGAGGCGATGGCCGGTGACGGTCGTCTCGATGCGCTGTGCGAGCGGCACGGGATCGCCGTCCTGACCGTCTTCGGCAGCGTTGCACGGGACGACTCCGATCCGCGGGACCTCGACGTCGCCGTGCTTCCCCGCCCCGGGACGCCTCTCGAGATCATGCCGCTGCTGGCGGAGCTGCAGGGCGCCGCCGGAGGCGACATCGACCTCGCCCTGCTGGACACCGCCGGAGTGGTCCTGCGGGAACGTGCCCTGGTCGGGGCGCTCCCGCTCTATGAGCACCGGCCGGGGGAGTGGGCCCGAGCCGCGACGGCGGCGGTTCAGGAACGGATGGACACCGCCTGGATGCGGCGCCTCGACCTGGACCTGTTGGCCGGATGCCCCGTTACCTTCTTGATCAAGCCCGGTGAGGGCTTGCAGGCCACCGGCCACGGCATGACTTGTTGCCCCTGTCGCTCGATGATCTGGGGGGTGTTGTCACCGTGGCCGGAGGGCGCCAACGACCGC